>CAYXSD010000045.1:0-22748 GCA_964466335.1 uncultured Spirochaetales bacterium
ATCCACTTAATATTGTCGGCCCTTTGTTTATGAATTTCTTCGAAAACTTCATTCCTCAGTTTATGGATTTCCCCGAAAACCTCTTCGCGCAACTTCTGGATTTCTCCGAAGACCTCGTCCCGCAGGTCGGAAATACGGGCGTTGATTTCAATTTTAAAATCCGCCAATTCCCGGGTAAGGGTCTTCTCGAATCGCTGTTCCGAAAGGGCGAGGACGGCATTGGTCTGATTTTCTTCGAGCTGGTTCATCATTTCAATAAAAGATTCGGAGCCCTCATCTCCCAGTTTCTCTCGTAATGGTTTTGGTATAGAAACTATCATACACACCTCCGCATGTTTTTACACCTCTATACCTATAAAAAGTATAATCTGCTTCAAGGGATTGGTCAAATTCGGTGTGAATTTGTAAAAAGATGGAAAAATTAGCGGAATTATCCGGTTTTTCAATTGAGGTTCTTTCAAAATTACATTTTTTCAGAACCTCAATATACCCTTCTTCCCTAAATACTCCCCGTATCTTCACATACTCTTCACAGAGGGAGACTATATTCGTATCAGAAACGATATATAGGAGGTCCTAGATACAAAGTAAAAGAGCTTTGCACCATTTCTCTCTTCCTCCGTAAGATCACGGTAAGGGCCGGATAAAGACTGTTAATAATCCGTAAGAATTCCGTGAAAAAACCGATTTTCTGTTCCCCCCATATTGGAGAGGGTGATAAAAAGGTTATATAACTGGGAGGAAATTATGAAAATCGGTATTGCTTTTTGCGGAGAAGGGCGGGGGCACTTAACGCGGACTATCGCGGTGGCCCGCCGCCTGAAGGATAAGCATGAACTCGTCTTCTGGTGTACGGAAAACAGGTGGGATGAATTAACCGCCGCTTTTCCGGATGCCCCTATCCATCTTCTACCCCACATGCATTTCACCATGGAAGATTACGCGGTACGTTTTATAAAGACGGGGATATCCAATCTTAGAAATGTATGTAGCTATCCTTGGTGGATCAGAAGATTAACCAAGGAGTGCGGGGCGGAAGGAATTGATCTTGTCTTAAGCGACTGGGAGCCTTTCTTGTCACGAGTTGCTGACAGAGCGGGAATGCCTCTTGTGCTTCTCAACCATCCGGGGATGGTCCTCTCCGATAGTACCTTAAGCCTTCCCGCTTTTTACGCGCGGATGGCGGCCCGGGCCATGATGCCCGCCTCGGGCCGGAAGATTATCTGTTCCTTCTACAACGGTACAGTTGGCCCGATACTAAGGGAGGAGATACAGCAGGTCTCCCGATCGGACGAGGGGTTTTTCATTCTCTACGCCCGGGAGGAAATTCGGGAGCGGTTGATTCAGGTGCTCTCCCATGTGCCGGACATAAAGGTAAAGGTCTTCCCCAACGACGAGGAGGACTTCGTTACCGAGTTCGGCCGCTGCAGCGGCCTTATCACCTCTGCTGGGCATCAGATTATTTCCGAGGCCCTTTACCTTAAAAAACCCTGCTTTGTTATTCCCTTTGGCGGTCAGCACGAACAGAGGATGAACGCGGGCATGCTTCTGCGGTCCGGATGGGGCGACTTCGCGGAAATTGACGATGTGGAAAAACCGCTGAAGCGTTTTGTACAAGAGGTAGGGGAAAAGATGTATCCTAAGCGGGCGGACCGCGGGGTGGACTTTATCTTCAAAGATGAGACCCAACGGGTTGTGGATATAATAGAAGAAGAGCTGGTCGGGGAAAAAACCACCATTCTCGATTATCCCGCCCTTCCTACAGGCGCCAGGTATATGGTGAACTCATCTTCCCCGTCTACACCGAGGAGAGTATCTACCTTCTCCTGATCGTAGGCTCCAATGGCGCAGGTCCCACAGGAGATGGCTTCGCAGGCAATGTAGAGGTTTTGACAGACATGTCCCGCGTCCAGGGCTATTACCTTATGGGAGACTGTCTCGTATCGCCACTCGGTCCTGTAGGGGATGACGGTCCAGAAAAAAACAACCGCGGTGTTCTTGAAAAGCTGACCGAAGATTGCCCTGTTTATGGAACCACGAAAATTGTCCACGGTACTCTCTGAAACCAGCTGGTGGTCGAAGGGGAGATAGCGGTAGAGTCCCTCCTCGAGTCCTTCCACATCTATGGCGGCAATATAGGTTTCGAAGGGATGCCTGGAGCCGCCGGAGGGAACGGTCCTGAAGTGGTTTTGCCCCATTTTTCTTCTTACCCCCTGGGTGGAGGTGAGAAGAAAGGAGAGCTCCTCCCGGGAGATGGGACCGGGAGAATACCTTCTTCTGCTCTCCCTTTCCATAATAGCATCATACACATTCTTTTTTGCAAAAGCCGTTGTTTCGTGGAGAGGTGGAAGGTTTATCCTTTCGGCCTCTCCAGCGGGCTTTTGTGGTTCCGGCTGGGACAGGCCTTTCATCTGGTCGGATACTCTTCCTTCGAATTCCTGCCAGTTCGCCTTTAAAAAATGTCTTCCCTCTTGCATGTCTTCTTTATTCATAGTCTTCTCTCCTCTTTTCTTCCTTACTCTTCTTTATACTGCATTTTGTAGAGATTGTAGTAGGCAGCTTTCTTTTTCATAAGCTCCTCATGCTTTCCCGCCTCTACTAATTTTCCCATGTGAAGGACAAGGATTCGGTCGGCGTTTTTTATCGTGGAAAGACGATGCGCAATGACGATGGCCGTTCTATCTTTTAAGAGGACCGATAGAGCGTCTTGGATAAGCTTGTCCGTTTCCGCGTCGATGTTGCTGGTGGCCTCGTCTAAGACAAGGATCTCCGGGTTGTGGGAGAGGACTCTGGCGAAGGAGAGGAGCTGCCGCTGACCGGTGGAGAGGTTGCCCCCCCTCTCCTGTAGGAGCGTTTCGTATCCCGAGGAGAGGGCGCGGATAAAACCATCGGCATGGACCAGCCGGGCTGCTTCCTCTATCTTTTCCATGGGGATTTCTTTTCCCATCCTGATATTCTCCAGAACGCTTCCCGAAAAGAGAAACACGTCTTGAAGTACGGACTGGACACGCCTCCGTAAATCCTCTTTTGCTATTTCCCTGATATCAGTTCCGTCAATGGTGATGTTCCCCTCCTGAATGTCCCAGAGCCGGGTGAGGAGAGAAGTAAGGGTCGTTTTTCCCGCCCCGGTAAAGCCCACCACCGCTATTGTTTCTCCGGGGTGGACGGTAAAGGAAAGATCGCGTATTACCGGCTCTCCGGGGATGTACTGAAAGCAGACCTTATCAAAGACCACCTCCCCCGGGCTCTTCTCCGGTAGTTTTACCGGGCTCTTCGGTTCAGGGATAAACTCCTGGGTGTCCATAAGGGTAAAAACCCTCTCGCTTCCCGCCATGGCCTGCTGGAGGATGTTGTACTTCTCCGTTAGATCTAAAACGGGATTAAAAAACTTCCGAATCAGATTGATAAATGCAATTAAAACTCCCAGCGTAACGAGATTACTTAAGAACCAGGAAGCACCGAAATAGATGATGGCGGCAATGGAAAAAGTGGCGAAGACATCCACAATGGGTCTGAAGGTGGCTATTACGTACATCTCCCTTAAATGCGACGTAAGGAGGCCCGTGTTTCTCTCCTTGAATTGTTTGTAACTTCTCAATTCCCGAACAAAGAGCTGCACTACCCGCATTCCTGATATGTGCTCCGAAAGATACGCGTTTAAAGCGGAGACCGAGGCCCTTACTTTCCTGAAGGCTTCCCGCGCTTTTACCCGGTAGAAGAGGGTAATAATTAGAAGAGGTGGAAGAAAGAGGACAGCTGCCAGGGCGAGCCTGTAGTTTAAAAGGAAAAGCGTTACAAATACGCCTCCCATAAGGCTGAAGTCCTTCAAAAAGGAGATAATGACAGTAGTGAAGAGCTCGTTTATTGTTTCTACATCGTTTGTGATTCTAGAGACAAAACTCCCCACAGGGTTTTTATCCAAGAAATGGAGACGTAGCCGGACTGTATGACTGAAAAGATCGGTCCTTAAGTCCTTCATGACCCGCTGGCTGACCAAGGCCATAAAGAAGATCTCCCCGAAGGAAGCAAAAAGCACAGCAACAAGAATAACGATAAAGATAACAACTTTCCCGTGGAGGCTTGTGTAATGCTGGGACCGGAGGGTTCGGATCTCCGCCTTGGAGAAGGAATTCAAATCCTTGTCTTTCACCGCCGCGTAGTTCGCGCCGGAGTGGATATCTTGTTCCCTTGATTGTAAAAGTTCTTTTTGGTCCTCCCCTTCCCGGGTATTGACGAGGAAGTAGTTTTCCGCGGAGAGTACTCCCCTGGAAATAAGGTCCTCCTTCTCTTTCACGGTGAGAGGGGAGAGGGCTTCCGAGGGAAGGTAGAGGTACTTATCTATCTGTTTCCCTTCAGCTTCTTCCGTATCTAGTCTTTCCAACAGCTCATTCTCTGCTTCCGGAAGAAATATACGCTGATGATAGGGGAGAATGTCGCGGTCCACCGCCTTCTGAATAAGTACGGGGACCAGCATTTCCCCGGCAGTGCTCATTCCAAGAAAGATAACAGCCAGGATAAAAAAGAGGCGGTAGGGTTTCGCGTATGCCATAATGCGCTTAAAAAGCGCGGAGTCCCATCCGCGGATAATCTTTCCGTCCAAAGCAGCTGACGCGTCCATGCTTTTCATCGGCTTTCCTCCAGTTGCTCTTCCAGTTGCTGCAATGTATAGATTTCCTGATAAAATCCGCCGGCACTTATAAGTTCTTCGTGGGTCCCCTCCTCGGTGATCCGGCCGTCCTCTAAGACGATGATAGAGTCCGCTATCTTTAAGGTGGAAGTCCGATGGGAAATGAGGATGACCGTTTTCCCCTTAATCTGGGAAGCAATGTTTTTTTGGATGGTGTTTTCAGTGTCCGTGTCTACGGAGGAGAAAGAATCGTCGAATATAAGGACCGGGGCCTCCCGGGAAAGGGCCCGGGCTATGGCGATCCGCTGTTTCTGCCCCCCCGAGAGGGTCACACCTCGTTCGCCGATGACCGTCTCAAGTCCTTCGGGGAAGTTCTCCGCGTCTCTGGTAATGGTGGAGGCTTCGGCGGTCTCCCTTATTTTTCCGGTACTGTGATCTTCTCCCGCGGCGTACTCCTCATCGTCCAGACCGAAACCGATGTTCTCCGAAACAGAGGCGGAGAAGAGAAAGATATCCTGCGGCACCACGGCAAAGCTGTTTCTCAGTTCCGCGAGCTTCATCTCTTTAATGTCCACTCCGTCCAAGAAAATGGTCCCTTCCGGCGGATTGATCATTCTCGGAAGCAGGTTGACCAGGGTTGTTTTTCCGGCACCGGTTTTCCCGAGGATCCCAAGAATACTCCCCGAAGGAATATGGAGGGAGATGTTGTTCAATGCGGGAGTGCTGCTGTCGGGGTAGGAGTAAGTCAGACCTTTTATAGTAATATCGCCTTTTGAGCCGGGAGGCTTAGGTTCCGCCGGGTCCGCGATGTCCGGTACTTCCTCTAAGACCCTGTTTATTCTTCCCAAGCTGGCCCCTCCCCGTTGGATCAGGTTTACCGTGAACCCCATGCCCATCATAGGCCAGATAAGCATCTGCAAATAGGAAAGAAAGGCGGTAAAATCTCCGGCGCTTAACTCCCCGGACATAACGGCGCTTCCGCCCAGGACCAAGAATATGACGTTGGTAATCCCCGCTATAAAGGTAACCACGGGAAAGAATAGTCCCCAGATTTTTACCAGAGACAACTGACGGTCCACGTACTCCTCGTTTTGAGTGGAGAACTTTCGAATAAAGTACTTCTCTCGAACAAAGGTCTTTATCACTCTGATTCCGGAAATGGATTCCTGCACCCTCTCGCTTAAGCGGGCAAATCCCTCCTGTACCTGACGAAAGCGTTCGCCTATGGTCTTCCCCAAAAGGAGAATGGCCACGGTTATTACGGGAAGGGGAAGAATGGTCAGCACGGCGATCCGAGCGTTCTGGCTTATAAGAATGACGAGGATCACCAGGGCCATGAAGACTCCGTCGATGAGGGCCACCAGTCCCATACCGGAGGCCATACGGATAGCGTTCATGTCGTTGGTAAACCGGGCCATGAGGTCTCCGGTCTTGGTGCGGGAGTAGAAGCTGCTTGAGAGGACCTGGAGATGCCGAAAGAGCCGATCCCGCAGCATCATCTCGATTCTTCGGGAAGCGCCGTGAATAAAGAAGCGCCAACCAAAACGGGAAAGCCCGACGATAAGGGCTATTCCGCAGAGGCTTCCCGCTATCCTAAGGATCTCCACTAATTGGAAGTCGCCGGAAACGATGATATCGATGGCCCGCCTAATAAACTGGGGCACCAGGATCAGGCCGCCGTCGGTTACAACGAGACAGACCAGTCCGGCAATATACCAGAGAGTAAACCGTTTAGCATAGGGTAAGAGGGTTTTGAATTCTTTCAGCATAGGGGTCCGACATCCAATCTTACATTGAGTCTATGGATTGTACCATGTTTTCGCTTTTCTGCTACCCCCGTCTGCTACCCCCGTCGCGTTATTTACGAGGTGCTCTCCTCGCCCCGGGCAATAATTACCTTTCCCGTACGCACCATTTCTATTATGCCGTAGTTGTTGAACACCCGATGGACTGAATCGATCTTTTCCGTGGTCCCTGTTACCTCGAGAGTCACCGTGTTCTCGCTGACATCTACCGAGTCCGCTTTAAAGGCCTGGGCGGTCTGGAGGATTTCCGTGCGGTTTTCCGGGGAACATTGTATCTTTAAAAGTGCCAATTCCTTTTGAATCACGTCCTTTCCGGTATTGTCCTTTGCATGGACCACGTCGACCAGTTTGTTAAGCTGTTTTATAATCTGGTCCAGGATTTTGTCTTCCCCCCTTCCAACGATGTTCATGTGGGAGAAGGCCGGATCGTGGGCCTCGGAGACCACCAGGCTGTCGATATTATACCCCCTGCGGGCGAAGAGAAGGGCTATCCTGATAAGGACCCCAGGTTTGTTTCGTACGTAAAGGCTTATGGTGTGTTTTTTCAGTCCTTTTTCCGGTTCAGTAAGTGTGGTGCTCATGTTATTTCCCTCCTTCTTTACTCTTCGGTGCTGTAAGGATCATGTCTTTGAAGGTCCCTCCCGCGGGAATCATGGGATAGACGTTCTCCTCCTTTTCTACCTCCACATCGATAAGGGAAGGGCCTTCGTTGTACTCCAGGGCTGCCTTTAGGATCCGCCTTACATCGGAGCTCCGTTTAATCCTAAACCCCTTTGCCCCGTAACTCTCGGCTAGTTTTACGAAGTTCGGGTTGCCCTCCAACTCTACGCCGGAGAGCCTATTGTCGTAAAAGAGGTTTTGCCACTGTCTGACCATGCCAAGGTAATGGTTGTTTATGACCAGTATCTTAATGGGGAGGCGGTGGATAACCGCGGTTGCCAGCTCGTAGAGGGTCATTTGGAAGCTTCCGTCCCCCACTACCGCAACTACTGTTTTATCAGGATGGGCCATCTGGGCGCCGATAGCTCCGGGAAACCCGTAGCCCATGGTGCCCGCGCCGCCGGAGGTGAGCCACTGGTTGGGCTTATCGATGCGATAGAACTGGGCAGTCCACATCTGGTGCTGTCCTACATCGGATGCAACAATGGCCTTCCCCTCGGTGAGCTTGTAGATTTCGTCTATAACGTGCTGCGCCTTGAGTTTTCCTTCCTTTTTGTACTTCATAGGATACTTGGTTTTCCACTTCTCTATCTGCTCGAGCCAATCCGTAGTTTCCCCTCGTTTTACAATGGCGGAGAGGGTCTCCACCACGTGCCGGGCATCTCCGACAATGCCTGAATGCACCTGAATTACCTTATTTATCTCAGCGGGATCAATATCAATATGAATTTTGACCGCTCCCGGGCAGAAGTCGTCAGGATTGCCCACAATCCGGTCGTCCCAGCGGCAGCCGACGCTCATAACGAGATCGCAGTGGTCTAAGGCCATGTTGGCGTAGGCTGTTCCGTGCATTCCCGGCATTCCCAGGCTTAACGGATGGTTCTCCGGGAAGCCGCCCTTACCGAGGAGGGTGTTGGTAACGGGGATTTTACATTTCTCCGCCAAATAGAGGAGGGACTTTTCCGCGCCGGAAATGACCACCCCTCTGCCGGCAATAATAACCGGCCGCTTTGCCTTTTCCAGCATCCCCGCGGCCCGCTCTATCTCCTCCTGGTCGCCTTCTTTCGGTACGGCGTATCCGGGGAGGTGGAAATCTTCGCTGTAGTTTGGGTCGATTCGGGTGTTTAAAACGTCCTTGGGAAGGTCTATGAGGACCGGACCGGGTCTGCCTGAGCGGGCGATGTGAAAGGCCTCCCGGATTATTCTAGGAACATCCTGCGGGTCCTTTATAAGGTAGGAATGTTTTACCACGGGAAAAGAAATACCGGAAACGTCCGCCTCCTGGAAGGTGTCTAACCCTAAGTTTTTCCGGGTCTGTTGACCGCAGAGGACAACCATGGGGACAGAGTCCATGTGGGCGGTCATAATCCCGGTAATGGTGTTAGTGGCCCCAGGACCGGAGGTAACGATAACTACACCGGGGTTTCCTGTTACCCGGGCAAAGCCGTCGGCCATATGGGTCGCCCCCTGTTCGTGTCTGGCCAGTACCAGTTGAATAGGTGAGTCGAAGAGGGCGTCGAATAGAGGTATCGCCGCACCCCCCGGGTAGCCGAAGATGCTGTCCACCCCCTCCTGATGAATGATATCAATAATAACTTCCGCCGCCAACCTGGTTTTTTCGTTCATTTCTCCCAGCACCTCCTTCTTATTATAATAAATTGCCTTTTTTAGCGTTAGATTCTATGGAAAAAAATTTATATTATCAATGTTTCGAAGAATAATAGTTAATTGTTAGAGACATGTCAATGAGTATTGCAGTTTTTATAAGAAAATTCGCGAAAAATCAACATTTAGAAGATTTTGAGAGGAGGAATCAAGAAAAATAACGAAGGAAGGTCAAGTTTTTGCCTTTATTTTCGCACAAGCGGCGATCCGGGGGCCTCGATGTACCGGACCCAGGTGCGGATGGTGTCTTCCTGCCAGGAAATAATCCTGTAACCGATGTCGTAATGGTCTACGGTGAATGCGTCTGTCTCTTGGTCCACCTGGAAATAGTTAGAAGGCGTTATGTAGACTGTCATATTGGCCTTTACGATGGTTTTTTCCACATGATAATGGCCGCAGAATACGTGGACCTGACCACTAAAGTGTTCAACAACCTTCTGTACTTCGTCCATGTTTTCCAGGGCGTATTTGGTGTCCATATGGCGGACTTCTCCGAACACCGGCGGATGGTGCATGAAGATGTTAAGCCGAGGAACGGAAGGGACTTGGGTGTTTTCCAGTTGCTGCAGCGTTGCGTTGAGCGCTTCCAATTGGTCTTTTGAGACGGCCCCGGGAGAGCTGTCTAAGAAATGGAAGGTTTCTCCACCTAAGGAGAAGGAGGAGGAGAGGGGTGCGGCCGGCGGCAAGTCCGAAAACTGGTCGGGAAATGTCATTCTCAGCAGGTCCCTGTCGTCATGGTTCCCTGGTGTAACGAACACTCCCTTCTTGAAGTGTGGGAGCTTTGGTTGCAGCCAGTCGTAAATGGATTTTTCCCCTTCCCGCATGGCCAAATCGCCGGTAATAGCGAGGAAATCCGCCTTTTCCCTGGAAATTGCTTCCATAAGTCCATGGAAGTTCTTTCTGGAATCTATTTGGTAGTTGATCTCCCCCGGATTGCCGATATGGAGATCAGATATCTGTATACATTTCATAGTATGATATTCTCCCTAAGGGCCTATTAGTTAATGGATGGTTTGCAGCCGGTCTCAGCTATGATCTTATAGAAGGTGCCTTTCTTTGAGAGCGCGTCCTTCCAGCCCATTTCAGGCTCTTTGTGGAAGACAATGTCCGGTGTTGCCTTGTGTATCAGCCAGGAACCGATTTTCATCTCCTCTTCCAGCTGACCCGGCCCCCACCCCGAGTACCCTACGTAGAACCGTGTCTCCGGTTTTTGGCTTTCAGGGATATCTTCCCAGTGTTCGTTGAGGTAGGTAATCATCCTTTCGGAAACCGGTTCGAAGATGACTCCTGGTATGGATGATTTCGAGTACTCTCCTGTGGCTTCGGCGGGAAGTCCGGAGTGGAGGATGAAGAGAAGGTTCTGCTGGACCGGTCCTCCAACATAGATTGGACTATCGTAAAGAGGTCCGGTAATTCCCTCTACCACCTCCCCGAGGACGGCATCCGCCTTGCGATTTACCACCAACCCGAAGGCACCCTGCTCGTTGTGCTCTACCATAAATACCACGGTCTTGTAGAAGTTCGGATCTATCAATTCCATTTCTGATATAAGAAAATAGCCTTCCAGAGAAGCTGGAACGCTTTCATTTTCAAAATTGGGAAGCTGAATATCTTCTTTACTCATTATTAGCTCCTTCGAGGCTCTTTCAAAATGCTATTTTTCAGAGTCTCACTATGTTACATTATATAGGGGAACGGAAGTTTCTCCAAGTAATGGACGCCAAGGTAATGGACGTCAAGGTAATGGACGTCAAGGTGTTGACGCCAAGGCGTTATGGCGCGCGTTCTACCTTAGTTGCGGCCCTCCTTTCCCGGACCCCGGCTGAAACTACTCTCCATGTCGTCTCGGCCCAAGTTATTTCTGAGGGGCGGCCGTACCTGGAGTGGCAGATTTCCTCATTAGGCCGGCAATGTATACGTACAGAGTTGTAAGCAGGGCTGCCACCACGGTAAACACGGGAAAGAGGGTCTTAAACCCGATATGCTTAATAATGAGGCTAGCAACGAATGGGCCGACAGAGACGCCTAAGGCCCCAACGCCAATAATTCCGCTGGTGAAACGCTGGTTCTGAAAACGGTTTTCACAGGTGGAGACGGTGGCGGGCCAAACAGGACCGTAGAGAACCCCCGCGGAAGCAACGAATACCGTTGCCAGCCAGGGGAGTTCCGCAATAGAGAGGAAAAAAAGACTAACAGTCATTCCCGCGCCTCCGGTTATCATGGCGGGCGCAAAACTCCAGCGGTCCGGAAGGACCATCATCATCAATCTTCCCACCATTACCCCTCCCCAGAGGACACTCATCCTCCATGCCGCGGAAGCTGCTGAAACCCCGAGATGTATTTCAAAGTAAGCTGGGAGCCAGGAGGCCATAGTGCTCTCGATTGTGACATTTATAAACATGGAGAAGGCGAAGAGGAGAAACCAGGGATTTTTAAGGAGCGTCCAGAGGGAGTCCTCTTTTCCCGGGGTTTGTCGTGCCGGATGAAGAACGGTGTTTACCGAGGAATCTCGAAAGAAGAAGAAAAAAAAGACAGCAACCGAAGCCATAAAGAGTGCAAAGATAATAAAAATAACCCGCCAGTGCACTCCCGCTACCAACGCAAAAGATACCGTCTGAGGAGCAATGACAGCGCCGAGGGTAAAGAAACTCTGGGAGAGGTTCATGAGTCTACTAGAGCCGGGACGATCGTAACGAGAAACAAGGATGGAGGCAAAGGTTTCTATAAGCCCGCCCCCGAAGCCCAGGGGAATGGACCAGAACACAAAAAAGAGGATCCTCCTGAAGAGGGGACCAATAAAAAAGCAGAGGGTCACAATGCAGAGGCCTGTCATGACTAGGGTGGCAGGGCGTGCACCGTGTTTTTCCCCCAGCCATCCTCCGACGAAAGCGGCAACGGTAAAAGAGAGGAACTGCAGCATAATAACATAGCCGAAGGATTCGAAGGAGCTGCCGATTTCCTTGGAGATAGTGGTAATGAGAGGGGGAATGGCGTTTCCGGAAATAGCAAACCCGGTTAGGCTTATAAAGATTGCAGCTAACCCCAAAAACTGGGCAGAGGGGCGAAATTTCTTGAGAGATGGCATAGACCTTGTCCTCAGAAGAGTTATAGGGCCGTTACCGAGGTAGTGGCAATAAGCTTGAACCGGTCCCCCCGGTAGATTGTTTCAAAAATACTGAGGATGGCATCTGTATTGTCGAGCATCTGATCAATAACCAAGAGCATAGGCTGTTTTTTCTTTACCTTTAGCCGTTCCGCTGTTTCATCATCAGCGGCGAAAACTTCAATAATTTCTTTAAAATGGGAAAAGGTTATTCCCTGGGCTTTGCTCCACACCGAGGCGAAATCGACCCTGACAAGCATTTCTTCGTCGATTGCCGTGGCCAGGTTAGTGGGAATGTAACCCCGGTCAAATGCTACAGGCTCTCCCTTTAAAAAGTCCATCCGTTCCACGAAGAGACATTTTTCAGATTTGAAGAGTCCTAAGGCTTCGGTAATATGTGCCGGCGGTGTTATCAGTTCGTTGGTAATGAGTTTTCGGTAGATGGAGGGGGCCGCTTTGTTCAAAGAGCCGGTATAATCCCAATCCACAATGGGAATCTTCTTCTGCCGGGTCTGACGGACGAATGTTCCCTTTCCCCTGTGGCGTTCCACCAGGCCCTGTTCCTCCAAAAGCCTTAGGGCGTGTCTGCTGGTAATGCGGGAGACACCGAAGTTGTCGCATATCTCTCGTTCCGTAGGAAGCTTGTCCCCAGGCGCAAAGGTCCGGTCAAGAATCTGATCGCGGAGAATATTGTAGAGCTTATTGTAGGCTGTAGTGGTCATGGTACATATCCCTTAACATTACTCATTATTATATATTGTTATTACCAATAACGTCTTGTCAAGCAGTTTTTTCTATTTTACAATCTTGAGAGTCTAAAAAATAGTAATTTTGAAGAAACATCAATATATACTACTTTTTTTAGGGTTGTTTGGAAAGGTCTTTGCTAGGTAAGGAGAAAAAAGTGAGATATAAGGATACGGGAAATCTGCATAAGGATTTTCATCTGGCCACGGACAGGACAATTCGATATGTTCTTCGGGAGTATGGAGAGGAATTCCTTAGGGAACTCTTCTATAGGACTGCCCAAAGGGTGTACAAGGACATTTACGAGAACCTTAAAGCAGGTAATTGGGAACCCTTAAAGGAACACCTCCTCTATTACTACGAACGGGAAGGCGGAGAATTCAGTGTGGAAGACCTTGAATCCGGGGAGGAGGGGTTCCGCTTTCGGGTGGTCCGATGTCCCGCGACGGAGCATCTAAAGGTCAAGGGTGTACCCGTAACGGATGATTTTTACAAACAGGTTATCCTCCTGGGAGAGGGATGGTCCGAGAATACTCCATTTACCATCTCCACAGAGATAGAAGGGGAGGGCAAGTACACCATTACCTTGAGGAGGTCGGAAGATGCTGCCAAGTGATCATTTTGTACGTATGTATAACGAGCTCTTTAAAATGCTTAAGGACCACTCCATGGAGGACATTAAAAAATACTGGTTGGAGGTTTCCTCCCTCCAAAAGTCCCTTTTAGGACCTTATATTGAAAAGGACGGATTAGAGGGCATGCGGAAGTACTGGGACCATATTCGGATAGAAGAGAATTGCGAGATGGACCTTGAAGTGACCGAAGATTATTTCGAATTTGTTATGAAGAAATGCCCCTCCCTTTCGAAGAACATCGACAATGATGCAGAACTTTGCGAACTCTACTGTGACCACTGCGCGGGATGGATCAATCCGGTTATTCGTTCTTTCGGGTACTATCCGGTCTATGATATGATTTCCAGGACCAAACCGGTTTGTCGTTTTCGAGCCTACCGAGATATCGAGAAGGCAAGGGAATGGGCGAAAGACGCGGAATTACTGGCCCAGCCCTACCAGGAGGACAGGATTTCCAATAGTTGACGGAGATCTCGGACAATCGCCGAAGCCGGGGCGGTGTCTGTGGCGGGTTCGTCTTTAGCGTCATGAAGTGGATTGTCTTTATGCAAAAAAAAATAGTACGGAATTTCCGGCAAACTTCCTTCCTATGGCCCTGTTCTTTTTACGTAAACGGGGTGTAGTATAGGTTTCAATGGAACTGTGGAAAAGAAATCTGTACATCCTGTGGTTTACTCAGATCCTCTCCCTCTCCGGATTCGGATTCGGGCTGCCCTTTATTCCTTTCTATATGCAGGAGCTGGGAGTAACCGATCCTGAGCAGCTGCAGCTGCTAGTTGGAATTAACGCGGCTCTGCCGGCGGTTCTCATGGGCATTATGGCCCTGGTCTGGGGAAGGCTCTCCGATCAGTTCGGGAGGAAACCAATGGTCTTACGGGCCCTCTTCTCCGGGTTTCTCATTATCGGAGGAATGGGGTTGGCCCAAAATGTTGAAACCATTCTTGTACTCCGGGCCGCTCAGGGCCTCCTGACCGGCACCATGGTTGCCGCTACCACACTGGTTGCCGCGGGAACACCAAGAAACAGGCTTTCCTTTGCTCTGGGCTTTATTTCCTCCTCTAATTTCATCGGCTTTTCTTTCGGTCCTTTTTTAGGAGGATTCGCGGCCGAATTTTTTGGGTACCGGACTTCCTTCTTTATCGGCGGGTCCATCCTCTTTGTGGCATTTGTCTTGGTGCTCATTTTTATTAAGGAACCTTCTCGAGATGCAGAAGAAATAGACGAAAAAGGTGCTATTGGCGGGGATACCAATGAAGGGAGAAATGGAGGGGAGGAGGATTTCTCTTTAAAAAATATATTCCGGGGTTCTCTTTTACTTATTCTTTTTTTAGTGTTTTTAATGCGTTTCGTCCGTTCCTTTGCCCAGCCCTTTTTTCCTCTCTATGTACAGGAGATCCTAGGAAGACTTGAGGGTGCCTCCATGAACACCGGGATAATCACCGGCTTGGCGGGACTTGCCACCGCTTTGGCGGGAATAACTCTCGGGCGTCTGGGAGATAAATTCGATAAAATGAAGCTTATTTCCATATACCTTGTTATGGGTGCCATGGTGGCTTTGCCGCTTTTTTATACCCGAAGTCTTATTTTCTTTGCGGTGTTTCTCATAGTCACCCGCTATTTTCTGGGGGGAGTGGAGCCTCTTCTGCTGTCTGTCCTGGGGGTAAACACGCCTCCGGAAAAAAGAGGAATAGTATTCGGGATACAGACCTTCGCGGGAAGCATGGGTTGGTTTTTTGCGCCCATGGTGGGAAGTTCCATTTCCATCGGTTTGGGGATTCGCTATGTTTTTCTCTTTCACTGCCTGGGGATCGCCTTTGCCTTTTTGGTTATCCTCTTGTTCCGTCAGGAAAATGCCATAAAACGGGCGATGAAACGCCTTCGGGCTTGGCGATGATTGAATAAGGCCCCCCCTTCTACGGTGCCCAAAGAGCGCAGGGAGGAGTGGAGCATCACTGGATCACCTTCGTTAATTCCAAGTTCTTTCAGTTGTTGTACCAATTCGGTCCTTTTCAACGGTTTCATGCTGTTCTCCTGTGCAGCTTATATATCCGCCACTTTTGGGTCCTTATACTTTCTACGGAAATACTCTCTTATTGCGGCACGGACCTTCTCTGGGACAGTGGGTGTATAGGAGGAGACAAGCTCCTCCGCCTTTTCGTGGGCTATTTCGTACATTCCAGGATTTCCTTCGGTATAACCTCCGGACATATCGAAGAGGGGGTCCTCGAAGAACTCGGTATTGTTCCTTAGAAGCTTCAGGGTAAGGTCCTCGGCCATGAAGTTTCCTCCGGGTCCCACGCTCTCGATGGATTCTTCGG
Organism: uncultured Spirochaetales bacterium; assembly: GCA_964466335.1. Classification (GTDB taxonomy): domain Bacteria; phylum Spirochaetota; class Spirochaetia; order SPDA01; family CAYXSD01; genus CAYXSD01. Next base: position 15,561 of record CAYXSD010000045.1, read on the forward strand.
CAAAGAGCTCTTCCGAAGTATCAATTCCCCGGGTCAGATACTCCGCCATGGCTGCCAGACCGCTCTGCATAATAATCTGTTCGCTGCTCATGCCGTTGGCGTTGTGGAGACTCCCCAAGCCGCCTATAATGTTCTGTCCGGTGGCAAGCGAACTAAGGAGATAGAGGACACTTTCGGCGCCGTTTTGGAGGTCCGGCCGCCAGGTGAGGGTCCCCCCCGCCTCTCCGCAGATTGGAAGTCCGTAAAACTTTCCCATTTGGTTCCCAGCAGCCTTAAAGAGGGTTTTTTCCGCCCTATAGTAGAGGTCCTCCCCGGTTTTTAAGTTGGTGGATGACGGCCCCACCGCGTGGTAGACGGGATGTCCCGGTTTGTACAACTGGGTGAGGATGGTCACCAAGAGGCTCTCCGCGTTGGCGATAAGGGTAGTGCCGGCGACAGAGTAGGGCGAGGTGGTACCCGCCATGGGACAGACGGTGGGAATAACCGGGTAAGCCCGTTCCGTGGACATCTTTAGGATTTCCATGTTAAGAGGATAGATCTGCAAGGGACTGGTTACCGCCACGGCGTTGCTTAAAAGCGGTGTGTGCTTCACATCCAGCCTGGAAGCTTCGGCGATTACTCCCATTATCTCCATCCATTCCCGTGCGTTTTTTAGAGATGAAGGGTAGGCGGAGATGTGTTTTGTTGTATGGGAGAGAAACACCTCCATGGTTTTGTAGTAGCTGTCATTTCCCGGAACATCTTCTACAGGATACTGCATCCTCATAACCCGGCTTACAATGGGTAAAGACTCTCCGATAATGGTGTTTCTTCTAACATCTTCTAAGACGGGTCGGCGCAGCCCTTTTTTATAATCTACGATCCATGGATCGAGGATAAGCGAACCGTAGAATCGGTTTTCTCCCCCTACTGAATAGGTGTTGCCATTTATTCCTGATTCTTCTACAACGGCAGGAGCTTGAGAGCGCAACTCCTCCACCAGTTTTTTCGGGAACCGTACGATAGAACTGTCCTCATCCACTTTTGCTCCTGCTTTTTTGCATTTCTCCAAGGTCTCCGGATGAGGTATCTTCGCACCGGTGATTTCCAGCAGGCGAAGAGTCTTTCTGTGTATTTTTTCAATTTCCCCTTCGGTTAGAACGGTACAATTCAATACTGACATGGATATCCTCCGATTATGGTATGTTGACAACTTAGTATACTATATCGATTAGTTTTTGTCTACGAAAATATCGAAAAAAGTTGACGAAACTATGTCCCCGGTGTATGATGTTGACAGAACGAAAACAGGAAAACCAAAACAGGGCGAGTGTATGGGCGAAATCCAGTATGAGAAGGCCTACGAGGGTCTGCGAAAACGACTCATCTCCCAGTCTATAAAACCCGGGGAGAGGCTTACCGAGCAGGTGTTAGCGGATGAGCTTAAAGTAAACCGCGGAGATATCCGACAGGCTTTCTCCCGCCTATTGGCGGAGGGATTGGTGGTCCGTGGTGAGCGGGGCGGGGTGTTTGCCCGGGAGTACACGGCAGAGTACCTTAAGGAAATGGCCGAGACGCGGATGGCCTTGGAAACTGCCGCTGCCGCCCTGGCGGTTGAGCGGGTGAATGAAGATGATCTCGCTTCAATGAGAGAAATTTTAGACCACATGGAGATAATGGCGGAAAACGGGTACGAAATGGGATTCAACGAAACGGACATCCGCTTTCACGAGCAACTGGTCAAGTCCGCGCACAATGAACGTTTCTACCAAATTTACCGGTTAGCCAATGTTCCGCTGACCTTTCTGGTATTAGAGAAGGGTCCGTTTAAGGGTAGAGAAGAAGAGGAAGGAGAAAAAGGAAAACGAGAAAAGATGAAAGAAGATGCCCGGGCACACCGAGAGATCCTTAATGCTTTAAAACGGCGGGACAAGGAAACCTTAATCGGACTTCTTGTTCGAGGGATGAGCGGAAATAACTGATGAACCCTAATATAAGAAAGCTCTATCTTTTTCATTTTTTTAACAATATCGCCATTACTGTGGTGGCGAACTTCGTGTTTCTGGACAAGCTCTTTCTAAGAATGGACCTTACCATGCAGCACTTCGGTTTTGTGAAGGGAGCAGCCTGGTTCATTCCCATGGTCATCAATTTGCTTCTCTCTCCCCTGGTCCTCCGGATGAACCGGGACAGAGAGATTATAGGAATCGGATATATTATCCGGGTATCCATTCCCTTTCTCCTCCTTCTCTTACCGGGACTCACTCCGAATGCCGGTTTGAGGACCGCCGGGGTACTGGTGGTGGTTGTTTTTGCAATGATACCTCCCATTATAGCGAATAACTCGATCCAGTCCTTAATTAAGGTGTATATCCCCAAGGAAGATCTGGGAAAGCACTTAGGAATTATTACCCTTCTCTGGACCCTCCCCGGATTTCTCCTGGCTATTCCCTGCAGCTACTTTGTGGACCTCCACTCCGGGGGTACAGACGCGGAGTTTTACCGAAGTTTTCTTATTGTTATGACGGTAACCGCCGCCTTCCAGTTACCGGCGAGCTACTTTATCCTCCGGATGAAACGTCCGGAACACGCGTTAAAGGCTTCCGAAGGGCCGGTAGGATTGTCAGCTATATTGGAACCGATTAAGAGCAGGCAATTTCGGCCTGTTCTTAATGTGACCTTTGCTTTCGGGATTATACTGGCCATGGTTACGGGGTTTATAAATCCTTATTTGCTTGAGGGAGTCGGGCTTACCTTGACCCGGATAACGGTAATCGGAGCTGTCGTTTCGGTGCTCTCTCTCTTTGTTTTACCCCTCTGGGGAAGGCTTGTGGACCGTGTGGGAGGAAAGAATATCTACCGCATTGCCGTAGTGGGTCTTGCCCTGGGAATCTTTGCCCTTGTCGGCGGAAGTTTCTTTTTTGTGTTGGTCTTCGCGGTGCTTGCCTGGGAAGGCAGCAGAGGGTTCTTCGGAGCTGGAATTTACAGTGCCCAACAGTATTTGGCCATATCCTTTAGCCGGGAGGAGAGAAGAAATATCTATCTCGCGGCATTTACCCTTGCCCAGGGGGCGGGGATGATGCTGGGTTCCATTGTTGGCGGGTCCATGTTGGAATGGATAAAGCCGATGATTCGGTCCGGAGCAGGACATGGAACGGAGCACTTTCACATCTATTTCCTCTTCTGCGCCCTTTCCGCCCTTCTCATAAGCCAATTTGCCATGGGTATTCGGGAGCGTCGGGCGTCTTTAAGACCTCATCAAGTGGGTATGGAGATGTACCGAGTGGCCCGAAGCATGTTCGGAAGGAATAGGTAACCTTCCGGGGAAGGAAAATTTGCATTACCTACCCATTTGCTCTTGCCGTTTCCGCCGGTTGGTTCTATCATAGGAGATGATGAGGAGGAACAGTCATGATAGCGGATAAGATTGAAAACATCGATACCTACCGGGGAATACACGAGAATGTGGATAAGGCCATAGAGTATTTGTTAAAGGAAGATTTTGTCAGCCTTTCACCGGGAAAACACCAAATTCATGGAGATGATCTTTTCATTATCATTTCTGAATACACGACAAAGCCAAAGAGCGAGTCCCAGTATGAGGCCCATAGAAAGTATATTGACATTCAAATTCTTATAAAGGGGGAGGAGAATATCTACTGGCTTCCCGTGGACGGTTTGAACGTTTCTAAGGAGTACTCGGAAGAGACGGACGCCGCTCTGTTTGAGGAGGCTTCAGGATCCCTCATATGTATGGAACGGGGCTATTTCGCCCTCTTCTTTCCCAAGGACGCCCACATGCCCGGCTGCTCCATAAGCAGGAATATTCCAGTAAAAAAGGCAGTGGTAAAGGTACGGATCTAGGATAATAACAACCTGAGGTTCCTTCACAGCAGCATTTTTTAGACCCTCCATTAAAACCCACTAAACCAACCAAAACCATTGACCGGAACTGAACCTTGTGCTACACTTGCCACCAATAGATTGCATGCAATATGCAAAATGCAAAAGGATTCCAGGTTCTGGAGGTAACGCTATCGAAAGTACGCAGGAAAACGGAACAAAAAAGGCCCATGGACCGGTTAACTATCCCAATCTTAACGAGGTAGTTCGGGAGGCCATTGAGGAACGGATCCTCTCCGGTTCTTTAGCGCCCGGGGATAAAGTTGCCGAAGTAGAGCTCGCCTCTCTTTTGGAGGTAAGCAGGACCCCGGTGAAGCTCGCTCTTATTGAGTTGGCCAAGGAAGGTATTGTTGACGTTGTCCCTCGCCGCGGCGCTTTCGTAAAGGTCTTTTCGCGGGACGATATTACCAAGGTACAGCAGGTACGGGCGGCTTTGGAAGGACTTGCCGGAAGGCTTGCCGCCGCAGTCTGCACAGAGGAGGACAGCCGCACGCTTCGGGATCTTGTGGAGGAGTATAGAGAATTAGGAGATATCTCGGACCATGAAACAGGCGCGAAGCGCAGGGAAATCGAGACAAAAATGAAGCGGTTGGACCTCGATTTTCATAATCGGATTTTGGATATGAGCGGGAACGAATATCTCATAAGTGTGGCCCGGAGAAAGAACCTTCAGTTTCAGTGTTTCATTAACGAGGCTTGGGGAAACCGGAACGAAAACAGAAAACGGGTTATGAAAGAACACGAGGAAATCATAAAGGCCCTCCGGGAACACGACGATGTTGGTTCGGAGGCTTTGTTGAAATATCATATTGCCGGACATGAGATCGGGCATGAAAGAAGGGACTATCATGAATAATGAGCAACACAAGGAGGATACATGTTTAATCTAGAAGGAAAAACAGTCATTATGGCAGGGGGTGCGGGGTATCTTGCCTTTCCAACCAGTCGGGGGTTCCTGGAACAGGGGGCCAACGTAATGATCGGGGATTTCAATCGTAAAGCCCTGGATGAGGCGGTGGAAACCTTGGAAAAGGAGTTTTCCCCCGATAGAGTGGGCGGCATCTTTTTTGACGCGGGAGATGAAGAATCCAGTGTGGGCCTTGTTAAGGCTGCGGTGGAGCGTTTCGGCAAGGTGGATATCCTGGTAAACGGTACGGTAGGTTCCGTGGGAAAGTTGGTGGAGGACCTTACCGCCGAGGAATTCGATAGAGCGAACCACCTAAACATTACCGCTCCCTTCTATCTGGCCCGGGCGGCAGCGGAGGAGATGAAGGACGGGGGAAGCATCATAATGATTTCTTCCATGTACGGACTTATCGCCCCGAACCCTTCCAACTACTTCCCCTTAGGCCTTACTCCTAACCCTGTAGAGTACGGGGCCGGAAAGGCCGCCATGTGCCAGTTGGTCCGTTACCTGGCGGGATACTGGGGAAGTAAAAATATACGGGTGAATGCGGTAGCCCCCGGCGCCTTTCCCGGAAAAAAGGGGCATAAGCATACGGAGCAGCCCGAATTTCACAAGGTCCTCGGAGAGAAGAGTATGCTCGGCCGTATCGGCAAGCGGGACGAGGTGGCGGGATCCATCATCTTCCTTGCCTCGGATGAGGCTTCTTTCATAACCGGTCAGGTCTTAAGTGTAGACGGCGGGGTCACCTCTTGGTAATAGGTATAGATTGCTGTAGTGTAGGAGTGTTTTTTTCTGAATGGGGCTTGTTATCTCCCCAAGCTTGTTATATCATAATAACATAATTGAATGAGAAAGAAGAGGAGCTTAGAATGGCAAAACCGCTAATTGAAAAAAAGCAGATTAACCTGGCAATCTTAGGAATGACCCCGGGGAACGGACATCCCTACTCATGGAGCGCCATGTTTAACGGGTATAATAAAGAACTCATGACCAAGGAGTGTCCCTACGCGGGTATTCCGGACTATCTGAATAAGCAGCCGGAAGAAACACTGACCATCCCTAACACAAATGTTACCCACATCTGTGCCACCGGCACGGGCGATTTTACCGCCGAGCATGTGGCGAAGTGTTCCCTCATCCCCAATGTAGTGGAAAAACCGGAGGATGTTATTGGAAAGGTAGATGCCGTCATTGTTGCCACGGACATCGGTTCCGAGCACGTTGAGCGCTGCCGCCCCTTTGTGGAAGCGGGAATCCCCCTCTTTGTGGATAAACCTATGGTGGACAACCCGGAAGATTTAGCGGTGTTTAACAAGTGGATTGCCGAGGGCAAACCGATTTTAAGTTCATCTTCCATGCGGTATCTAAAGGAGTTTATGCCCTACCGTGTCTCCACCCATAATTTAGGGGAGCTCCGGTTTGTTTCCATAACTATGGCCAAGTGGTGGGAGACCTACGGAATTCACGCCTTAGAGGCGATCTATCCGATACTCGGACCGGGATTTATCTCCTGCAAAAATACGGGGAGTAAGGAACGGAATGTGGTCCACTTTACCCATGAATGCGGCGCCGATGTGGTGGTCATTGTAAGGAAAGACCTCTTCGGCGGTTCCGGATTACTTACTATTGCAGGGACCAAAGGGTCCGATCAGCTAAAATCCATGGACTCTTTTTACTCCTTTAAGACCCAATTGGAAGCTTTTGACTGTTACCTGCGGACGGGGGAGCGGCCCTTTCCCTACGAGGAAACAGAGGAATTAATGAGGATGATTATTGCCGGTATCCAGAGTAGGGAAGCCGGAGGCAAGGAAATATTCTTAAAGGATATCCTTTAAAGATTACCTATAAAACAACGGAGGGATTATGAAATTTTCCATGCGACCCAGCAGGGTCCTAAAAAAACTAAGGGCTGGTGAACCGGCAAAGATGATGAAAATAAACATTTCCGATACCCGGGTAATAGAGATTGCCGCCAGATACGGGTTCGACTGTCTTTGGATAGGTATGGAGCATATCGGGAACGACTGGTCGGTAATAGAGAAGCAGGTTCTTGCCGCAAAGGCATACGATGTGGATGTGCTCTGCAGGGTGGCCCGGGGAAGTTACAGCGATTATGTACGGCCCCTGGAACTGGATGCTACAGGTATCATGGTCCCCCATGTTATGAGTGCAGAGGACGCGGCGAGTGTGGTAAGAATGACCAAATTCCCGCCCGTGGGAAAACGCGCGGTAGACGGAGGAAACGCCGACGGCGCCTACTGCAATGTACCATTCCTCGAGTACCTGGAGCAGGCGAACAAGGAGCGTTTTGTGGTCCTCCAGATCGAAGACCCCGAGGCGGTGGATGAGCTAGATGAGATAGCCGCGGTACCGGGGTACGATATGCTCCTCTTTGGCGC
>CAYXSD010000046.1:0-8202 GCA_964466335.1 uncultured Spirochaetales bacterium
CCCTTTCATCCATTATGAGCTATCTAAAATGTACACCTATTTTGATAACAAACGTAGCCGGGAGGTGGTGGTCATCCAGCCCGGGGAACTCTACGTTACCGACAACTCCCTTATTTGTACGGTCCTCGGTTCCTGTGTTGCCGTGGTACTTTACGACAAGCAGAGGAAGATCGGGGGAATGAACCACTACATGCTGCCTGGGAAGTCTCCGAAGGACGGCCCGGCGGACCAGGTGGGAAGATACGGTGAGAATGCTATACGACTTCTCCTGGAGGAATTGCGGCGCCGGGGTATTCAAAAAAACGATTTAGTGGCGAAGGCTTTCGGCGGCGGGTTTGTCCTAGTTAATAACGATCCCTCCATAAACAATGTGTCGGAGAACAACTACCAGTTCGTGTTCCAGGAACTCCGAAGGCTTACCATAGAAGTGGTTGCCTCCGATGTGGGCGGCACATTAGCCAGAAAGCTCTTTTTCTACCCGGAAACCGGAAAGGTAATGGTTAAGAAGATAGAAAAACAAGAACTTCCCTTTCTCTGACAAGCCGGTACGGTTTAGCAATCTTCCGTCCTCGAAAAGGAATCACCCCTTTTTTCGGGAGAACCACATCCTCACTGCATCAACCAATCTCCGCGGACCCGAGGTTATTACTCTCTCTATCTCAGCCTGATGCCGGCGGGTAACCCGCTCTCCCAGGAGAATGAGCTCTTCGGGGTGGTTGAAATCGAAATTGTTGTGCCCTTCGAAGGTGGTTATTTCCAGGGTGGGACAGTCGTTTCGCTTCCTCTGGTAGAGATCGCAGGCTACCGCGAAAGACCTGAGAAAAACGGCGAACCCGTTCTTAATTACATCCCGTTCAACTCTGCGGAAGGGAGCAACATTTACGGCAATGATCTTCTTAAATGCCTTTTCCTGGGCCGCCCAGACCGGGGTATTGTCCGCGACATAGCCGTCCACCAAAAGCCGGTCCCCGATGTTCATAGGCGCGAAAATCCCCGGATACGCCATGGAGGCACGGATTGCTTCCGCAAGGTTTCCCTCTTCTAAAAGCACTTCCTCACCGGCTAAAATATCCGTAGCATTGCAGCAAAAGGGGATCTTTGTGTCTTTCATGTCAATATTCCCTGTCATCTTCCTAAAGAGAGGCAGGACCTTATCTCCCTTTACTATACCCATGCCGCGGACCATCATATTTAGGGCCTCGCCGAACTGAAGATACTTAATGAAGGGAAGCCCAGGGAGATGAAAGGTGACCCCCTCCATGTAGTCTCGGATAGAAAAATCTTTGAGCATAAACCGTTCCATCTCCTTCACGCTCACTCCTGCTGCATAGAAACCGCCTATAATGGCGCCTATTGAAGTGCCGACAATTAAGTCCGGTTTTGCATCCATCTCCTCGAGGACTTTTAGGACCCCGATATGGGCAACTCCGTTCCCGCCGCCGCCGGAGAGGATTAAAGCCCACTTACGACTCATCCGGTTCTCCCCTCTTTACCATAGCCATAACAGCGAAGGCCGCGAACATACAGATGGCGGCGAAAAAAAAGATCATCCTGAAACCTAAGAGGTCAATAATGACCCCCGTTACCGGGGGAGCCAGGATCGCCGCCGCCTGAGAGAAGGTGTAGTAGAGTCCGGTGTAGATACCCATGTTATCGTAGCTGGCCATCTGCCAGAGCATGGGGAAGGAGTTGGTTATAACAGAAACCCAGAAGATACCAAAGAGAAACATGAGCGCCCAGAAGGAAATCAGCGATGTAGGGCCGGTAAGATCGAGGGCGGTCATAAGGGGATGATGGAGATAGAGGAACATGCAGATGACAGCCAATGCTATAAGGGAAATTCGAATCGTCTTTTTCCTTCCCACGCGGTGGGCCGCGATCCCCGAAGGGATGGCGAAAATAGCATAGGCGATGCCCACCATCCCGGCAGAGAGGGCGGCAGTCCCCGGGGTGACCTGTAAAAACTCCAGGGTGTACATCCCCAGAAAGGGCAGGACCCCCTGGTAGGCCAAAAACCAGAGCAGCAAGGAAAGCAGGATGTAAAAAGCGCTTTTATCCGCCGCGCCGAAGACCAGCTTTAAGGAGGTTTTTAAGGGGACCCGGCTTTCTTCGGTTTTCGCTTTTGCCTTCTCCTTTACAAAGAGAAAGAGGAAGAGCGTGGCAAGGACAATAAGAAGTCCAGCCAACGGAAAAGGAAGCCGGCCTTCGGTGGGTCCCAGAACGGGCAGGGTAATGGACAGGTCCATCAGCCTGGCCAACCCCACTGTTCCCACAATTGCCGCGATACCTCCCATGGTGTTAATGACCCCGTTCGCCTCGGAGCGGAGCTCCCCGGGAATAGTATCCGGCATAAGGGCTACAACCGGTCCACGGGCTGACTGTTTAAATACGTTTAAGAAAAAGATGATGATGATCAGAAATGCCAAACTCTTCAGTGCCGCGTAGGGAAGGAGGCTGAAAAATACCGCCGTTAGAGGAAGGGTCACAATAATGAAGGGCATCCTGCGGCCTATGGGTGTACGGGTCTTGTCTGACAGGGCGGACACAACAGGAATAAGAAGAAGAGCGAATATATTGTCTAAGGTCATTACCGTACCGATAATCCCCTTTAGCGAGATGAAATTCCCTAAGAAGATCGGTACATAGGTGTCGTAGAGGGGGTCCATAAGACCCATGGTGAAAAACCCTAAGCCGATGAGAAAGGTGGCTTTGTAGTACCCCTTCATACCGCTTTTCTTTTGCTTTGATTGTTTTTCGTCCTTTTGAATACCGGTGCCGGCCTTTGCCGATGTCTTAGATTCATCCATGAAAGAACAGTAAACCGACCCAGGAAAAAAGGTCAATACAAAAAAAACGCGATCCTGTTTAGACCGCGTTTTTCTTCTATCCTATACATGGGTATACGTATTGCTTTAGTGTAGTTAAGCTGTGCTTAATTCAGCCTTCGCTTGGCGTAAACCATGGAAACATAGCTTGATTCAAAACCCCTGACATCTTTTATCCAGGCGAGAAATTTCTCCGCTTCCGCCTCCTCCTGGTAGGGACCGATGCGGACACGGAAGTAGGTGGTCCCGTCAATCTCCCTGGATGTGAGCCGGGATTCCACTCCCCTTTCCGCCAGCTTAGTTTTTACGTCGGCTGCTCTGTTCTTGCTCTTGTAAGAACCGGCTTGGATCCAGTACTCTTTTACGGTTATTTCCTTTTTTGGTGCTTCTTTTTTCGCAGCTGCTGTACTTTCTTTACTCTCTTTGGTACTCTCTTTCCGATGAACGGTCGGCTCTCGGGTTGGAGATTCCCCTCCCGACGTTTTACCAGAAGCAGCGGCGTCTTTACCTGTGTCCTTCTCCCCGGATTCATCGTACTCGGGGAGTTTTCCCCCTTCCTTACCCTTATCCGCTTCAGCAGAGGGAGATAGACCAGTCTCCTTGTCCTCACCATAGACAATAACAAAATCCTCCCCTTCCTCTTCCGCTTCCTCTTTTTCATCTTCAGATGGTCTAAGATCGGGATACTCGCCGGATGTTTTCACCCATTCTATGGGATCGAATTCCTTCTCTGAGCTCTTCTCAGCGGAATCGCCTTCTCCTTTACCGCCCACCGAAGCTGCCTGGGCGAGTCCTCCGTCTTGAGGAAAGAACCAAATAAACCCCACACCTACTACGATGAGCATAAAGAGGGCTACGGAAAAAATTATCCAAAGTACCTTTTGCTGTTCCATAAGCCTACTAACTATCCTTTTCCTCTATAAAATTGCGTATCCCTTCATCCAATACAACACTTCTTAGGGAGTTCTTCACAGTATAAATATCGACATTTTGGGGGAGAGAATAAAGCGTAAGTTTTCGTTGAGCGCAAATACGACTTACTACCTGAAAAATGGTAAGGGTATCTCTCTTCATTCCCCGGAGAATCCGAAGCATAAGAGGTGCTTGTACCCAGAGGATGGCATCACAGAGAGAGGCAAGGCCCATCTTGGCGAGGATGGCAGCATGGATTATCACGTTCCCTGAAGATTCCCAGATTCTCCGCTTTACCTCTTCAACCATCCAGGGGTGAACAATAGATTCGAGCTTTTTAAGCTCCCCAGGATCTTTAAATACGATCCTTCCCAAGGCTTCTCTCGAAATACGACCCTCCTGGGTGAGGACCTCTTCAGAAAATTCCTCCAACAGGGCCCCTCTTTTCGCCTCCAAAGCAAGATGGCCCAGATTATCTACATCAATAATGATGTACGATTCTCCTTCGGACAAGGAGGAAATGAGCCGCCGGGTCACTTCATTTTTGCCGGCACAGTACTTTCCGGTAACTCCTATCACCATAGACAGTCCAGTCCTGTTAAGCGTTAATGAAACTCACCCCAGCTGTCGCCTGTCTCAATAGTTACCCGAAGGGGCACCTTAAGGGACACGGCTTGGACCATTTCTTCTTCCACCATCTTCTTTGTCCATTCCAGATCATCCAGAGCAGCTTCAAATATGAGCTCGTCGTGCACCTGAAGAAGAAGCCTAAGGTCAAGTTCTTTCTTCTTTTGACACTCCTTCTCTATCCTCCGGGAAATTCTAAGCATGGCAAGTTTCATGATATCCGCCGCGGTACCCTGTATAGGGGTGTTAACGGTAATCCGTTCCGCTCCGCGTTTCTCTGTTTTATTCTTACTGTTAATTGCGTATATCCTTCTCTCCCTTCCTAAAAGGGTGGTTACAAAGCCCTTCTTCTCTGCCTCGGCTATGGTCCTGTCTATAAAGGCCTTTACCCCGGCATAGCGGGTAAAATAGGTATGGATAAACTCCTCCGCTTCCTTTCTCGGAATTCCCAATTCATTGGAAAGCCGAAAGGCCCCCATGCCGTACATTACTCCGAAGTTAATGGTCTTGGCTATTCGACGTTCCTCGGAGGAGACCTTATCAGTGGGAACACCAAAGATGAGGGAACCCGTCCTCCGATGAATATCCTCGCCCGCTAAAAAAGCCTCTGTAAGGTTCTCGTCTTCAGAGAGATGCGCGAGAACCACCAGCTCTATCTGGGAGTAGTCCGCGCTGACAAAGGTGCGCCCCGGGGAAGCGATAAAAGCCGAGCGTATTTTTCTCCCTTCCTCGGTTTTAATCGGGAGGTTTTGAAGGTTTGGGTCGCGGCAGCTTAGCCTCCCTGTGGCGGTCCCGGTCTGGATAAAATGGGTGTGGATCCTTCCGGTAGCATCGTTTATCAGTTTCGGTAAGGCCTCCACGTAGGTGGACCGCAGTTTGGAGAGACTCCGATGGCGCAGGACCATCTCCGGTACCGGGTCTTCCTGGGCGAGCACTTCCAAGACAGAGGTGTCCGTTGAGTAACCGGTCTTTGTTTTCTTTACCGGGGTGAGCTTTCGCTTTACGAAGAGAATCTCCTGCAGCTGCTGAGTACTATTGATATTGAAGGTTTCCCCCACTGTCGTGAAAACCTCGTCCTCGATTCTTGTAAGCTCCTTAGTGAGTTCTCTATTGTACTTTTCCAACTCCTTTTTAGAAACTCCGATTCCCGCCAGTTCCATGCGGGCCAAGACCTTTACCAAGGGCATTTCCACATCGTAGAACAGAGATTCAAGTTTCCGCCTCTTAAGCTGCTCCGCGAAGAGTTCATAGAGACGAAAGGTGATGTCCGCGTCCTCAGCGGCGTACTCTCCAGCCTGTTCTATGTCCACATCGTGAAAGAATTGTCCTTTTTTTACCAAGTCTGAAAAATGGACCGTCCTGTAGCCCAAATACCGTTCCGATAGATTGTCCATTCCGAAGGAACCGCTCTGACTGTCTAAAAGCCAGGCGGCAATCATGGTGTCAAAGCTAATATTGGCAATAGTCACTCCCCATTGATAACATATCTTATAATCGAATTTAATATTCTGTCCTATACATCTCAGCTCGGGGTCTTCAAGGATCTCTTTCATTGCGATTTTAATGACGTCTTCAGGAAGACAAACGGCCCCGGCCGCCTTAATGGGAATATAGCAGGCTTCTCCTGATGTTACCGCCAGGGAGAACCCCACCGGTGAGGCGGTAAGGGTATCCAAACCGTCCGTTTCAGAGTCAAAGGCAAACCACTTAGCTTTCTTTACCTTTTCGACCCATACCTTAAGGTCTTCCTCATTGAGGACCACCTGGTATTCTCCCTTCTCCGCGGCCGATACTGTATAGGCATCCTCTGAGAAGAGGTCCCCCTGTCCCGAAGCATTTTGTTCCCCGACCTCCCCCCTGCCGACTTCGGCGGACTTGTTCACACCGGCAGTTTCATCCTTTCTAAGCCCCCCTGTCCCGGAAGCTTGACCGGGGCCCTCCTTGGAGGGGTCGACCCCCAGCTGTTCGAGGATTGAATTCATTCCTTCTTTTACAAGAAGGGGCGCTGCTTGTTTAGAAGAAAAGGAAGTCACCTTGAAATCTTTTAGGGTGAGCGGGAGGGGAACATCCCGCTTAAGCACCACCAGCTCTCTGCTCAAGTAGGCGTTCTCTCTGTTCTCTTCAAGCTTCGTCCGTTGTCCCTTGGTCAGTTCATTTAGGTGCTTGTAGATGGAATCCAAGTCCCCGTATTTCTTTAGAAGGGTCACCGCCGTTTTCGGTCCGATCCCCCGAACTCCTGGAATATTATCCGAAGAATCTCCAATGAGACTCAGATAGTCTATGATCTGTTCCGGTCTTACCCCCAAGCGTTCCATAACACCGTCCGCGTCCACCTCGCTGTATCCGGAGTCTTCCGGGCGCAGAACCTTTACCGGACCTCCCACTACTTGAAGGAGGTCCTTATCTCCGCTGATTATGTAACAGGGCCGTCCCTCCTTTCTGCAGATCTCTGCTGCCGTAGCCATGAGATCGTCCGCTTCAAAACCATCTACCCGAAAAAGTGAGACACCCAAAGCCTTACAAATTTCTTCTATTATGGGTATCTGGCTATGGAGGTCCTCCGGAGTCTTGTCCCGAGTGGCTTTATACTCCGGATACCGTTTATGCCTAAAGGTGGGTGTAATAGAATCCATAGCTACCGCAAAATAAGGGGGATGATGTTCTCCGTAAATGTTTAGGAGGGTCTTGAAAAAACCGAACTCCGCCGAGGTGTTCCTTCCGTCGGGACTGAAAAGGGGTCTATTGATAAAAGCAAAGTAAGAACGGTAAATGATGCTGTAGCCGTCGAGAACATAGAGGGGGGCCTTCGTACCACCGCCCTTCATGTGGTAATGTCGACCAGGCTTGAAGTGTCGTTATCGCTGTAGGGAGACCTTCCACCAAAGGGTTTCCTAAGAGAAACGATGTTTTTTTTCACCAGTTCCATCCGGCGCTGAAGAAGTTCCTGGTTTTTTTTATTTCTCTTCACCACCTTCTCCTTCAACCGGTGAAGGGACTGTTTAATTGCCGGTATTTCCTTCTCCTTTTCGGGATAGGCGACATTGTACATATCCTCAAGAGGATTAACCACCTTTTCGAAGGTGTAAAGCTCGTGAACTATAGATTCTTCAATCTTTGTGTGGATTTCCAGCTTATTCAGGTCCCCGCCCTCGATGTCTTCCTCTTCTTTCTCCAATACATGGAGATACTCCTGAAACTTGTCTCGCTGTCTAAGCAGGGTGTTTCTCAGTTTCTTAAGAATAGCCACCCTCTGATCCAATTCTTCTTGGGTTACCACCATGTTATCCCCTCCTACCCGGCAACATTTACGCCCTGGTTCGTCCCCGATTCGGGGATAGTATTATTATCGATGATCTGCTTCCACGCGGTGCGAAGGTCCATTAAAAATGGGCGGACTGTGGTAAGTGGTCCCAGCTCTTTATTCATATTTGCCTTCAGAAGCTCGTTGTTGAAATACATGTAGAGACTTAAGAGGTTTTTTGCAATTTCCCCGCCCTTCTCGAAGTCCAGGGACACCATCAATTCGGTTATTACGTCCTGGGCTTTGACAATAGCATTGTGGACCCTATCCAGCTTCTTTGATCCGGATTCAAGCATTTCGATTGAGGCATCGATCTGTTTTATCGCCTCATCGTAGAGCATGAGGACCAATTTGCTCTTACTGGCGGTCTTAATCGTAGTTTCTTTATAGGCGTTTAGCGGATTTCTATTGTTCAAGATGACTCCCTCCCTGGCTATTTCTCCCACTAGTATCGACAGAATAACTTCCGAACTTGAGTCCAGGGACCACAATAATACTAATTTTTTCCTTTTGTTTCATCAAGTTTGTTTGCCCTTT
>CAYXSD010000046.1:8302-11045 GCA_964466335.1 uncultured Spirochaetales bacterium
TTGCCCTTTTTATTAAAAATTAACAGACACTGAACCTCTGTAAAACGGTAATTTTGAAAGAGGCTTAGATCCATAACCAAATTCGGTCCTTATCGGGCATGATCAATTAAAGTGGACACGGGGACCACTTCATATCCTAAAGATAATAGTCCATCGAAGAGAAGATCAAGTTTTTGAAATAAATAATCATCCCTCGTCCCTTCTGATTTTCCCAACCGAATGGGAATAATGGACCCAGGCTTCTTTTTCTCCAAGGCCCGTTCTACCAGATCTGCCGCAGACATGTAGATACCGGAAAACCTTTGGGCGTACTCTTTCGTGACCCAGTCCAAAGAATCGATGTCCCGGGAAATGTGGGTGTAATTCATCGTTTCCGCGGCTTTTAGGATTTCGCTACTTACCACATAGTAGGGAGCGTGCCAGAGAAGAGACACTTCCTTCCTCGTTGCGTTGAAATAGGCGTCCTCATTTCGCGCGAGACCTTTTTTAATAAAGGTCTCGTCTACAGAATACTTGGCGTCGGTGAGGTTGAAGTAAGAGCTGAAGAGGGAGCCCACCTCATGTCCTGTTTCAGCTATTTCTTTCACCGCATCGGGGTGTCTCTGTATAAATTCTCCATTAATGAAAAAGGTGGCCTTTATACCGTAGTCCTTTAGCGTATTAAGGGTCTCTGTCAAACCTTCAACACCATCTATGGCATTGAAAACAATAGAAACCTCCCGACGCCTGATCCTGGATCCGTGAGAGAAATTGGTAAAATCGACCTTTTCCTCTCTATCAGGAAAGGGTTCATATCCGACGGCTGGGGGCGGAAAAAGCGGGTCCGTACCGTATCCTTTAATCTTTCTTACCATTACCATGTTCTGATAGCTTCCGCGGTTGGAATTCTCAAGATAGACCCGGTAGGATTTGGAGAATTTCCTCGCGCTCCCCGCGGTAAAGATGCTTTTCTCCGTCCAATTTCGGTCCTTTCTATCCAGTTCGAAGGTCCTATACCCCACTTTTACTACTATGCTCCTCGTGTCTTCGTCGAACCCATGCCCATTAGGCTGGCTGAAGCAGATGATCTGCTCCTTTCCAGTATCGAGATTTCTCAGTACCGTGAAGTCTTCCCCGGCAATAAAAACTTCCTTCTCGTTCTTCCATACCATCTGGAGAGGGGCCGCGAGGGATACGGACTGAATTAGCGAGAAAGACAGACTCCCCCGAATCTCTAAGCGGTCCTTCATAAGGAGGGCGATCTTTTCATGGTTCGGAGAGAGGATAATGTCTCCGGCCCCCTCGATCTGTGCTTTTGTAAAAACCGGTTCCTTCGCTGTAAGGTCCAAATGGAAGATGCTGGTCTTCTCGCTTCCCCCGTCAATGCCTCCGGTGAAGATCGTAACCATATCCGCCTTTGTCCAGAGGACCCGACGGACCCGCTCGTTCCGGGGAAGGTACATATAGGGCAGCTCTACAATTTCCCCCGTTTCCGCGTAATCGTGTTCCGTCAAATAGTAGAGAAAAAGGTTCCTCCCCCCCTTGTTGAGCAGCATTGTAGTACCGTCCGGCGCTATCCAGAAGCGGTCGAAAACGATGTTAAAATCGAAAGGGATTTTCCCGATTATCTTCCCAGGTTTTACGATCTCCGTATAAATCGCGCCGGTGAAGAATTCGGCGCTCATAATCTCATACACTAAGGACCCGCTTACATAGTAGAGGGTACTGTTTTCATTGTCCCAGCGGACACTGTGTATGTTTCCCTCCCCAATTTTCCTATACTCTTCAGCCATAACCCGATTGTTCTTAAGCTGATCGATGGAATAGTAGAAAAGCTCCTTTCCCTTATTATAGACAAAGAAATTCGATCTCGGTGCCCACTTCGCGTTGGGCCCCTCAAAGGAAATCTCTACTCCCCGGGCAATGGTCTCCTCCCTTTGGGTGGAGGCATCGAAGAGGACCAAATCTCCGTAACTCGCCGAGCTTGGCAGGAGATAGAGAAGGTACGCGCCGTCAGGGGAAGCAGCCGCGGGGATAATCTGCCCGGTTTCCACATCTTTACCGTTTACAAAAGCCGGAAAACGGCCCACCGGTCCCATCCGGGTAAGGTCAGTATCTGTTCTGAACACCCCGAAACGATTCTGTATCTGCAGCTGGTTCTGTTCAGAGAGATAGGTAATCTTTTCGGGAAAGAAAGTCAGCTGCTCCATCCGGTTCTCCCCGATATCGTTGAAAAAGAGTGTCCTGTAGCTCTCCTCTCCCGGTCTCGTTGATGTGGCTTGAAAAAGGAGGGTATCCGATTCGGAAAGGTCCAGATCTGAGAAAACAACTTCCGCGTTACAGAGGGCGATGGTCCCTAAAAACAGGAGTACATATAGAACGGTGCGCTTCATATCATCCCTATTTTCGGCAAAAAAATGGATTATGTCCACTATTTATTTCTTGAGGCTCTTTCAACATCAGCATTCTTCGGGCCTGTATAAAAGGAACCGATTGAGGTCTTCCTCCAGCTCTGTGAGTGTGCTGGAAAGGCGTTCCAGGCGGACCAAGCCATGACTCATCCTCGTTTTCTCTAGCGCGGCCATGGAACGGGACAAAACAGTTTCGAAGTTGTGTTCATCCCTGCATGTGCTCCCGCAGTAAGGGCAGTACATGTAATCGTTCTCCAGAGGTTTGCCGCAAAATGAGCAGAACAGTCTTTCTTCCATTAGATTCTAAGTATACGACGACCTTTGAGCAGACGCAAGAAAAATTTCTAATGCAT
>CAYXSD010000046.1:11145-22015 GCA_964466335.1 uncultured Spirochaetales bacterium
AGATTCTAAGTATACGACGACCTTTGAGCAGACGCAAGAAAAATTTCTAATGCATTCTAATGCATTCCAATGCATTTGTATTTCAGGATAGCGATCTTCGATCCTGTACGTTAACGCTAAAGCAGCTCCGCAGCCAGTTCGGCCAGCTCGCTCCGTTCGGATTTTTCCAGCGTTACATGGCCGAAGAGAGACTGTGACTTGAACGCTTCCACCAGATAGGTGAGGCCGTTGGAGTTGGCATCCAGGTAGGGGCTGTCGATCTGGTAGGGATCGCCGGTGAGGACGATCTTGCTCCCCTCCCCCGCTCGACTCACAATGGTTTTTATTTCGTGGGGGGAGAGGTTCTGCGCTTCATCGATAATGATAAACTGGGACGGAAGGGACCGGCCCCGGATATAGGTGAGGGCCTCGATTTCTATAAGATTGTTGGAGAGAAGCTGCTCCAGACTTTTTATGTGCTCCCTGCCGTGGACTGCCATAATGTACTCCAGATTATCGAAGAGCGGCTGCATCCAGTGGGAGAGTTTTTCAGACTTGTCCCCCGGCAGATATCCTATATCCTTCCCCATAGGAATGACCGGGCGGCTTACCAGTACGCGGGAATAGCGTTTCTCATCTAAGACCTTTGTGAGTCCGGTTGCTATTGCCAGAAGGGTTTTCCCTGTCCCCGCTTTGCCGACAAGAGTCACCAGGGAAACTCCGTCATCCAGGAGCAGATCGAAGGCCACTTTCTGGTTCTCGTTCAACGGCCTGACCCCGCTTACTGTCCAAGAACGTCGGGAAAGGGCCGCCAGGGTGCTGTATTCACCCTCGTAGCGGGTAAGGACAGATGATTCCTCATCGGAGCTGTCTCTAAGGAGGACATACTCGTTGGGCATGAGCTGGTCGTTCCAGGTAATTCGTCCGGCGTCCCGAATATCTTCGATTGTGTCCGTGGATACATCCTGGGTCCGCATTCCGCGATAGAGGGTATCTATGTTGATCTTCTGTTTTTCGTAATCTACAGCCTTAATTCCTAAAGCAGTGGCCTTTACCCGGGCATTTATGTCCTTGGACACAAAAAATACCTTCTTATCTTTCTCTTTCAAGGCATAAGCGGTAAGAAGAATTTTATTGTCGGCTTTTTCCAGATTCAAATCCACGGGGACTTTATTCGGCAGAGTCAGGACGACCCGCAAGATGGAACCATTCTCCATCTTAACTCCCTTGCTCAGGTCCCCGTTTTTACTCAGATCATCGAGAAACCGGATCGCGTGTCGAGCGTTTCTCCCTCTTTCATCGCTGTAGGTCTTAAGCTTGTCCAGCTCTTCTAAAACCCAAAGAGGAATAACCACTTCATTGTCCCTAAAGGAGAGCATGGCATCAGGACGATGAATGAACACATTTGTATCAATAACAAAAATCTTCTCTTCTTGCTTCACAAGTCCTCCTTAAAGATACTTTCGCGGCCACTTTAGGGACGAGACAACTTTCAACCCTGCTGTCCCATTTAGTTAAGGGAGAGTGTAGAAAGTGAGGTTTTAATACCTTTCTGATATTGTTTATACACGGAATAGGGTCCGGCGGCTTGCACGACAAAGAGGTCTTTGCCCCGGACCACCACACCGGTTAGATAGAGGTAATCTTTGCCTCCGTAGGGGACCCCCCATTCAATATAGGCCCCTTTTCCGGCGGGACAATCGAAGGCAATAGCTCCCTCATCCTCGGAAACCTTGGTATATCCTTCCTCATGTAGATGATGAGAGAGGGCCTCTCCCCAAAAGGCGGCTTCTTTTTGGGGATAGTTCTTCTCCTTTCTGATGCTCAGTTTCATTCCTTCCGGTGTTACCGCTGTATACAGTTCATCGGAATCATCGATCTTGGCGAACCCCTCAGGAGCATCCATGGAAACCTTCTGACACCCGGAGAGGACTGCCAAAAATAGTGTTAGTACGAAAAACAGCGCCCAGAACAAGAATTGTTTACAATGGATCGGCCGATTTCTTTTACCTGGATTATTCGCCATAGTACTGGTCCTTAATAAAGTTGTAGAAATCTACCCTGTTTATCCACTCGAAAGAGGAGGCTATATCCTCGGGAAGGCTCTGCTGTTGAAAATGAAGATGTACCGTAATCAGGGCATAGCGGATGTCCGCGGTAACTCTCCGAAGCCTTCCTTTTAGTCCCTCGATCTCGTTGAGGAGACGCATAATCTCTTTCTCCACCGCCAAAGTACCCTCTAGATTGGTTTTTCCCAGGTACTCCAGGTTCTTATCCAGAATTTCCTGCCTGCTCTCTATTCCCGACTGTGTGGCCAGATAATCCTCCCGGAGGTTATACGCCTCAGGCATATAATCGACAACGTCCTCGGATATGGATTCTAAAAAATGCCGAAGCCCCTCCGCCTTTTCCGCGGGGACCCGGGCAATCACCGTATCGCTGGCCTTCCGGATGAAATAGCCCCCTTCAGTGTCTACCCATGTAATGATCTTCTCCACTGCTTCCTCAGGATCACCGGTAAGGATCGTACCCTCTATGCGATGGTGAAGATAGGACTCCTGGCCTGTTAGAATGACTGAGGGGAGAAGGAAAAGAAACAACAGCAAAAAGAGGAAAGAGGTCCCCACCACAGACCTTTCGCGGCCCCAACCGCTTTGGGTGTTCTTTTGGAGTGACTTAACAATTGCTCTATTAAGGAAGTCCATCACAGCGTCATATCCTTTAGGGCCTTAACAACGGATTGGTAATCCGCTTCGTAGGTGGTCCCGTCGGGGAAGAACACCTCCGCCACATAGAGATCTTTCTCCTCTACCCTTACAGCGACAAGGTAGAAGAAGGGCTTTCTGTCTTTACTGGTAAGGAGGACCCCGCGCAGGTCCTTTTCACTTCCCTCTATATTCACCTTCTCCATATTCTTATAGTAAGGAGCCAGATGAAAGGCCAAAGCCTCCTGCCAAAAAGGACCGTCTCCTATGGGATTGTTTTTCCCGGAACTTACCCTAATTCTCACACCCCGGGTGTTCTCCGCGCTGAAGTAATCGCCCTTTTCGAAGACAGCAAAGGAATCAGGCAAAGAAAGGGAGACCTTTCCCTTCGCCTCGGAGAATGCCGGTTTCAGGGGGGCCAGCCGGGCAATCCAGGGGAAGGGGATGATGTGGTCGCCTAGACCGGTCTGTTCCAAACGGGATACCAGCTCGACAGAAATCCGGGAGTAGGCAATGAATTCCTTCAGCATGGTAAAGGTCCGGTTTATTCGTTCGATCTCTTCGGTGAGGCGCCGGATTTCGCGGAGGATTTTTACCCGCTCCTCCACGTCCTCGGTGCGTTCTAAAAGGATATAGAGCCGTTCCCTGGCCTTCCTCGAAATTTCCAAACGCGTTTGGAGGTCTTGGTAGAATTCGGTAACATCCTGGGCCTCAACGGCTGAATGTAAGACATCCCCTGTATTGAGGATCGCTTGGAAGATGTTCTTAAAAGAATCCGCCGGTACCCGCACCTGGATGTAGTTCTCATAGGAGCGTTCGATGTACCCTCCGGCGTTCTCGGCAATGTCGGCGATACTGTTCTTCGCCTCTTCCACATCATCTACCTGGAGTTTTGCCGTTCCCGAATAGATCCTTTTGCGCTCCTCCTGCTCCTTCTTCGTCTCCGCGGCGGAGGCAGCGGTCTCCTTGGCCATATCGGCTTCCGGTTCCGCTTCTGCCGGGGCGCCGCGCTTCGCCGAGGGTGCCGGGGCACCGCTCTGTTCAGCCGCCGGCTCCTCCATGTACTTCATCTTATCCTGACTTGAACTTTTTGCTTCTCCTCCAACCATATCCATCAGGTCCTCTCCCATAGAACAGGAGAAAAAAAGAAAGAGCAAAACAAAAACAGCTGTTAGGAAAATTGGCAAACGAAAAGGCATATTCATCATCTTGAAGTATACTCCAAGGAACAGAAAAATCAAGCTGCCGGGGTAGATTTTTTCGGCGCAATTCTTCCGGTGCCGTTCCCTCTACTTGGGAAAAAAAGCTTCGTCATTACCCGGGGAATGCGAGAAAAGGAGAGATACAGGGGCAACAAAGCCCAAAGGGTAAGCCAGTTTTGTTGATGAAAAGAGGGAAAAAGCTTCAACACAATGAGCAGGAGACCAAGACCGAAGAGAATCGTCCATCCGCCCTCGGCCAGGCGATGAGAAGACCACAGGCTGTCATTTTTCCCGGCTTTTCTCTTCGTAACTATACGGGCAATCAAGAGGCCAAAAATAACTAGAAGCAGGGGGTTTGCCAAAAAGAGGTTCTCGTTCCAGTAGGTCACCCCGTGGTCGGTAAAGAGGGACATGAAAGCGAGAAGGCTTCCGAGGACCCCCATAAAGAAGGATAGAAGAAGCTGTAAGCCTATGCAGTCTTGCTTCGCCCACAGTCGTAAAAATACCACCAGCCCTCCTAAGACCACGCCGGCAATAAGGGTAATAGGCCAGTGCTTCGGCGGAGAATCGAGTACCGGCGGGCGGTCTTCTGCGGCACTGTAGATAAGCGTTTCCGCTACCAGGGGTACCATAATCCCAGCATCATCACGGTAAGAGAAGGCGAGGGCCTGCTTCTCCAGCTCAGAGGGGAGGAACATCTCATCCCACTCCGTTATGGTTATATCGATAACACCCGATTGGAGAAACATGAGCAGCCAGTCCCGAAAGAAGGCATGGTAGGTGAACCGCCTAATATGCTGACGCAAGGTCATCCTTCCCGGAACTAAGGCGGCTGTTTTGAACTGACCATCCGTTGCCGTATTAAGGATGTCCCGTATCCGGGTGGCGCAGTTATCGTAGTAATGATCGTAGAGGTAGTCTCTATTCTCGGGGCGGACATTCCCTTCCAAAAACTCCGCGATTTCTGTTCTAGTTTTTGGTAGGAAATTGAGGGTGTGGATACGTATGTCCCGATCTTCCCGCGCAATCCTTTTAAGGTTCGACTCGGCCCGGGAAACGCCGACACTGTAGATCAGACGTCCCATGGCAAAATTGAGGAAAAAGTTCTCCCGATGAAAAGAAAAAAGTCCGTAGTCGTAAAACCTGGATTCGCCGGTCCGATGGTTCTCCACGATCAGAGCCGTATGGCCCCACCACAGATACAGCTCATCCCCGGGACCTACCGTAACCAGTTTTATGAAAAGGTCTTCCCCGGGGCCCATTACACTCTCTCCCGGGGCGGCACCGGCACCGAGAAAGAAGAGGACCACCGCGTAGAGGAGGAAAAGGAGGTGTTTTCCCCGCCGCGGGGATGCTGTTACTAGCATAATTGCCGTGGATTATAGTATAAAGGATGGAAGATTTCTACAGCCCAACGATCTCTGTTCTGTTCATCCATCGTTCATCCATCATTCATCCATCAGTCCGCGGCAATGGTGAGCATCGCCCTTATAAGCTATGGCAATGCAGCGTGATATCTATGTACAGACCAAAAGACTGCTAGAACCGGCTTATCAGCGGGACGTTATGCTCTTTTATGATCTTTAAGCCCTGTTCTATGTCCTCCACCTTGAATATTACCACCGCCTTTTCCTCCTTCCGCTCCAATGTGGCGTAGAGATACTCGATATTAACATTATTCTTCTCAAAGAACTCCATTACCCGATGAAGACCTCCGGGTTCATCGGCAACCTCGATCCCTAAGACTTCGGTGATCTTCGCGGTAAAACCGTTTTTTTCAAAGACCTCTATAGCCCTTTCCGGTTCGTCCACGATAAGCCGAAGAATACCGAAATCCGCGGTATCGGCAATGGTGAGCGCACGAAGATTGATTCCCGCCTCGGTTAAAACCTCTGTGACTTCCGCCAGTCTGCCGGCGGTGTTTTCAAGAAATACGGATATTTGTTTTACTGTCATGCTTTATTCCTCCTTGGATATCGCCTTTAGAGCTGCCGCTTGTCAATGACCCTCTTTGCCTTTCCCATGCTTCGTTCAATGGTTTTAGGCTCCACCAGTTTAATTCTTGCACCTATCATAAGGCTCGATCGGATCTCTGCCGCAATCTTTTCTTTTATCTTTTCCATGTCCCCGGTTTCATCGCTGAAAATCTCTTCGGAAACCTCAACTTGGATTTCGATTTCATCGAGATGGGTCGCTCCCCGGTCCACCACGATCTGATAGTGGGGTTCTGTCTCTTCGATGCGCATAAGGACTTGCTCGATCTGCGAAGGAAATACATTCACCCCGCGTATAATAAGCATATCGTCTGTACGGCCCAGCAGACGATGCATTTTTACCAGGTTCCTCCCGCAGGCGCAGTTTTCCCGAATGAGGTAGGTAATGTCCCTGGTCCGGTACCGGATAATGGGTGTCCCCTCTTTTGTAAGGGTGGTGAACACCAACTCGCCCTTCTCGCCGTCGGGGACCACTTCGCCGGTGGATGGGTCTATAATCTCCGGATAGAAGAGGTCTTCGTTTATATGAAGACCGTCTTTTTCTACACATTCCGAGGCAACTCCGGGACCGATAATCTCGGTAAGCCCGTAGATATCCAGGGCATCCAGGTGGAGTTTCTTCTCTATCTCCTTCCTCATACTGTCGCTCCATGGTTCCGCGCCGAAGCATCCGGCCTTGACCTTAAGCTGAGCGAAGTCGATACCCTCCTCCTGGGCGACCTCGGCAAGAAAGAGGGAGTAGCTGGGAGTACAGGTGAGGATTGTGGTACCGAAGTCCCTCATAATCATGAGCTGGCGTTTGGTATTTCCGGAAGAGATAGGAATAACATTTGCTCCTATCTTCCGGGCCCCGTAGTGTACACCCAAACCTCCCGTAAAAAGGCCGTAGCCGTAGGCATTTTGGACCACATCTCCCGGACCGGTCCCCGCCATCGCCAATGTTCTGGCCATGGATTCGCCCCAAATATCGATGTCCTTAGCGGTGTAGGCGTCTACCACCGGGGTGCCGGTGGTACCCGAGGAGGTATGGACCTCCAAAATTTCCGACTCCGGTACCGCGAGCAATCCGTAGGGGTAAGTCTCCCGCATTTCGTCTTTAGTGGTAAAGGGGAGTTTGCCTATATCCTCCAAGGTTTGAATATCCGAGGGTTTGACCCCCAGATCATCGAACTTCTTCCTATAAAAAGGGACATTTTTGTACACCCGCTCTACCAGGTCCTTAAGGTTTTTAAGCTGCTCCACCCTCCGGTCTTTACTATCCTGAGATTCTTTCGCGTCATTCCACATCACCTGTCCATTTCCTCCCTCATATATACTTACTGTAATGGTATACCACCGGCGATTGAATCGCAAGTATTCTCTGTATCAGTCCATCTCTGCATCAGTCTATCTCTGTATCAGTAAAGCATTTCTGCTATCTAATCCGCGTTAGTCCATAGGTCCCCGAAGGTCCACTACCCGCTTCGCCTTCCCCTCCGATACGGGAAGAACACCAGGTTCGTGGAGTTCCACCACGGGAGAAATAGAAATTGAGGCTTTCAGATGTTCCCGTATTCTCTCCCTGAGTGCATTGAGGTCCCGTGCGTCGTCGCTAAAGATTCCCGGCCCTACCTCGGTTTTTACGGTGAGCCGGTCTAAGGCGCCTGTCTTTTCCAGACTTATCTGGTAGTTAGTGCCGATTTCCGGCATCTTCATAATAATTTCTTCGATTTGGGAGGGAAAGACGTTTACACCGTTTATAATAAGCATATCGTCGGTGCGTCCCTTGATTCGGTCTATCCTCCGGTGGTCCCTTCCGCAGGGACATTGACCGCTTATAACACGGGTCAGGTCTCTTGTACGATAGCGCAGGAGGGGAGTCGCGGTCCTCCGCAGAGTAGTAAGGACCAACTCCCCCGGCTCCCCGTCTTTAAGGTCCTCTTGAGTGTCAGGGTCAATGATTTCCAATACGTAGGAGTCCTCCCAGAGATGCATCCCCTCTTTATAGACACACTCGAAGGCAACGCCTGGGCCGTTCATTTCGCTTAAACCGTAGGAATTATACACGTCTATGGAAAAGAGCTCCTCTATCTTCTTCCTAATATTCTCCGAATGGGGCTCCGCTCCGACTAAGGCCTTTTTAAGATTGAGCTCCTCGAGGTGTATCCCCTCTTCAGCGAGGAGGCTGTGGATATGGAGCATGTAGCTTGGAGTGGCATGGACCACGGAGGTTTGGAAGTCCTGCATCAATTTAAACTGCCGCTTGGTGTTTCCCGAACTGGCGGGGATTACCAAAGCGCCCGCCTTCTCCGCCCCGTAGTGGAGCCCCAGACCGCCTGTGAAGAGTCCGTAGGTCATCATGTTCTGAAAGACATCCCCCCTTCCAGCGCCGGTGGCAATAAAGGACCGGGCGGTGAGCTCTGTCCAGTTTTCAATGTCCGATAGGGTGTGGTAGATTACTGTCGGCGTACCTGTGGTGCCGCTGGACGCGTGAAGCCGCACCACATCCTCCTTGGGAGCAGCCAATAGACCGTCAGGATAGGCTTCCCTAAGGTCGTCCTTGGTAGTGAAGGGCAGGGAGTAGAGGTCACCCAGAGAGGTAATGTCCTCCGGAGAGGAGAGTCCTGCTGAGGTGAGTCTCTCCTGGTAGAAGGGTGTCTTTAAAGCCCAATGGACCGTTTCTTTCAACTCTTTAAGCTGAAGCTCTTCAATATGCTCCCTGTCCATTGTCTCAATTTTTTCATTCCAGTATTGTATGCTCATAGCAATGTCCCGTATGGATGCTCCTTTTTATTACGTCAGCCACTTTCAAAATTAAATAATTTTGAGAGAACCTCAGGTACTATTTCTGCCCAGAGAAAAGGCCTTTTTGTTTTTCTCCACAACACCTTCTCCCTTTTTGCTGAACAGTTCCTCCATGGCCTCTTCTAAGGTCCGCTGTTTTAGAGGCAGCTCCTTCGAGGCCGCTCCCACCATTACCATGTTCACCGCCTGGGGCGCTTCGGCCTCCTTGGCCAGAGCCTTTGCATCGATAACGCGGTGTTTCGGAAGGGCCCGGATATTCTTAAGGACCTCTTCCAAAGCGGGGTAGTTGGGGATATTCTCAAAGGGATTGGACGCGGTAAGGAGAACGCCCCCCTGGGAGAGATAGTCCACATAGCGGAGACTTTCCAGGGGTTCCATGCTAAGGACCATATCCGCCCTTCCCTTTCCGATAAGGTCTCCCGCTATTTCCTCGTCACTCATTCTAAGGTTTGCCAGGACCGCCCCTCCCCGCTGGGCCATTCCGTGCACCTCGGACTGCCTCACCTTAAGGCCCTCCTTCATGGCCCCCAGGGCAATTGCGGCAGCCAAGGACAATACGCCTTGTCCGCCTACTCCGCAGAGGATAATATCGTACTTCATGCTTCCGCCTCCTGACTCTCTCGTTTTTTCCGCTTCTTTGCCGATTCTATACACTCTCTAACGGACATTATAACCGAGACACCGGAATATTCGATCTCCTCTTTCATTGCTTTGAGGTTTTCATCCCAATTTTTCTTAAGAGGTTCAATCTCCCGGATATGTGCCTCTTCCACTCCAGTGCCGCGCACGACCTCTTTTATCTTCGCCGTGGGAAGCATGGTGGTTTGGCCTCCTGTCATGGCAACGGTAGAGTTGTCCAGGATGAGAAGGGTCATAGCTGCTTTAGAAGTGACCGCGTCAATGAGCGGGGTAATTCCCGAATGAAGGAAAGTGCTGTCCCCTATAACCGCCACCACCGGAGAAAAACCCGCTTCGGCGGAGCCCTTGGCCATACTCACTGAAGCCCCCATACACACAATGGTTTCAATGGATTGATACGGAGGAAGAGCGCCTAAGGCGTAACAGCCGATATCGGAAGTGACAATGCTCTTTTCGTAGGAAGCGAGGGCCTCGTTAAGGAGCTGAAAACTATCCACATGGGGGCAGCCCCGGCATAGTTGGGGCGGCCGGGGAGGAAGCTCCATCTCCGGGAGCTTTTTTAAGCCTTCTCTTTTTAAGCTTTCTAGAGAGGAAAGCCCAAGGGCCAAACGGATATTGTCCGGATTGAGTTCTCCGGAAGCAGGGACTTTTCCATTCTTCTTCCCGTGGATCTCCAAATTCTGGGGGAGAAGCCCCCTAAGATATCCCTCTACAAAGGGGTATCCCTCTTCAAGGATGACAATTCTCTTGAGTCCCGATGCAAAGGATGTAATGATTCCCGGGGGCACCGGATAACTCGCGATATGGAGGTGGGAGGGTTTTACCGGAAGGTCCTTGAGGTTCTCCTCGTAGTAGTTCCTCGCTACCCCGGTGGTTATGACACCAAATTCCCGAAACTCCTCGTTCGGCTTAAGGTCATTGAACCCGCAGTGGGCACTCCAATCGAAGATCTTTTTTTGCAGGGCAATGAGTTTATCGTTCTGCTTTCGCGCGTAGGCGGGGAGGAGCATCCATCCCTTGGGGTCCTCCGCCTTTTCTAGGGGGTTTTCTTCCCTGGGGGTCTCCACTGCCCGCACCACCGCCCGAGAGTGGGCAAGCCGGGTAACAAGGCGGACCATAACTGGAATATGGAACTGCTCTGAGACTTCGAAGGCCCTCATTACCATGTCGTAGGCTTCCTGCTGGTTCCGCGGCTCCAAACAGGGGACCCGCCCGAACTCCGCGTAGTAGCGGCTGTCCTGCTCATTCTGGGAACTGTGCATCCCCGGATCGTCCGCAACAGCCAAGACCAATCCGCCCTTTATGTCCAAAAGAGCGGCATTCATGAAGGGGTCCGCGGCAACGTTTAATCCCACATGCTTCATGGACACCAAGGCCCTCTTCCCCACCAGGGAAACCCCTAAACCCTCCTCTAAGGCGGTTTTCTCATTGGAACACCAGAGGGCCTTGGGTGCGCCCTCCCGTTTGGAGTACTCCATAATATACTCGGTTATCTCCGTAGATGGTGTCCCAGGATAGGCGTATGCCACGGATATCCCCGCGTGGATGGCCCCGAGGGCCAAAGCCT
>CAYXSD010000047.1:0-21853 GCA_964466335.1 uncultured Spirochaetales bacterium
TCCCCTCTTCCCTTCCCCTGTTTATCAATCGTTCAGCCGTAGTCATGGCCTTCTCCTTTGCTTCTATTGGTAAGACCTCCACCGAATCCATTACAGTGTCTTCAGGAATATCGGTAGAGAAGAGCACATACCGTAAGAGGCTCTCTAAGAATCGTAATCCTTCTTCCCCGCTAAAGTAAAGTATACCAAGAAGGAAGATTTTTTTCAAATTACTCTTTAGCTTCACCGGATAAAATATATACTTTTGTACTAACAGCCAGAGTTTTACCGCCGTACGGCGAAAAAGAACTGATGTAATCTCTTCCTCGGTAAACTCGGAAAGATCGACAAGAAGGTAGTCGAATTCGGGAATGAACTGCTGGAATTGTACAGTGCCGCCCGCTAGATACTCAGAAAGTGACTTCCTCTTCCATGGTCTTTTCCCATGGTAGAAGATTATCGGCAGGACTATCGGGAGCGGTTTTTTGTCCTTCATCTGCTCATACCAGATATTGGTTATATACCGAAGCAACTGATAGTAAGGGAAGTCCGGAATAAAGCTTTTATGCTCAAAGAGGAGGACCAGCTTCATCGGTCTACCCCGGTAGGTACAGGTGAACACAAGGTCCGAGAAGTATTCGGCTAGTGTTTCGTCGGTAAAGGTGGTCTTATCCTGAGTTAGGGTGCTGAGATTGATTAGAGCGCCGATTTCCTCAGGAAGAATACCCCGGAAGAAATCGACGGCGTTATGGATGTTGGAAAGCACCTCTTTCGTGAAAGTGTCGTGCGGATTGGGTGGTTTTTTATCTTTCATATAGAGGTATACAGGGTTTACTCAATTCCTGCTTCAAGTATAGGAAAAAAGGATGATAAAATTTACTTTTTTTGATTTTCACACTAATATCGTGTACACTGTTATAGTGGTTAAAAAGAGGAGTCGTTTTATGAAAAACATAACCTTTAGCGCGGATGAGCAGTTGATAGAGGCTGCCAGGGAACAGGCCAGGGCAGAACATACAACCTTGAATGAGAAATTCCGGCATTGGCTAAAAGAGTATTCCAGGGGCCCACAGCATGCTGAAGAGGCCGCGCGCACTGTCAGGAAGATACAGCGTTACGCCCGGACCGGAGGCAAAAAATTCACCAGGGAAGAAATGAATGAGCGTTGATTTCATTGATACAAATGTCATTATTTACCTCTTTGACGAAACAGCTCCGGAGAAAAGAACAACAGCGGAAGAGATTATCTACGGAGCATTGGAATCTAAGGAGGCTTGTCTGAGTTTTCAAGTCGTCCAAGAAACACTCAATGTACTTACCGGGAAAATTGCCGCCGCGGTAACCCCGGAGGACGCGCGAATATTTTTTCTAACTGTCCTTTCACCACTTTGGAAGGTAATGCCGACTCAGAAAATCTATCTTAGGACTTTGGAAATTCAAAACCGGTACGGATACGGATTCTACGATTCTCTTATTCTCTCCGCGGCAATTGAAGGGGGATGCGAAAGGGTTTTAAGCGAGGACTTACAGGATGGACAGCAGGTGGAGAGCGTAAGAATTGTGAATCCTTTTACTAAGCTCTAGTTGAGTGGGGTTATTAAGATCTCCTCTATATTCTATAATATTCTCAACTATCGGAATCAACACATTATAATTTGCAAAAAAAATCTTGTCTCATTGGGGAAACTGATTTATCATACTAGTTGGACAGAGCAGAATTCCCGGTAAGGTGTATTGGTACCTGCAATGTTGTCCTTAGCTGCGTTTTGGCGGTTTCAAGGATGTTATTGTACATACCGGACGAACACTATCGATTCAACTGAAACATATATAGGAGAATGTAAGAAATGAAAAATCAGGTACTCGTTATTGCCCTTGGCGGAAATGCCATTAAACAGGCGGAGGAACGGGGGACCACGGAGGAACAGTTCCGTAATGTAGATGATACGGCCCGACAGATTGCGAAGATTGCCAAAGCGGGATACAAGATCGTGGTGACCCACGGAAACGGTCCCCAGGCCGGCGCCCTCCTCATACAGCAGGAGGAGGCGGACGCCGATGTCCCCGCCCAGACCCTGGCCGTTTGCGGCGCCATGACCCAGGGCCAGATCGGCTGGATGCTCCAGAACAGGATATCCACGAGGTTAAAAGAAGAGTCCCTTAACGAACCGGTCTGTTCAGTGGTGACCCAGGTAAAAGTTTCCCCCGATGATCCCGATTTCAAGGACCCTTCAAAGCCGGTGGGGCCTTTCTATATCAAGGAAGAAGCGGAACGCCTGGCGAAGGAGAAGGGATACGTAGTAAAAGAGGTAAAACCGGGAACAGAAAAAGGCTGGAGAAGGGTCGTTCCCTCTCCCGAACCCATCGACATTGTGGAGGTGGCCCCGATAAAATGTCTTATAGAGGCGGGGACCATTGTTATTGCATCCGGCGGCGGCGGTATTCCTGTTTCTGTTAACGGCGACGGCAGTTTAAGCGGGGTGGACGCGGTAATCGACAAGGACCGGGCGGGATTTGTCTTGGCAAAGGACGTTAAGGCCGATATTTTCATGGTACTCACCGATGTGGAGAAGGTGTACATTAACTTCAATACCCCTGAGCAGAAGGGCTTGGACCGGCTTACCGTCGCGGAAGCCGAAGCCTATATGAAAGAGGGACACTTCCTCAAAGGCTCCATGGGACCGAAGGTGGAAGCGGCGCTCCGTTTCGTAAAGTGGAGCGGGAAAGAGGCAATCATTACCTCCCTGCACAAGGCGTTTGACGCCTTGAAAGGACAAAGCGGTACCCATATTGTCCCCTGATTACGATTGTATTCTGTTAGCAGCCGGCCGTTCCCGGCGGATGGGTAAGTGGAAATTGACTCTCCCTTTTCAAGGTACTACAATAATCGAGAGAGCGGTGAAGACCGCATCGGCCTTTTCATCGAGGGTTATTATTGTGACCGGTTTTCAGGGGGAGATCCTGAAGGATATTCTCCAAAAAAGCGGGGAATTGATTCAGGAACAACTTCGCTTTGTACACAACGATGAGTACGAGACGGGGATGTTCTCATCTATCCAGAAGGGATGTGAAGAGGTAAAGACAGACCGTTTCTTCCTCTCCCTAGGGGATATGCCTATGGTCAGTACCTCCACCTACCGGGCCCTCGCTGAAGCGCCGAAGGTGGAAGCGGTAATCCCTAAGTACAAGGGCAAACGGGGACATCCCCTTCTTATGACGCGCTCCATGGCGGACCGGATTGCAGCGGCAGACGCGGATATTACCCTGCATCATGTCTTAGGAGAGGTGCCCACCATGAGCATCCCTGTGGAGGACCGATACATTTTAGGCGATATTGATACGGAGAAGGACTATCTTGAAATGAAGAAAGAGACAGAGTCTGAGGGAGAAGAAAAATGAAAAGCGAAATCCTAATTAAAAACGGTTTGGTTATCTATCCGGAAAAGACCCTTCGTAATGACGTGGCAATTGATGACGGGATAATTACCGCTGTCTGCGAGCCTGGGGAGTATGAGGGAAAGCGCGTCATTGATGCCGAGGGCTGTTATGTTCTTCCCGGAGCGGTAGACCCCCATGTTCATCCCGTCTATCTGGATAAGATAAAGGACTCCTCGAGGACAGGCGCCTGCGGAGGGGTCACCACTCTGGTCCATTACGCCTACGCCCGGCCGGGAAACAGTTTGGAGGCAAAGGCAAAGGAGTTCAAGGAAGAGGGAGTAACTACATCGCATACAGACTTCGCCCTTCACGGCGGTCTTTTCGAAACCTTGAAACAGGTGGAGGAGATACCCCTCCTCTTCAATATGGGAATAACCTCTTTCAAGGTGTTTATGTCCTACGCCAAACTCGGGTGGATGACCGACGATTACGCCATGTCTAAGATGATGGACACCGTGGGCAAGCATGGGGGAATGGTGGCGGTCCACGCGGAGACCGGGTTGGCCATAGATTACGTTATGGATGTACTGTTAGATGAAAAAAACGTGGATTTCGCGGAGAGATTTCTCGAAACCAGTCCCGATATTGCCGAGGGAGAAGGAATTTTCCGGGCGGTATCTATTGGCAGGCTCTTTAACTGTCCCGTCTACATTCCCCATATTACTTCAGCTAAGGGTGTTGATGTTTCCCGGTATCTTAAGTCCCACGGCTATACCATGTACGCCGAGACCTGCCCCCAATACCTCGGTCTTACCTGGGAGAAACTGAAGAGCCGCGGGCCCCTGGGAAAGGTGGGACCTTCCATAAAAACCGAGGAGGATCGAATAGCCCTCTGGCAGGGTGTAAAAGACGGATTTTTCGATACAATCGGAAGCGACCATGCCCCAAAGGACAAAAAAGAGGATGACGATTTCTTCGATGCCCCCTATGGTTCTCCGGAACTGGAAACCATGCTCTCCGTGGTATGGGAGTACGGGGTGAACCGCGGAATTATTACCCCCAATCGGCTGGTAGAACTTATGGCGGAGAATCCGGCAAAGATCCTCGGTCTCTCCCCCAGCAAGGGACGCCTCGATGTGGGGACCGACGCGGATGTGGTGGTGTTCGATCCTTATAAGAAGTGGACGGTAAAAGCGGCGGAACAGCACAGTAATTCCGGATACTCCCTCTTTGAGGACACTTCCCTCCTGGGGAAGGTAAGAGACGTGTTTGCCAATGGCGAAGCGCTGGTAGAGAATGAGGAGTTTGTGGGGGAGAAGAGCCGGGGCAGGTTCTTACCCACCCAAGCCGGTTAGGCTAAGAAGTTTCCTTCGGGCCGGGTACGTTTTTTTCGGATCGGCCTATCTGCTGATATCGGGAAAGTTCCCTCCAAGACGTTCCGAGGCTTCCCTTCCCATACTCAAGAAGAGGTCTGTGTATTCTTCCATCTGGACCTCGTCCAGGTCCACTGACGTCCCCACTATGGCCAAAGCTCCAAGCACCCTGTTATTGCTGCCGAAGATAGGAGCCGCCATGGCATTTATTCCGTTATGGAATTCCTGAATACAGTAGGCGATACCCTTCTTTCGGACCCGGTCGAGTTCCCGTTCCATTTCCTCCCGATCGGTAATTGTCCTTTCTGTATGCCGCTCTAGAGTAGTTTTATCGAGGACCCTGTCTCGTTCCCGCTTTGTCATAAAAGCAAGGACGGCCTTTCCCGTGGCGGAACAGTAGAGGGGCATTGCCTCGCCCCTTCCCACTGAAATCCGCATATTCGCGTAACCGCACATCTCCATAACCACGCAGTTCTGGCCGGTCAATAGAGCAAAAAAGGTAGTTTCCTCCGTTTCCGCGTGGATGTCCTCTAAGTAGGGCAGACAGATGGCCGAAATATCCATACCGTCTATTACCGCTTCGGCGTAGCGAAGATGGGCGAAACCGAGAAAGTACTGCAGGTCAGGTTTTCTCTGATACACCATTTCGTGTTTTTTTAGGGCAGCTAAAATTCGGTAACAGGTAGAGGGAGGGATTTTCAATGCCTCGCTTATCTGTTTGTTTGTAAGTCCTGTTCGGTAATTCGTCCGTAGTAATTCTAAAATTTTGTGTATTTTGTCGACAGATGGCATAGTATTCTTCCTCTCTCTGTACATGGCAGGGCCTAACATAGTCTAAGTGACCTATTGGCCTTATTGAAAAAAGTATAGCATAATTCTCAATATTTGCAATCATGATTTTAATTTTTTTTGACAAGAACAAAGATTTACTGTATACTATCCGAGAATAGTAGCCTATATAATTAGAAGTAGTACACAGAAACGCACCGAAGAATCAAACAGAAGAATCGAACAGAAGAAGGGGAGTTACCATTCATGAATCAAAAAACGAATCGCTACGTGGGAAAGGATTATCCCAGGAAAGAGGGCAAGGCCCGGGTTACCGGCCGTGAACTATACCCATCGGATATCCAGCTCTTTGACATGATGTACGGCAAGGTCTTAAGAAGTCCCCATCCCCACGCGAAGATCAAGAGCATAGATTTCTCAGAGGCGGAAAAACTAGGCGCGGTGTGCATTAGTTTTAAGGACACACCGAAGAAGGTATACAACATCCGCCAGGTGTCCATCCCTCGGAATACCTACAAGGACTGGCAGGTCTTCTCCGACCATATGCGTCAGGTGGGAGATTTCTACGGAGCGGTAGCTGCCGAAACAGAGGAGCTCGCCGCCCGTGCCGCGGCAGCGGTAAAAGTGGAGTGGGAGGTCCTTCCCGCTTACATGGATATTGAATCCGCCATGGCCGCTAAAGACAATCTTATTCACGACAAGGTATACCTGGAGGACCGGGAAATCAAGATCGAGAACAACATTGCCTGTGTTCGGGAGGTCTCGGAGGGCGAGGTGGACAAGGGGTTTAAGGAAGCCGACGTCATCCTGGAGCGAGAGTTTGAGACCCCGCGGGTCTACCACTCCCAGTTGGAGACTAAATCCTGCGTGTGCCGTCCGGAACCGGACGGGGGAATTACCGTATGGCCCACCACCCAGGCGCTTCACAATACCAGAATCCTTATGGGGAACATATTCGATATTCCCCTTAATAAGGTAAATGTTGTCCGAGTAGCAGGAGGAGGTCATTTCGGTTCGGGTATTCATACCAACCAAGTGCATCTTATTACCGTAGCTCTGGCCATGAAAGCGAGGCGCCCGGTAAAGATTATCCAGACCAGAGAGGAAGACTTCTACAGCCACTGTCGATATCCCTCAAAGTACTCCCTTAAGCTGGGGGTAAAGAAGGACGGGACCATTACCGCCGGTGAGATGAAGCTGATGGTGGATATCGGGTCCCATCATATTCAGGCCCTGGCCTACCTGGGGGTGTGCAGCGGATGGTGGCACTCCCTCTACAGGCTCGGCAGCATGCGGTACGAAGGTACAGCGGTCTACACCAACAAGGCCCCCACCTGCGCCATGCAGGGGTACGGAGCACCTCAGGTCACCTTCGGTGTTGAAACAATGATGGATATCATCGCCGAAGAGATCAATATGGACCCCATTGAGCTGAGGCTAAAAAACTATGTGGGGCTAGGGGAGATTTTTTGGGGACAGGGACCAACAATACGCTCCATGATTCATTCAGACGGGGTAAAGGAACTTTTGGAGACGGGGGCGGAGTACATTAACTGGAAGGAACGGCCGGACCCGAAGAGTCAGACCGGCCGATACCGACGGGGAATCGGCATGGCCAGGGGGTTCCACACCTCCGGGACCGGGGCACCCGTACCGGGAGAGGTGAAGGACTACACCACGGTGCAGGTAAAAGTAAACGAAGACGGTTCTATCGACGTTCTTACCGCCCTAATGGACCATGGCGGCGGCACCTTGGACGCGGCGGCAAAACTTGTGGCCGAAGAGTTTTCCGTACCCTTCGAGAAGATCGGGATTTCCCCGGCGGACACCCGGTCTACCGGCTACGATGTCTGCACCCACGCGACCCGCGGTGTGTACTGCGGCGCCGGAGCGGTACTGGAAGTGGCCAAGGAGGCAAAGAAGGTCCTTTTAGGGTATGCAGGCAGGATTCTCAACGCCCCCATAGATTCCCTAAAAACCAAAACCGACGAGGAGACCCAAGAGGGGCTTATCTACGTGGAAGGAATGCCGGAGAAGGCCATTTCGATTGCCGAAACCGCTACAACGGCCATGAACTACGACTGGGGGACCGCCATAGCGGCGAAGAGCATTCGAAAGGTGAACTGCCCGCCTGCTTACACCACCTACTTCGTGGAGGTAGAGGTGGACACCTACACCGGGATGGTCCGTATAGTGAAGGTGGTAGCCGGAAGCGATGCCGGGGTGGTAATAAATCCGACTTTGGCCAGCGGACAGCTCCACGGTGGTTTTTACCGCGGCGCCGGGATGGCCCTCTTAGAGGATACCCACTACGACAGCGAATCGGGAAGGCTTCTCAACAACGGGCAGCTCATGGACTACAAGATGCTCGGCGCCTGTGATTTGCCGAACCCTGAGGAGTTTATTACTTTCTTCGCCCATACCTATGAACCCACAGGACCCATGGGTGCTAAAGGCATCGGAGAGGCGGCGTTGAACCCCGTCCCCGCGGCGGTGGCTTCAGCAGTAAACCACGCCTTAGGGACTTACTTTACCAAGCTTCCCATTCTACCGGAAGACATCGTAAAGGTCGTAAAACAATCTTAAAGAGAAAGGAAGTGTCTAATGTCTGATTCGAGAGTAATAACCACAGAGTTTGTCTACTACGCTCCTAAGACCATGGATGAGGCCCTGTCTCTCATGGCGGAGCATGAGGCTGCCCCCTTAGCCGGGGGGACGGACCTCCTGAACAATATAAAGACCAACGGCTTTGCCCCGAAGGCTATTCTCTACCTAATGGATTGCGAAGAATGCAACGTTATTCGGCTTGAGAAGACGGGAAAGGGAGAATCCCAATGCGTTATCGGAGCGGCTGCCAGACTGAGGGATATCGAGCGGGACCCCGAGATTATCCGGAACTACCCTTCCTTGAAGGAGGCGGTAAACGTCATTGGCGGGACACAGATTCGTAATATGGCGACCCTGACGGGAAACATCTGCAACGCCTCTCCCGGGGCGGACACCCCGCCGGTACTGATTGTACTGGGAGCGGAAGCTGAGATTTCTCGCATGGGGTCCAACGGAAGAGAGTCCCGATGGGTTAAAGTGGAAGAGGTGTTCGCCGGTCCTAAGAAGACCATTCTCGGCAAGGATGAACTTCTCACTCAAGTGAGGATTCCCCTTCCCGCTAAGAATTCCGGGCAGTCCTTCAGACGTCTTGCCCGAGTAAGACTGGACATTGCCAAAATCAATTCTGCTGTTTATCTTGAAAGGGACGGCGGGACCATCTCTGAAGTACGGGTCTGCATGGGATCCGTAGCACCGACTCCGGTGAGAACGCCTTCTGTGGAGAAGGCGTTAAAGGGAAAGACATTCTCTGATACCCTAG
Organism: uncultured Spirochaetales bacterium; assembly: GCA_964466335.1. Lineage (GTDB taxonomy): Bacteria > Spirochaetota > Spirochaetia > SPDA01 > CAYXSD01 > CAYXSD01. Next base: position 8,887 of record CAYXSD010000047.1, read on the forward strand.
TGGAAGAAGCTGCTGCCGCGGTGCTTAAAGACATCAATCCTATTTCGGATGTTCGTTCCACCGCGGAATATAGAAAGGAAGTAGCCCCTATTCTGGTAAGGGAAGCCCTGGAAGAAGCTTGGGAAAGGTCGGGAGGAAAAAAATGAGCATACCAATTACACTGAACGTAAACGACAGGGACTACCACATTACCGTAGGTCCCAATGAGATACTCTTAAATGTACTTCGGGACCGGCTCCACCTTACCGGCACCAAGTACGGGTGTGGAATAGGCGAATGCGGGGCCTGTACGGTCCTTATGGACGGCCGTTCCGTTCTTTCCTGCCAGATCTTGGCGGTTTCGGCGGCGGGGAAGAAGATCGTCACCATAGAAGGTTTGGAGAAAAACGGAGAGGCGGATCCCATACAAGAGGCCTTTGTGGAAGAGGGGGCAGTGCAGTGCGGTTTTTGCACCCCCGGAATGGTGGTAACGGCGAAGGAACTTTTACAGGAGAATGCCAATCCCAGTAGTGAGGAAATAAAGGAAGCAATTCGGGGCAACCTCTGCAGGTGCACCGGATATACAAGTATTGTACGCGCTGTGAAATCCGCAAAGGACAAAAGCTGAAAAGCCAGTCCGAAAAAGGCAGAACAGCAGCGTTACTAATTTATTCTAAGGGAGTAAAACATGAATTTTAAAGGCAGAGATATGTTATCTACGGAAGACCTCTCCAAGGACGACCTTCTGGAATTAATGAAGGTCAGTGGTGAAATGGAAGCTCGGGTAAAAAAGGAGCGGGTATGTTCACTTATGGCCGACAAACTTGTAGCGGTCCTCTTTTTAGAGCCTTCTACCAGAACGCGGCTCTCCTTTGTTACCGCCGTTCACCGGCTGGGAGCAAAACCGATTATCGTTTCCGATGCTAAGAGTTCTTCCCAGTCCAAGGGAGAGAGTTTGGCGGATACGGCAATGACCGTTGCGGGATACGTGGACTGTATTGTTATACGGCAGCCGCAAATTGGCGGGGCAAAAGAAATGGCCGATGCCGTAGACATACCTATTATCAATGGCGGAGACGGAGCGGGGCAGCATCCTACTCAGGCTCTTCTCGATCTCTACACCATCCAGAAGGAAAAGGGCAGTTTAGAGGGACTTAAGGTCGCCATGGTGGGAGACCTCAAATACGGAAGGACCGTACACTCCTTAAGTTACGCTTTAGCCCCCTTCAATCCCGAATATGTTTACTGTGCACCGGATGCCCTGAAAATGCCGGACGACATTACCCGGGATATGCGGGACAAGGGAATAACCGTTACGGAGACGGAAGACATACATGATGCAGTCCAGGCGGACATCGTCTACATGACGCGAGTCCAAAAAGAACGCTTCGATGATCCCGCAGAGTATGAACGACTTAAAGGAAGCTATATGTTAGACAGGAAATTGGTCGAGCAGGGAAAAGACGGAGTTATTGTCATGCATCCCCTTCCCAGGGTGGATGAAATTAACACCGATGTGGACGGCCTGCCCAACGCGGCCTATTTTCGACAGGCACACAACGGTGTGTACTTAAGAATGGCCCTTTTGGCTATGGTCACAGGATCTGTATAAAGAGTTACGTTAGGATCTAGGAGGAGATATATGAAAGATTTTACCTATGAAAAGCCTTCTGATATAAAAGGGCTTTATGAAATTAAGAAAGAGAAAAAGGAAGATGCCCTTCTCTTGGCAGGGGGAACGAACCTTATGGTCTATATTAAAGACGGAAAGTATAAAAAGGGGACCCTTGTTCCCATTATGCATCTAAAGGACCTGAAAGGGATAAATAGAAGCAACGGTACGGTGGAGCTTGGAAGCTGCGAGACCATGGATGCTCTTTTAAACTCACCGGTGGTACAGGAGCATATCCCCTTTCTCTCCGATTCGCTCTATAAATTCGCCAACCCCTTGGTAAGGACCATGTCCACCCTTGGCGGGAACATCGGAGACGGTTCTCCCATTGCGGATACCGCTCCCGCGCTTCTGGTATTGGAAAGCGAGGTGGTCGCGGGGAGTGAAAACGGTGAGCGAATCATTCCGATTAACGATTTTTTCCATCTTCCGGGGAAAACCACCCTGAAGCCTGAGGAGGTCATTCTGAAGATAAACGTCCCCATTCCAAAGACGGGAAGGGGTCGGTTTGTAAAACTCGGCCTTCGGAAAGGAACATCCTGCGCCGTCACTTCCGCGGCGGTATGGCTTGAGGCGGAAGGGAAGACGGTAAAAGACATTAGGATCGCTTTAGGCGGTGTTGCCGCGCGGCCGATTCTTGCGCCCAAAGCCGAGGCGGCCTTCAAAGGAGAAGAGCTCACCGACCGGAAGAAAATCCATCAGCTGGCGGAATCAGTTATGGAAGATATTAGCCCCATAAGCGATGTGCGGGGGACCGCGAAGTACCGGAAAGAAGTAACCCCGAAACTGGTGGTAAAAGCAGTTGCGCATTGTTTGGGAATGGAGGAATAGAAAATGGCACAGGACGTACAGAAACTCTACGATGTTGTAATACATGTAAACGGAAAGGATATATGCGGAAAAATCACCGCGGAATCAACTCTTTTGGATTTTTTAAGGAACAATCACTTTACCGAAGTAAAGCGCGGTTGCAGCCACGGCGACTGCGGCGCTTGCACGGTTATTGTCGACGGCGAGGCGGTCCTCTCCTGTCTTACCCTGGCACTCGAAGCCCAGGGCAAGAAGGTACTGACCGTTACATCCCTGGGTACTTGGGACCTCCTTCATCCTCTGCAGAAGGCATTTGTAAAGCACGAAGCCCTTCAATGCGGTTTTTGCACTCCAGGCATGCTGATGACTGCAAAAGCTTTTCTGGACAAAAACCCAAACCCCAGCCGGGACGAGATCAGGGACGCCATTTCCGGCAACCTCTGCCGATGTACCGGCTACCAGAAAATAGTGGATGCCATTGAAGATGCCAGTACCATAATCGCCGAGGTACACAAAGGAGGAAAAGCATGAGCACTGTGAAAAAGAGAGAATTTTCTATCATCGGGAAAAGTAATGATGGTCTCGATGAAAAAGATAAGGTAATGGGCAATGTGATCTTCGCTGAAGATTACTCCATGCCCCGTATGATCTACGGTAAGGTATTTCGTTCCACCAAGGCTTCAGCTACGATCAAGAAGCTGGATGTTTCAAAGGCCCGGGAGCTCCCCGGTGTCGTCTGTGTCCTTACCGCTGAAGACGTGCCCAACAATGAATCGGTCAAGAACGTTGTGGGACAGACAACAGAGGTGGGATTACTAGAGGCGACCAACCAGGTCCTGGCCAAGGACAGGGTCCGTTTCTACGGCGAACCTATCGCCCTGGTTGGGGCGGAGACCTTCGATATTGCCGAAGCCGCCTTGGAACTCATCGAGGTGGAATTCGAAGACCTCCCTGCTGTATTCGATCCCTTAGAATCCATGAAACCCGATGCCCCTCGGATCCACGGACAGAACAATATTATCGCGTCCTGGAAACTGAGAAAGGGAGATGCGGACAAGGCCTTTGAAGAGGCGGACGTTGTGGTGGAAAACACCTACCGTACGCCGAGACAGGAGCACGCCCACATTGAACCGGAGAGCGGCGTGTCCTGGGTGGATGATATGGGGGTTATAAACATCCGCTACGCCGGACAGGTAATCGAACACTACCGCGATGTAGCCACCGTGTTGGGGCTGCCTGAGAGCCGCGTCAGGGTAATAGGTACCCTCATCGGCGGGGGGTTCGGCGGAAAGGAAGATATTACCGTGGAGGTTTTCTTGGGACTTCTCTCCTGGAAGACCCGACGTCCCGCCAAGGTAACCTACACCCGGGAAGAGATGGGCTACGGCCGGCATAAGCGACCTCCCATGGTACTCCGCTACAAGCACGGCGTAAAAAAGGACGGAAGCCTGGTGGCCATGGAGGCGGACCTGGTAAGCGACGCCGGTGCCTATGTGTACCTAAGTCCCTGGATGTTGATCTATTCGACGGTCCACTCCACCGGCCCTTACGAGATTCCCAATGTAAAAGTGGACGCTAACTCCGTCCTTACCAACAATATTATGACCAGCGCCTTTCGCGGGTTCGGCGGAATGGAAGTGGCCTTCGCCTACGAGTCCCAGATGGATGAACTGGCCAGGCAAATCGGAATGGACCCGGTAGAGTTCAGGGCGAAGAACTCTCTTAAAAAGGGAAGCAAGACGGGGAACCATCAGACCATTGACTCTGAGGTATGGTTAGAAAAGACGGCAAAGGCCGCCATGGAGGCGCTGGGCGAGAAGAGTAAGCCTTCCTCTCCCGCAAAGAAGGTGGGGCAGGGTTTGGCCTGCGGCTGGCAGTCTTACGGAAGAATGACCTACCTCCACGATACCTCCAACGCCTGGGTAAACCTGGAAATGGACGGCAGCGCCGTGGTGCGTTCCGGTATTCCCGATCTCGGCGGAGGCCAGCGGGAGTCTTTAAGGGCAATTGTGGCTGAAGTTTTGGGATTAAAACTGGATGAGGTCCATGTTATCTCCACCGACTCCCAGGTGACCCCCTTAGCGGGAACAGTAACTGCTACCCGGGCCCTCTTCATGTCGGGAAACGCGGCAATGCTGGCGGCGGAGAATGTCAAAAAGATCATTGTTGATAAAGCTTCTAACATGCTCATGGAAGGGAAAGGCTCAGGAGGCGCGGCTTCCAAGGACGCCGTTGCGCCGGAGAATCTGGACCTTAAAGACAAAACAGTATATAGCACGGAAGACCCCAAGGCTTCCATCGATTTGGTAAAGGTCATCCGTCAGTGTGCCACGGAGCAGCAGCTGCCCCAGAGTCTGACAACTTTCAAGGCGCCGGTGACCGATCCCGTTACGGATGAAGTCATTACCGACCCGGTATTTGCCGATTTTACCTTCGGCGCCCAGGCAGCTGAAGTGGAAGTAGACACGGAAACAGGGGACGTTAAAGTGCTTAAATGGGCCAGCGCCTACGATGTGGGTCAGGCAATAAATGTAAAGCGTGTGGAAGGACAGATAGAAGGCGGGGCCGCCCAGGGTATGGGCTTCGGTCTTATGGAGGACTACCTGGAAGAAAATGGAGTACCCGTTACCTGGACCCTCCACGAGTATCTGGTCCCCACATCAAAGGATATGCCGGATATAAAATCCGTGGTGCTCCAATCCGGTTCCGGAGTGGGACCCTATGGAGCTAAGGGAATCGGTGAGCCGTCGATTACCGCCTCCGCTCCCGCGCTGGTGAACGCCATTAAAGACGCCACGGGTGTGACAATTCTTCAGATCCCCGCCACCCCGGAGCGTGTATTTTACGGTTTGAAAGAATTATCAAAATAGGTCCCCAATTGTTCTCGATAATGTAACTTGGGGGGACCTACGCTGATGTATCCCGTTTTTGCGGGGCCTGACTTTGTCGGGTCCCGCCTTTTTTTGTTTGCCCAGTAATAATTCTGAGAGTATAAGAATGAGATCCCACTGCCGTCATGGGTACGGGCGAGGTTCCTGGTCTGACTGTAAAGAGTCAGGCAATTGACGAGTCCGGTCCTATTTCTTCCCGGTTACCTTTATAATATGAAATCCGAATTGGGTCCGTACCGGTTCGGTCACCGTTCCAACCCCGGTTTTCTTGCAGGCGTCTTCGAATTCTTTAACCATCTTCCCAGGACCGAACCAGCCTAAACCCCCGCCGCTGGACTTGCTCGGGCAGGTCGAATGCTTCCGCGCGAGCTCCTCAAAGCGGGCGCCTTTTTTAATCTCCTGGTACAACTTCCTGGCCAGGTCCTGCTCTTTTACCAGTATATGGCTTGCTTTCCACTCCATTTCTTTCTCCGGTATGTACTCTTTTAATTTGATACGCTACTATACTGAAAATTCATATTAAGGAAAAGTACAAAGCAAGGGCTTGCTTATTGGACAATTCTACCTTCTCTACAGTGGAGTTTCCCTCGTCTCTTGTGGCTGCCTTCGATGTGGGAAAAATGTGCGGAAAGAAACACCATATTACGGGATATTTATACGATGATACAGTACATGAACATGCCTAATTCTCCTAAAAAATGATAAGCTTTGAGAATGGAAAAACAAATAGAAATACCAAAAGCGAAGCTACTCATCGTTAACGGAAGCCCCAGGGAGGGCGGAAATTCGGATGCGGTGGTGCACATCCTCTCCTGCGTGTTCTCCTCCCGGGGTATATCCTACGAATCGGTGTTTCTCCGAGATTATTCGATAAGCGGATGTGTCGGTTGTGAAAGATGTCGGGAGAAGGGAGAATGTGTGGGAATAGAGGATGATATGCGGCGGCTCTACCCTAAAATCCTGGAAGCACGGGGTTTGCTCCTTGTTTCACCGGCCCATAACTACAATGTTACCTCCTGGATGAAGGCCTTTATCGACAGGTTCTACTGTTACTATATCTTCGATAACAACAGACCCAGAGGGTGGTCCAGTCGTCTCTTGGGGCAGAATCGTATCGCGGGAGTAATTGGTATTTGTGAGCAGGAGAAAGTGGAGGACATGGGGTTCACTATAGACGCTATGAGATTGCCGATTGCGGCATTGGGATATAGGGTCCTTCGAACCTTACCCATTCTCGGTGTATTCAACCGGGGAAAGGTGGGAGAAGAAGCCTCTCTGAAAGAAAAAGTTCTATATTTCGGAACCGAACTAGTATCGGTTTTCGTGTAGCAAAAACACAATAAATATCCTACAATAGTCTTACCCAAAAAAAGAAGAGGATACAAACTATCGACTTTAACACACAGTGCAAAATCTATATGAGAAAACTCTGTGAGGATATTACCGATCGTTCCGTAGGAAGCGAGGGGAACAGGGAAGCCACGAAATTCTTTCATGAGGTCCTCAGTTCTATGGGATGGGAAATGGAATCCCAAGAATTCTCCGCCGTGGATTGGAGAGAGGGCGGTGCTTCCCTCTCAGCGGGGGACAAGGAGTTCGATGTCCTGGTAAGCCCCTACGCTTTAGGATGCGATGTGAAGGCACCCCTTGCTGAAGCGTCTAGTATTGCCGATTTGGAGGAGGGAAGGTACATTGGTTCGGTTCTTCTTCTCCACGGAGATTTGGCCCGGGAACAGCTTATGCCCAAGAACTTTGTTTTCTTCAATCCCGAAGAGCATAAAAGAATTGTCGCTCTCCTCGAAGAAAGCGGAGCAAGGGCACTGGTATGCGCCACTGGAAGAAACGCAGGCCTTGCCGGGGGAGTCTATCCTTTCCCCTTAATCGAGGACGGGGATTTCGATATCCCTTCCGTCTATATGACGGAGGAGGAGGGTGAGCGGCTTAAGTCATGTGTCGGGAATGAGGTCCTGCTCCGTTCAGACTCCCGGCGGATTCCCGGTAAGGGTTACAACGTTATTGCAAAAAAAGGAGTAGCCCAGACAGGAAATCCGCAGAGGATTGTGGTTACAGCCCATATCGATGCTAAGAAAGGAACTCCCGGTGCGATAGACAATGCCACGGGTGTCACTGTGCTTCTTCTCTTAGGAGAGCTTCTGAAGGAATATTCCGGGAGCAGGCGGATTGAGCTTGCGGCATTCAACGGGGAGGATTACTTTTCCGTGCCCGGACAGATGAAGTATATAGAGGAGAATCAAAATACATTTGAAGAGATCCTGGTAAACATTAACATAGACGGATGCGGATACAGGGGCAGCCCCTCGGCTATCTCCTTTTACGGTCTTCCCCTCTACATAAAGGAGTCCGGACGCAGGATTATAAAAAGGCATAAGGGTATTGTCGAAGGTCCCCAATGGCCCCAGGGAGACCACAGTATATTTCTACAGTACGGAAGACCGGCAATCGCGGTCTCTTCCAAATGGTTTATTGATCATATCGACAGTCAGGACATTACTCACACTGCAAAAGACAACTTGAGTATTGTGGATTATACAACTGTTGTCGAACTGGCAAGCGGATTGCATGAGTTAATAAAAGGATTATGAAATTTGTAACAATTGCCACAGTGATAATAAAAAACTAAAAGGAGTTATACATGACAAAATTAAACCCAGGAGACAAAGCCCCGTCTTTTACTCTTCAGGACCAGTCGGGGAATAAGATTTCCCTCTCCGACTACAAGGGCCGAAAACTGCTGCTCTACTTCTATCCGAAGGCCGATACACCGGGTTGCACAAAACAGGCCTGCAGTATAAGGGACTCCTCACAACAACTTGCAAACAAGGGCACCGCGGCCTTGGGAATCAGCCCGGACGCTCCGGAACAACAGGCGAAATTCGATACCAAGTACAGCCTTGGCTTTCCGCTTCTCTCCGATTTGGAGCATAAGGTGGCCGAGGCTTACGGTGCCTGGGGGGAGAAAAAGATGTACGGAAAAACCTATGAGGGAATTATCCGTTCTTCTTTCCTTATCGATGAAGAGGGGAAGATTCTCGAAGCCTGGTATAAGGTAAAACCTCTGGATACCGTTCCAGTGGCTTTGGATCTCATGGATTAGTCCCTTTTACCAATTCTAAGAGGATATGAGGTAGAGATTGCGGGGGACACGTAAAAGTATTTGCCGGCAATACATTACGTAATAAAATGAAAAAAAGTTACGTACAACACATATAGTGGTATGGTAAATATAGATATGGACAGAAAGAAGATGTAATGTCTAACTCTTAACAATTGGCCTTTCGATAAATAATGTAGTATCTTCCTATACAACGGGAAAACCCCTGAAAAAGTGAGATAATTATGGATACGCAAACAAGAATTAATGAAATGCTCTGTAAAGACTTAGACAGAGATATTAGAAGGGCACGATTACCGGGTAAAATCGCGAAGGTATTTCTCCTTACCATAATGGTACTGTGCGTACTTGCTCTCAGTATTGGTTTACCGGTCTATCTTTACTCTGAAAGACAGGAGACCCTCGCGCGTCTGCGAGAGGAAAAGCAAAAAAAAATCGGAGAGCATAAACAAACAATTGAATACCAGAAACAGACAATCTACCGGTACGAGCAGCTATATGCTGAGGGGTTTAAAGAATTAAGGAGAAAGATAGAGCGAATCGAGAATAATTCTCCCAATCTCCTAACTGATACAAAAGTCATTATAGATAAGTTCAAAAATGCGGTTGGTTCTTTACAATCCGAGGAGGTGGAAGTACCGGAGCTTCTTTTTTTGATTGCTAATCATCCGGAGTCTCTGCATGAAGCGGTGTATAAGACACTCATCGATACATTAGGGGTCGACAACTATGAGAAGAAGTATTTTTACTTTGAGAATCCTTTAGCCCAGAACGGAAGGACCATTGTAACTTCAGAGTTTGGTCCCCGTACACTGATAAAGGAGGTGGTTACTCCGGCGGATTTACAAAGGGATGGAAGAGGAAACTACTATGTTGACGGTTACGGTGGGGGCTGGGAGATAAGGAAAAAGGATGGAAAACAATTTATAGTGAAAGAGTACTATCATTCCGCCTATGATCTTGTTAATGATACGGATACCGCTGTATACGCGAGGCATGATGGAAGGATTGTCGCGGATTACGATTCCTACAGGACCTACGGGCGTACTATCTTTTATGAATACACCCAGGGTAAGCAGGTATACCGGGAACAGTTATCCCATTTAGAGAGAGGGCCTAGGAAGTATAAAAAGGGAGAAGTGGTGAAGAAAGGTGAGATACTCGGATACATGGGAGAAACCGGCAATACAACAGGTACCCACCTTCACTGGGCCGTTTGGATCCCCAATGAGAAATATCCTGGTCGATGGATTACCATGGATGTGTACTCGAATAAGATCTTAAAGTACGAAAACATCGTCTATCTAGATAAAATGAAATAGAAAGATTTCCTCATGTAACTATAATAGCGTGACGCTATGTCGGCCACTAAACCTTACAAAAATTATAATGTAAAAACTTTACTTTTTTTCCGGCAATGCTTACTTTAACTATATAGAGTTATGTAATTGGCGTATGTGTTAGAATTGATAGATTGAAGGGGGTAACCTATGGCGGTATATGAAAAAAAGGTAAAAAAGAATGTGGAAAAAGTATTGAATGAAGCAAAGGCCTTTTTCGGACCGGGCGGAGAGGGTTTGGAAATCACAACAGATGAACCCTGCTGCCTTTCCTTTAGCGGCAGCGGTGGCCATGTTAGTGTTTCCGTTTCCAACGAGGAGAACGAAAAAGAAACCACCCTGGAAATAGAGACCCGGGAATGGGACTATCAGGTAAAACAGTTTCTAAAAAAAATATAATCTTGTTTAGAGAAAGGAGTATAAGGTATGGCAAAATTATCAGAATTGTTTCAGACAGGGGACTGGAAATCCGAAAAACACAGTCCTGTAATCGAGGGTCCGGATTCGGTGAAGAAGGGTGAATTCGCAAAGTACACCGTTTCCGTAGGGAAGGAAGTTGCTCATCCAAACAAAACTGAACATCATATCCGCTGGATCGATGTGTACTTTCATCCTGAGGGAGAAAAGTTCCCCATCCATATTGGAAAAGCGGAATTCAACGCCCACGGTGCTTCCGCGGAAGGCGCGGACACGAGCAGCGTGTACACCTTTCACGGCGCTGATATGAGTTTCAAAACAGAGAAGCCCGGTACCTTGCTGGCATCCAGCTACTGCAATGTCCACGGACTCTGGGAGAGTTCAAAAAAGATTTCTGTTTCATAAGAGTGGGACAGTAAACCGAAGGCCCTTGGGAATTTTTCCTAAAGGGTCTTTTTTTATACTCGCTGCCGAGTTTGATTATCTCTCTAACTAGTCTCCTGCTCTCTTTTATTCAAAAAGAGGATCTTTTTCGGTATCTTAGGGCGAAAGAGGACCAGGCAGACGGGGAGTACCGTTAGGGAGAGGACCGCGGTGGTAATCATGGAGAGGGCGATAATCCAGCCCATGTCCATGATAATCTGGTAGGCTGAAAAGAGGAGCACCAGAAAACCGATGCCCACAGCAACGGCGTTAGAGAGGATACCCTTCGCGCTCTCCACCACCCCTTCTATAATCCCGCGCATGAACTTACCCGATTTCATGTAGATACTTCTGAAACGGTGGAAATAGTGGATCCCGTAATCTACCCCTACGCCGAGTCCCACGGAGGCAATAATTGCCGTGGCAGGATTGAGGCTGATCCCGAAGATCCACATTACGCCGAAGTTAAAGAGCACTGATATAGTGACGGGAATGGAAATGATCATGCCGATTATGGGGGAACGAAACATGATGGAGAGGATGATAACGATGGTAATAAGGGTGGTAAGGAGGCTTAAAACCTGACTCTCCACGATTTTTTCACCGTTTCGAAGGCGGATATAATCCCCGGCAAAACGGTACCGCACATCTTCGGGCAATGTGTTTTCCAGATGAGGTCGAAGCTCCTCTATCAAGTTCTTCATTTTCCCGGTATTGGAATCTTCCAATCGTATATGGAGACAGGCAGTACTGAAATCGTCGCTTACATAGTTGTCCAGCATCTGTCCTGCCAATTCCTCTCCCTCCTCCGCTTGGGAAGAAAAAACCGATACGAAGCGTTTAAGGAACAACTTGTTTTCGGGAAGCACATAGTATTCCGGGTCGTTTCCCTTCATGGTGTAATAGGACATCTTTATATAATCTGTAAAGGCCATTGTATAGCCTACGTTGTCCATATTGTCCACCCTCTGAAGAACATCCTCTATGGCGTAGAGTAGTTCCGGGTCCTTGAAACGCCCCTCTTCTTCGCTTTCTAAAACCAGATACAGCGTACTTATTCCCCCTAGGTTCTCCTCTATTTGTTCGGTTACCTTTCGGATCGGAGTGGATTCTTTAAAATAGCGGACTTCGTCGGTGTCTGTTTTCGTATTGAGGATCCCCAGCACCGAGACGGTAAGCATAATGAGGGCGGTTCCCACCGCAAAGGGCCAGAAGCGGATATTCTTTTTGGCTAGATGCTCCAAAAACCGGAACTGAAGGATCGATTTCTTGTACTGTTTTTGAGACTCCGGAGAGGGTTTTTTAAAACAGGAAAGGATGATAGGGATAAAAAAGAGGGAGAAGAGCATAGCCATGATTACCCCAAAGGCTAAAAAGAGACCCATATTCTTCATGGATTGTCCGCTGGAAAATACAAGGGATGAAAACCCTAAGGAGGTGGTAATACTGGTAAGGATGACGGGAATAGTAAGCTGTCTCATTGTCCGCTGCGCGGCGCTGTAGGAATCAAGGCCCCGCCGGGACCAATGGAAGAATTCCGTTAGGAGATGGATTCCATTGGCACATCCAAGAGAAATAAGGATAACAGGAATCACCGTTTCCACAATGGTAATAGGTGAATTGATAAGCCCCTTAAGTCCGAAGGTCCACACAATACTTACCACCGTTACGAGAATAGGCACCAGCATGCCCTTGAAACTCCTCAAGGCCGCCAGAAGGATCAACATTACTACCAGAATGGCAATGGGAAAGAGGGTGAAGAGATCTTCCGACATGTAGCGCATGATTTCCGCTTGAATAATGGGATGCCCGGAGAGCTCGATGGTAAGCCCGGGATATTTCCCGCGGAGTGTTTCGATCACTTCCTTCAAGTCTGCTACTAAGCGTTTGAGCTCGGTATCCGAATAACTAATATCAACTGAAACCGGCGCGGTAATAAGTGTCGTATCGCCCTTTTCGTTTACGATCTTCCCTGAGAAAAGAGGGTTATTCTGAATCTGTGTTCGGACCTTCTCCGCCTCTTTCTCGGTAAGGGAGGAATCGAAATGTATACCATTTAGCGCGGGAAGAGTCTTGGCAATAAGGGTGGGTCCGAGGACCTGATCGCTTAGTACCCCGGGAACATTACTGACTTTTTCGGTAATATCCTGTATGGCCACAAGTACATCCGGGGAAAACACCGACGTCTCTAGATCACTGCCGCTCTTCTGTTCCCCATCTTCGCCGGAATCCAGGGTTATAAGAACAATAATCTCCTCGGTACTGCCGAACTGCTTTTCCACTTGTTGATTATACTGAAATA
>CAYXSD010000048.1:0-21366 GCA_964466335.1 uncultured Spirochaetales bacterium
GAAGGAGCAGCCCAGGAAAAATAGACCTCGTCCTCAATACAAGATATCCCGCAACGATACCGAAAGGTACTGCCGATAGTGTTTCGATAAAGGGATGTCCGAAATGGAGGAGGGAGGAGGGAATTACCTGAAAAAAGGCGATTCCCAAAAGCCTGGGATTAAGGTCTTCACCTTGGCCCTTCTCAGGAAGTAAGGGAAGGATAAGCATACCCCGGAAAAATATTTCCCAGGGAAGATAGTATAGAAGGAAATACAGGAGAGCGTGAATAAGAAATAGATGATACGCCCCGTCTTGCACTATATCAGCGAGAGTGTGTGAATAAGGATAGTAATGGAAAATGCCATCATGAAAAGAACTTACGACACCGAACACCACCGAAATGGCAACTCCCCCGACGATATACGGCAATTTCCAATACCGAAGCGGCTTTCTGATTCCCAAGGAATACCGGCTATCTCCCAGAATCAGCATAAAGAGAATAGGCAGTAACCCAAAAAGGAGGAAACTAGAGAGAAATCGGAGACTATACACGGGGAGGTCGCCCGGTAGGTTCTTAAAAATGCCCAGAGTATCCACCTTTTCAGGAGAAAGAAAGGGGGGAGTACTGTACACATAAAAAATCACAGCACAAGAGGCAAGGAGAAGATACATAGGGGCTCTGTATGGAAAAATAGACAGTTTCTTCATTGGTTCTTTCAGCGGAGGTCCTTGTAGCATATAATTTCACAAAAATCTCGATTCGATTTTTGCAACTACCGGAAAGTATAGTACGTAAGTCCTGTGGTGTGCAATATTTTTACCCGCTTGATTTTTTTACACGGCTTGATACCCCCAATTTCTCATAGTATCATAGGCCATGCCGCTACATGTTGTGCTGGTGGAACCTGAAATACCCCAGAATACCGGAAATATTGCCCGCACCTGCCTCGCTACAGGGAGTATTCTTCATTTGGTTAGACCCCTGGGATTTTCAACCGAGGATAAGTACTTAAAGCGGGCCGGAATGGATTATTGGAGAGAGATAGCCCCCCTATACCATGACAATCTGGATGAATTCCTTACGATAATGGGTGAACACCATCATTATCTTGTAACAAAGCATGCCGAAACCCATCATACCGAAGTTTCTTACCAAGAACATACCTATATTCTATTCGGCAGGGAAACTGAAGGGCTGCCGAAAGATCTTATTTCTCGAAAGTGGGATCGTTGTATTCGAATCCCCATGAAAAAAGGAATTCGATCGTTAAACCTGTCCAGCGCTGCAGCAGTGGTAATCTACGAAGCGCTGAGACAACAACAGTTTCCCGGCTTGCGGTAAAGGGAATTAGTCTGGATAATTGCAGGAGAAGGAATAATGAAAGGTAAAGAACATACGAGAATAAGGAGTAACAACAATGAGACCGTTGGGGATAATTGGATTCGGAAATATGGGAGAGGCCTTTGCAGCGGGACTTCTGAAAAAGGTACCGGATATGACGATAATAGTGGCGGAGAAGAACAAGGACCGGGCGCAATACGCTATGGACAGGTACGGAGTTGCCCGGGCCTCTTCCTACAAAGAACTCTGCAGGCTCGCTTCAATTCTACTCCTGGCGGTAAAACCTCAGGACTGCGAGGAGACCTGCTCAGCGCTTAAACCCTATCTAAAAGGACTACCGCTCATTTCCATCCTTGCCGGTACAACAAAAGCGACCCTCTCCAGGCTTTTAGATACTGAGTCAATTGTGCGATTCATGCCGAACCTCGCTGCCGCCTACGGACGCGCGGCGGTTGGCTTTTCCGCGGCACCGGAGATTGATGAGTCGGTAAAGGAGGAGTGCACCCGTATTGCATCAGCAGTGGGAAAGCCAATAGAATTATCGGAACATCTTTTCTCCGCATTTACCGGTTTGAGCGGTTCGGGAATTGCATATATGTTCCATATCCTCCATGCCTTTGCCTTGGGAGGCACGGCGGCGGGTGTTCCCTACCCCACAGCGCTTTCCATTGCACTGGAAACGATGGAGGGGGCCGTAACCGCGGTAAAAGAATCCGGAGAAAGTCCTACGACATTACTGAGTCGTGTAATTTCACCCGGGGGGACGACCATTCAAGGCGTCCGGGTGCTGGAAAAAGAAAAGGTCACCGCAGGCATTATGGAAGCTATTTCCGCTGCCGCGAAACAGGCGGAAGAAATGGAAAAAACTTCTTTCCCTGCTGACAACCAGAAGACCTGAATTATGAAAAAGGTAGGGCCACTTTCAAAATAAGATAATCTTGAAAGTGGCTGTATTAAGACTACTTTTTTAAAATTAACCGAACCAATGTAACAATTGGTTGATTTTAAAGAAGCTCAAGAATAATAAATGAGGAAAGAAAATGCTGGATTTGAAATTTATTCGAGACAACGCAGAAGAGGTAAAGGAGAACATCGCTAACAGATATATGGAGGCGGATGTGGACAAGGTCCTTTCCCTCTATCAGGAAAGAAATGCCATTCTCTCCGAAATAGAAGACCTAAGAAAGGCGAGAAACGACAACTCCGCTAAAATGAAGGGAAACCTTGAGGACAGCAAGAGGAAGGCCCTTATTGAAGAGGGAAAAAGACTAAAAGAGGAAATTGCCCTTAAGGAGAGCACTTTAGAAGAGAAAGAAAAAGCCCTTATGGAGGAAGTCAAAACCATACCCAACATGGCCCATCCCGAGGCACCCATCGGAAAGGAGGACAAGGACAACACCGAGCTCCGGCGCGAAGGGACCATACCCTCCTTCGCTTTTCCTCCGAAAGACCATGTCGAACTGGGAGCACTCCTTACTATTGTCGATTTCGATACCGCTACCAAGGTAACAGGGACTAAATTCTACTACCTAAAAAATCAGGCCGTCTTCCTCGAACTGGCCCTGACGCGTTATGCCTTGGATCTTCTTCAAAAAGAGGGATTTACTCCGATGATTACCCCCGATCTGGCAAAGGAAGAAATTGCCGAAGGTATAGGCTTTAATCCCAGAGGGGAGGAAAGCAATATTTACACCCTTGAGGGAACAGATACCTGCCTTGTGGGGACAGCGGAGATTACCCTGGGCGGATACTACGCGAATACCATCCTTGAAAAGGATGAGCTCCCCATAAAAATGGCAGGCCTTTCCCATTGTTTCCGCCGAGAAGCTGGGGCGGCCGGGAAGTATGCAAAGGGACTGTATCGCGTCCATCAGTTTACCAAGGTAGAAATGTTTGTACTCTGCCTACCGGAAGAATCTGAGGATTGGCATAATAGGCTTATTTCCTTGGAAGAGAGGATCTTTAACGAGCTGGAAATACCTTACCGGGTAGTAGATACCTGTACCGGAGACTTGGGCAATCCAGCCTACCGAAAGTTCGATATCGAAGCATGGATGCCCGGACGGGGCGATTCGGGTGGCTGGGGAGAGGTTACGAGCACATCTAACTGTACCGACTACCAGGCCCGGAGATTGAAAATCCGGTATCGAGGGGACGGGAAAAAACCGGAGTATGTTCACATGCTCAACGGAACGGCAATCGCAGTCTCCAGGGCAATTATTGCCATTCTTGAGAATTTCCAGCGGTCCGACGGAGGGGTACGCATTCCCGAAGCCCTCGTTCCCTATACCGGCTTTATGGAGATAATTCCTCCCCGGACCTGAAAAAGGATGTACCTCTCACTTGCAGGATAAAGTACAAAAATACCCGAGGCACCAGCAAAAATTATGACTTTTACTAGTGCCGGGACCTTTAGTACGAAAAGGATAATGTAGGTGGGGCTTACTTACTCGCCTCTTCTAACTCTTCCCAGTACGTATCATGGTATAATTTCATAGAGTAATTAGGAACTTCGTCTTCCAGCATATCCTCGATTTCTCTATCAAAATCCTTCTTACAGCTCCTACAGATATACTTTTCTCGCATGGTAAAGAAATTAACATCTTTAATCGCCTCAGGTATTGCCTTTTTACAGACATCGCAGGTTATGGTAAGCATTTCTTCCCCCTATATTTAAGTAAGATACCCTCCAGAGACAAAACTTCTATTAACCTCTATCCAATTAACCTCTGTTTATTACCCTGAAGGTACGGTGCTCTACTAATATAAACTATTTTTAAGATAGCTGTCGAGTCTTTTTTTCACTATCAAGCCAGCCGCTTTCAAAATTTACTACTCTTGAAAGCGTCTAGATTACAAAAAATCCTCCAGGAATTTGCAATTTATTCGTCTACAAACTACAATTCTCTGTAAGATCATAGCAATTGCCCAACTAATTTTGTAATATGCTGAGCTGAATGTAAAAAATGGAACAAAAAATTCTTTTAGTTGAAGACAGTACCCTTATAGCTCCTTTTCTTCAATCAAAAATACAAACTGAGGTGGGAATCTCTGTTGAATGGGTGGAAACCTATTCTGAAGCAAAAACACTTCTGGAGGAGGAGGGAGAAAACATTTTTCTCGCTTTAGCCGGTCTCTACTTACCCGACGCGGATAAAGGGGAAATTGTGGACTATCTCGTTTCCCGGGAAATCCCCACCATTGTTTTTACCGGTGAATTCAATGAAAAGGTGCGAAATAGTATCTGGTCCAAGGGCATTATCGACTATGTGGTTAAAACCGGTGCTCAAAACCTCACCTACATTACCAATGTAATAAAACGAATCCAAAATAACAGCAGGGTAAAGCTCCTTATTGTAGACGATTCCGAGAATTTTAAAAATTATCTGCACCGGCTTGCCGCGATTCACAAGTTTCAAGTGTTTACCGCAAAAAACGGCTTAGAGGCAATGAACATTATCGAGGAACAACCGGACATTAAACTGGTAATTACTGATTATAACATGCCGAATATGAACGGATTCGAACTTACCCAGGAAATACGAAAAAAGTATCCTAAAGAAGAAATGGCAATTATCGGCATCTCCGGTTCCTCGAATAATCCGGCCCTTTCCGCAAGGTTTATTAAGAGCGGAGCAAATGATTTTTTAAACAAACCCCTCTCCGCGGAGGAGTTTTACTGTCGTGTGAATCAAAACATTGAGCTTATGGAATCCATCGAGCAAATTCGGGAGACTGCTCGAAAGGACTATCTTACCAATCTTATAAATCGACGCTACTTTTACGATTTAGCAGAAAGAGTTTTAAAGGAAGAAAATGAATACCCTCCCGTCATTGCTATGATCGATATCGACCACTTCAAACAGATAAATGACACCTACGGCCATCTCGTAGGGGATGAAATCCTTCAATATATCAGTAAGACCCTCGTGGAATCCCTTCCTAAGCGGTCAATTCCCTGTCGGTTCGGAGGTGAAGAATTCTGCGTTCTCTTTCCCAATTTCAATGAATCCGATGTAATACATGCGGTGGAAACCCTCAGGGAAACTATTGCTTCCACTCCTTATGGGATGAAAAAAAACAACATTAATGTCACCATTAGCGTAGGAGTTACCAGGAACCAGAACGGGGATCTATCGAAGATGTTAAAAACAGCGGATGATCTCCTGTACAGGGCCAAGGAAGAAGGACGAAATCGCGTTGTCACGGAGATCCTTAGCTAGGCTGCTTCTCCATAGTGGAAAGAACGACAGGGAAAGAATGACAGGGAAAGAGTATCGAAAATGTTTTAAGGACCGAGCAATATTATCCAAGGCGGTCCGAGAATTTTTTTCCAATCGAGATTACATAGAACTGGACACACCCGTTCTTTCTCCTTCTTGCATTCCCGAATCCACAATACATCTCTTCTCTACCCATTTCTTCCATCCCTTTAAGGGGAAAAAAGAGCTGTTTCTGCTCCCTTCTCCAGAATTATGGATAAAAAGACTGATCGGAGAAGGAATTGGTAATTGCTTCCAACTGGGAAAATGCTTCCGTAATGGAGAATCCCAGGGGAAACTCCACAATCCGGAATTCACTATGCTGGAATGGTACTCTATGGAAGCAAATTACATGGACTCCCTGGAACTCACATTGGAGCTTTTGCAGTGGGTCGGGAGGTCCTTCCCAGAAGTACAGTTTTATCCGGTTCATATAATTCCGATAAAGGAGATTGTTTACGACAATACAGGAATAGATCTTGAAAAAATGACCCGACGACAGGATATAAGTGAAGCAGCGGCATCTATTGGAATCGAAACAACCTCTTCGGATACCTGGGAAAGTATGTTCCACAAACTATTTCTGGAGAAAGTAGAGCCCGCGATACCCCAACATGGTGCTGTATTTCTGAAGGATTATCCGGTTTTCATTAACTCCCTGGCAAAAGCTATTCCCAATACCATTTGGGGGGAACGGTGGGAGCTTTATCTTGGGCGTATGGAGATTGCCAATTGTTACACCGAAGAGAAAGACCCACAAAAAATTCGTCTTTTTTTCGAAAAAGAGCACCACATTCGTGAAAAAGAAGGCTTTAGCTGTACTCCGGATTGGTCTTTTCCCGATCTCTTTTCCCCGGAGTATCCTCACTGCAGTGGAGTGGCCCTTGGGTTCGATCGACTGCTTATGTACTGTACAGGGATTAAAGATATACGGCGGGTTTTCCCCTTTAGCTGGGACCTGGAAGGGAAACCATAAAAAAGCCCCCTTATTTAAGGCTCTGAATACTAAACCGTGGGTCATTAGGAAAATTGTGCGTGCATAAAAAAAATACATAATTTAAGCAAATTTAGGGGGTGATTTTCCTTTCTAATTTTGTTATAATTGTGTTCGGATAAACGAAGAAATCCGATTTCTCGGTTTTGCATATAGTAACAAAAGGAGATCAACGATCTAATTATGAAAGCTGGAGCAATTGATAAAGGCACCTGCCTTTTAATAAAAAATGAACCCTACCTTGTAGCAGAACGGGAATTTGTAAATCCCGGAAAAGGTTCCGCTTTTGTCCGATTGAAATTGAAAAATCTTATTACCGGACAGGTTTTAAAACAGGTAATGAAAACCCAGGATTCTGTAGAGGAAATTCTTGTGGAGGACAGAGCATCCCAGTACCTCTACTCTGACGGCGATCAATTCTTTTTCATGGACAATGAAACCTTCGAACAATTTTCCATACCCTTGGAGGGGTTTGAAGACAAAAAATACTACATGAAAGAGGGCGACCCATACACGTTGGTAATGTGGGAGGAAAAGCCAATTGATATTAAAATTCCCTACAAAATGGAATTTGTTGTCACTGAGGCCCATGATGCAATTAAGGGCGACACCGTAACCGGTGCAACAAAAACGGTAAAAACCGAAACCGGCTTGGAAGTAAAGGTTCCCATCTTTATCAAAGAGGGAGAAACAATCCTGGTTAATACTGAATCCGGGGACTATGTAGAACGAGTTAATAATTGAGGCTCTATCAAATTTTTATTTTTCAGAGCCTCAAGATGAGCTGTTTCGCATTTGCATTAGGCCGGCAGCAGAATTTAGTTCATTGTGCAACTGGCCACAGAGATCTTTTTATAAAGAGGTTAAAAGAGAATCCATGAGAGTAACGACGAAAGGTAGATACGCGCTACGGGCTGTGCTTAAGTTGGCAACCATCGATTCGGGAAAACCCGTTTCTATCCGCCAATTAGTAGAAGGAGAGAACATCTCCCCGGAATTTCTGGAACAGATTTTTTTCAAATTGAAAAAATCCGGAATCATTTCTTCTACCCGCGGTCCCGGCGGAGGATTTCAACTTACTAAAAAACCTTCAGAAGTCTCCTTAAAGGAAATTCTGGAGTCCGCCGGTGAAGACCTATGGCTTGCACCCTGCACGTCTTTCGCGCCGGATACATTAGGTTGTGAAAAAACAGACGATTGCCAAGCTCACGACATATGGGAAACCGCGAACAATAATCTTCTTACCTTTTTAAGGGAACTTACCCTGGAAGATATGCTGCAAAAGAACATTTCATAGAATTTGCCTCCAATCCTTTGAATTACAAACAAATTCAAGGAAATAGAAGGTCAGTTCTCAATCTGGAAGGCCTTAAGCCTTTCAGATTGAGAACTTCTGACCACTCCCCCTTGACCTAATTTAAACAGCGGGTACACTTATAGGTACATGGATTATACTGTTGGAATCGAAGTTGAACATTCCTATTTTGCTCAG
Organism: uncultured Spirochaetales bacterium; assembly: GCA_964466335.1. GTDB lineage: Bacteria > Spirochaetota > Spirochaetia > SPDA01 > CAYXSD01 > CAYXSD01. The sequence goes on from CAYXSD010000048.1 coordinate 8,071, forward strand.
TTCATCGGTAGTTCTAGTAAAAAGGGGTCTCTGACCCTTACCACCCTGGAAGATTCTCAGCGTAGAGCAATCATCCCTCTCTACCTTTTCAGGGGAAACAAAAAAAGGAAGATTACGGATATAACCATTACCAACCTTCCCAGAGCAAAGGCCGGTTCGCTAAAAATAGATTTTCGTGGTAGAATAGAGGGAAAAGAGCTTATTATCACTGCTGCTGTTCCTGGCAAGCCTCCTATTAATCGGCATATAGAAATTCCAAATTTCACAACTCGGCCAAAAGTATTATGGCCTCTTTTAATCTTCCTGGTATTGGTCCTTCTCGGAAGCTCCCTTTTTGTTATATTCAATGCATTAGGACAAAGAGAGGCTGGATCTCAGAGAACACAAGAAGAATCTGTTCCATCAAAACCAACGGGACCCGCAGTAGATGAGACTGCCACCGGGGATACACCGGACATAAAATCGAAAAGCACGCAGCAAGAGGATTCGGAGGATCTTCAGGAAAAGGACACTAAAGAATCGTCTGAAAATAAACAAGAAATGAGTACTCCTGAGCCAGACGAAGAAGACGAAGAAGACGAAGAAGAAAAGGAAACAGTGGCAGCTGATCGAAGAGATCAGGAAAGAGAAAATGATGAAAAACAGTATATTCCTCCCTCCTTTGAAGCTATTTACTTCGGCCCGAATAGCGCTGTATTACAGCCTGAAGCCAAGGGAACCCTAAGAAGACTCGTGCCGAAACTTAACGCGATACCAGAAAATACTACTTTAGTCCTCAGAGGGCACACGGCGCCCTACGGGACCGAAGAGGGGCGGATATGGCTCTCCAGGGAACGGGCTGAATCGGTACTCCAATTTCTCAGAAATAACGGAATGAAATCTTCCCTAAACGTTACGATTGAAGCCATGGGAATCTCTCAACCAGTTACCCAAGACCCGAAAAAGCAGCACCTCAACCGAAGAGTAACCCTTAAGATACTTCCCCGGAACAACTGAATCTAACTCCTAAATAGGGAAGGGCCAATACCAATTTCTGAATTGCTCTGGACAGAGAATTTTCATCGTCCTATAATCCGTACGTATAAATGGCCGACTCGATTATTATTTTTCATTACCACCTCTTTCCCGGCGGAGTAACTTCTGTAATTCGTAAGGGTATTGAGGCAATTAGCCGTATTTTTTCACATTTTACTATCGTGGTAGGACACGAGGAACATTGCTCTGCCTTCATACAGACTTTAACCCCCCTCATAGACACCTTGGGGATTAAGGTGGAGGTACAAGTGGAACCGGCAATCGGGTACGCTAGCAGAAAGCCTGAAGGTTCGCCAAAGGAACTTGGGGATTATCTCTATCAGCGCTATGGGGGCCCTTCCTGGTGGGTCCATAACTATCATTTGGGAAAAAATCCCCTTTTTACCGGCGCCCTATTACATTTAGCTGAAACTAATAGGGAACAGAGGTTGTATCTTCAAATCCACGACTTTCCCGAATGCGGTAGATACGAGAACCTTCGTTTTTTGAAATCTCTTGTTACGGAGACTCCTCTCTATCCTATTGGGGAAAATATTCGGTATGTGCTTATCAATAAGAAGGACTATAGAGTCCTCCAAAAGGCGGGCATACCGGAGGAACAACTCTTCTACCTTCCCAATCCCATTAGCAAACCGAATTCCCCTCTACCTAAGAAGGAATTAGCACGGGAAAAGCTGTTTGGACTAAATAGCAGTGCAGTTATCGGAAATATCTTTCTCAAAGGGAAGGTCTTTCTCTATCCAGTTAGAACTATCCGGAGAAAAAATGTGCTGGAAGCAGGGTTCATCACCACTATCAGAGAGCATTCCAGCCTTATAGCTACCCTTCCCGGCACTTCAGAAAGTGAAATCCGATACAGTAATGTTGTGGAAGAGTGTTTTAAAGATGGGTCCATACCCGGGTTCTGGGGTATTGGAGCTGCCGAATTCGAAAAGCGCATTTCCTTTCCTGATATTATTGCCGCCTCGGATACTATTATTTCATCTTCCGTTCAAGAGGGATTCGGGTACTTTTTTCTCGAAGCCCTTCAATGGAAGCGTCCCCTTCTCGCGCGTCGATTAGATATCCTCGACGATTTTACTGATATCTTTAAACAATATCCCCTACACCTCTACGATATGCTCTTAGTTCCCCTAGAAAAAGAACAAATAGGAGCCTTATTGGGTCGTTATAGACATCTCATAGAAAATGTAAAGGATATTCTTCCTAAGGAAACTCAGGAGAAACTCTTTAAAGGGCTTAATGCTTTTAAGCAGGACGGACTCTTCGATTTTTCATATCTCTCTGTGAAAGAACAGCAACACCAACTTACTCTCTCTCGTGAAAAGGGATACAAAAAAACGATTAAAGAGATAAACGCCTCTCTTTTCAACGCCCTGGAATCTATTACAAATTCTCCTGATTTCTCCAGATTCGATGAAGATAAACTCTATGCTACCTTCGGATATGACCGTTTCGCTCGGAGAGTAGAGGAGCTCTTTACTGTCCCGCCCTTAAAACATCAATCTACAGCCCTTACCCTGCCGGAAGAAGCAAAAAACAGACCCGAAATGTCCAAAACAGCCAGTGATATTGAATCCGCTGTCCTCTCCCTATTCTCAGGACCGGGCTATACTCGCCTTCTCTATCGTTGATTCCCTCTCGTTATCTTGCGAAGATCTCCGATTCCCGATATACTACAGCTAATAAACTAACACTCAATAGAGAAAGGATTATATATGTCAGAAAAAGAAATGGTAACTATAGACGGCAATACCGCCGTCGCTCATGTCGCACACGCAACGAATGAAGTAATTGCGATTTATCCAATTACACCCAGTTCTCCTATGGGAGAACTTGCAGATCTCTACTCTGCTCAGGGTCGAAAAAACATTTTTGGGACAACTCCCGATGTTATAGAGATGCAATCCGAAGGAGGCGCATCCGGCGCTGTACACGGCGCCTTGACCACAGGTGCTTTAACTACCACCTTTACCGCCTCCCAGGGACTTCTCCTCATGATACCTAATATGTACAAGATCGCTGGTGAGCTATCCCCCACAGTCTTTCATATCGCGGCCCGCTCCTTAGCCTGTCAGGCCCTCTCCATCTTTGGCGACCACTCCGATGTAATGACCACTAGAGCAAGCGGATACGGTATGCTATCCTCAAACTCCATTCAGGAAGTAATGGATATGGCCCTTATCTCGCAGGCGGCTACTTTGGAATCTCGAGTACCTTTTCTTCACTTCTTCGACGGTTTCCGATCTTCCCATGAGATACAAAAGATTGAGGCCCTTTCCTACGACGTTATGAAAAAGATGATTAAGCCTGAACTTGTATGGGCACACAGATACCGCGGATTGAATCCGGAACACCCTGCTATCCGAGGTACCAGTCAGAATCCCGACGTCTATTTTGCCGCTCGTGAAACGGTAAATAAATACTACGCAGCTACTCCTGGTATTGTACAAAAAGCAATGGACGAATTCGCAAAACTCACAGGGCGTGCTTATCACCTCTTCGACTACGTGGGCGCTCCCGACGCGGAAAGAGTTGTTGTTCTTATGGGTTCCGGTGCGGAAACCATGGACGAAACCATTAACTATTTGGTCAACCAGGGTGAAAAAGTTGGAATGATCAAAGTCCGACTTTTCAGACCTTTCAGCTCCGAAGCCTTTGTTAAGGCCCTGCCTAAAACTGTGAAGGCCATAGCTGCTTTAGACAGGACTAAGGAACCCGGTAGTATTGGGGAACCTCTCTACGAAGACATAAGGACCGCCATCGGTGAGGAAATGATCGAAGGAACAACCCCCTTCTCCGACTATCCCACTGTTGTGGGAGGCAGGTACGGACTTGGGTCCAATGAATTTACCCCCGCTATGGCAAAGGCTGTTTTAGACAACCTGAAACAAGAAAAACCCAAAAACCATTTTACCGTAGGAATTAACGATGATCTTACCTTCACAAGCCTGGATTATTATGATTCATTCCACACAGAAGGTGATGATGTTCATAGAGCAGTTTTCTTTGGACTCGGCTCTGACGGTACGGTAGGAGCAAATAAGAACTCCATAAAAATTATCGGAAAAGCTACTGATAACTTTGCCCAAGGATATTTTGTCTATGATTCAAAAAAGGCCGGAGCTACAACGGTTTCTCATCTCCGCTTTGGTAAAAACCCAATTAAATCCACCTATCTTATAAGCAAAGCCAACTTTGTGGCCTGCCATAAATTCAGTTTTCTAGAGAAATTCGACATGCTGAAGTACGCTGAAAAAGGAGCAACTTTCCTACTGGCGGCTCCTTATTCGAAGGATGAGATTTGGGAACATATACCCGTAGAGGTACAGAAGCAGATCATCGAGAAAGAACTTACTTTCTACGTTATAGATGCTATTGATATCTCCATGAGCATCGGCCTTGGTTCCAGGATAAACGTTATTATGCAGACAGCTTTCTTTCTCATTTCGGGTATTCTCCCCGAAAAAGAAGCCCTCGACTTAATAAAGAAGTCCGTAAAGGACACCTACGGCAAGAAAGGACAGGATGTGGTAGATAAGAACCTTCAGGCCATTGAGGAAGCGGTAAACAAAATAGAAAAAGTTGATTACCCCAAAGATACCCGTGGAGATACTCACATGGCGCCACCGGTACCGGAAGATGCGCCTGAGTTTGTGCAGAACGTTACCGGGAAGATTATTGCCGCCGAGGGGGCTACAATTCCCGTTTCCAAGCTTCCCGACGACGGGACCTACCCCACAGGAACAACAAAATACGAAAAACGGAATATCGCGGAGATGGTCCCTGTGTGGGACCCTGAAACATGTATTCAGTGCGGTGACTGTTCCGCGGTATGCCCCCACGGGGTAATTCGGATGAAGATCTACGATCAATCGTATCTTAAAAACGCACCGGAGACTTTCAAGAGCACCGATGCCAAGGGTAAAGAATTCCAGGACATGAAAATGACCCTTCAGATTTCGCCGGAGGACTGTACCGGCTGCGGAGTGTGTGTGAATATCTGCCCAGCCCATAAAAAGGTCAACGGAGAAAAAACAGAAGAAAAGGCAATTAACATGCAGGAACAACCGCCTTTGAGGGACCAGGAAATGGAAAATTGGGAATACTTTTTAACCATTCCCAACACCGACAGAAGTCTCCTAAAGGTCCACACCACCAAGGGTTCTCAGCTCTTAGAGCCCCTCTTTGAATTCTCAGGTGCCTGCGCCGGCTGCGGTGAGACTCCCTATGTGAAGCTTCTCTCCCAGCTTTTTGGTGACCGAACCATAATAGCAAATGCAACGGGCTGTTCTTCCATTTACGGCGGAAACTTACCCACCACTCCCTATACCAAACGAGCTGATGGCAGGGGACCGAGCTGGTCCAACTCCCTCTTCGAAGATGCTGCCGAATTCGGTATGGGAATGCGGCTTACCTCCGACAAACTCTACCAGTATGGAAATGAACTTCTTCAACGAAGCATCGACGATTCAGACTGCTGCGTGGACAACACCCTTCTTAAAAACATTCTCGAAAACAAACAGTCCAATCAGGACGAGATAGAACAACAGAGAAAGTGGGTAGCTGAATTGAAGGAACAAGCAGGCAACTGCTCCTGCGAGCAATCCGGTGAACTCGTATCCTTAGGTGATTTTTTAATACGACGCTCTATCTGGATTTTAGGCGGAGATGGCTGGGCTTACGATATCGGATACGGAGGTCTGGACCACGTGCTGGCTTCCGGAAAGAACGTGAATGTACTGGTTTTGGATACTGAGGTGTATTCCAATACGGGGGGCCAAATGTCCAAAGCTACCCCTACCGGGGCAATCGCCAAATTTGCTGCCAGTGGGAAGAGAATCGCAAAAAAAGACCTAGGTCTTATGACCATGAGCTATGGTTATGTGTACGTAGGAAAGGTAGCTATGGGGTACAACAGGGTCCAAACGATAAAAACATTTTTAGAAGCTGAAGCTTACGACGGCCCATCAGTTATTATTGCCTATAGTAACTGTATCGCCCACGGTATTAATATGACTAAGGGTATGGACCAGCAGAAGGCGGCAGTGAACTCAGGCATGTGGCCGCTGTACAGGTTTAATCCGGAGATAAAAGCGGAAGGAAAGAACCCCCTTACCCTGGATTCCAAAGAGCCGTCCATACCGGTGGAAGACTACATCTATAACGAGGTCCGTTACAGATCGCTTCTTGAGAGTAACCCCGACAGGGCACAGCAGCTGTTAGACATTATTAAGGCTTATGTGGAAGAACAGCAGAAGACCTACCGCTACTTAGCGGAGCGTCCCTTCTAACAAAAATAGAGGGAATACCCTAAGCGGCCTTACACTTATTGTAGAGCCATAGAGTAAATTCAAAAAACCCCGGGATATCCTCCGGGGTTTTTTAGTTTTAATTCAGCCACTTTCAAAATTAACTAATTTTGAAAGAGCCTCAATTATTATGAGGCGGTAACCCCGCTATCAATCTCCTTATCTTCTTCCTCTTCCAGCTTTTCTTTTTCTAATCGCTCCTTACGTTTGCCGAATATCCTCGCTAAAACAACAGAAATTTCAAAGAGAAGGAACATTGGTCCAGCAAGAAGGAGCTGCGAAATAATATCGGGCGGGGTCAATAATGCTGCCAGTACAATTATTATAAGAAAGACATACTTGCTTGCCTTTTGTAGTATTTTGTAGTTGACAATTCCAACCCGAGCAAGAATTACCACAACTATAGGGAGCTCGAAGGCGGCACCAAAAGCGAGCATAATGGTGTTGATAAATCCTACATAATTTCCAAAAGAAAACATAGCGGTGATTTCTGGAGTGGAATACTTTAAAAAGAAATTGAGAGTTATAGGAAGAATTATCATGTAGGAAAATACCACTCCTCCGGCAAAACAAATTGTCCCGAATAGAATAGTAAACAGAAGTGCAAGTTTTTCGCTCTTTTGCAACCCGGGATTAACGAACAGCCAAATTTCCAAAAGAATAACTGGTATAGAGGCAATAATTCCAATGACAAGGGAGATTTTGATATAGGCTAAGAATAACTCTGGCGGTGTTAAATAGACAAAATCAAGTCCGGAAGCCGGTCTCTTAAATAATTCGACTATAGGATCTATAAAATAGAAACTTATACCGGAGAATACCACCACGGAGATAGCAATGACCATTAATCGGCCCCGCAATTCTCCGAGGTGTTCGAAAAATGTCATTTCCTTTCCTTTTTTCAAGAGGAGGATTTTTCCTTTTTCTTTCTGCTGGTACTCTTTTTTGAATTTGCAGCTTGTTCGTCGCTTATCTGCTTCCTGTCTTCCTCGGCAATCTCTTCGCGAGCATCCTCATCTTCATCCCCGGAGCCCTGCTTACTTCCGCTTTTAAATTCCCGAATTGCCTTTCCAATTGCCTTTCCAATCTCCGGCACCTTCTTAGGTCCGAAGATAAGCAGTGCAATGGCGAGTATCAATATTAGCTCAATAGGCCCGAATCGTCCAAATAGCATTTTTTCCTCCTCTCCTTGTATCCTGTCTGTTTATAGAATATCACATACTGTTATGTACCGGTAGTTTGCTGTTTATCTTTATCTTTATCCTCTGCTTCCTCAGCCTTCGCGGTGGTTGTCGATTGGGACTTCCCGGTGTCGTCAAAATTAAGTTCCTCTGTCAGCTTGTCGGAGTGGCTTTTAAACTCCCTTATCGCTTTTCCTATAGATCTCCCAATCTCCGGTAACTTTTTCGGACCAAAGATAAGAAGAGCTACAACCAGTATTAATATTAGTTCCATGGGACCAAATCTTCCGAATCCAAACATATTAATTCTCCTCCCTTTTGTTTATATACATAGCACACTAGTAATCAAGGATTCAACTCCTCCGCTTCCACTCCTGCGTCCCCGTGCCAAACTACAACAGTGACCCCATTCACATTGGTTATGCGTACCGGTACTCCGTATACCCGGCTTAAGTTCTTCTCAGTAAAGGTTTCTTCCACTGTCCCGGTATACAGCATTTTACCTTCCCCCATTAGGGCTATGTGGTCCGCCGCTGCAATAACAACCTCAGGTTCATGAGTGGTAAACATAATAGTGACCCCGGAATCAGACAGTTTTCTAATTAACTCAATTAAATGCTTTTTATTTGCCAGATCCAAATGAGAGGCGGGTTCATCAAAGAAGAGGATCCTCGGCTCCTGTGCAAGGGCTCGGGCAATCATGAGGAGTTGTCTCTCCCCGCCGCTTAAGGCGTTGATCGGGCGGTCCTCATAACCCTCTAACCCCACCCTAGTCAGGGCCTCCGCGGCTATGTCGCAATCCCGCTGCTTCGGCATCTCCAGGGGCTTCAGGTAGGGGGCTCGGCCGTGGAGTACGTACTCTATCAGAGAATATTCAAACGGTATATGCTCGCTTTGGGGAACCAAACCCATCCATGTGCCTAGCACGCGCCGGGAGTAGGTAGAAAATGGGCTTCCCTGAAGAACAACCCTCCCTTGCTGAGGTCGAAGATAACCCATTGCTATATTCAAAAAAGTGGTTTTCCCCACCCCATTGGGTCCTAATACAGCGGTTATTGTCCCGGGCTCTATGGAAAAATAGAGATGCTCTATTACTTTTTCTTCTTCGATATAGAAAAATGAAATATCTTCAAAACCTAGTATGGGAACACTCATTTTTCTTTCTTAACTCCCTTTGTTGTTAGTAAGAGGATGAAAAAACCGGCCCCAAAAAGAGAAGTAAACACCCCAAGGGGTATTTCCCCAGGAAGAAGAGTTCTGGCAAGATTATCACAGATCATTAAAAAAATGGCGCCCAATATCATGGAGGCAGGAAGGGAGTATCGAGCGTCTGCCCGAACGAGCCTTCGCGCGAGGTGAGGAATAATTAATCCGATCCAGGCCACAATACCGCTTACCGAAATCACAGCGGCGGTAATGGTGGCGGAAACCAGAAGAATAAAGGCCCGTTCGCGAACCGAAGAAACACCCAAAGTAAAAGCCACCCGTTCATCCAGGGAGAGGAGATTTATTCTCCATCGCATCTTGTAAAGAACAAAAAGACCGGGAATTACCAGAGGCAATATGGACTTTACATCGCCCCAAGTTACCCCCCAAATTCCCCCCATAAGCCAGAAGGTAATTTCAGGTAATTCACTTAAGGGGTCCGCCATGTACTTTAAAATCCCTAATCCGGAAGAGAAGAGGGCCGATACAGAAATTCCTGCCAGGATTAAACGAAGGATCCATCCTCCGAATCTTAGTTTCTTTGCCAGGTAGTATGAGAGGACTAAGCCGGAAAAGGCAAACACTGCAGATATAGACTGTATTATCACTGCGACATTTCCGAAAAAGATAATACTGAGGGCAGCACCAAAGGCAGCTCCCTGGGAAACGCCCATAAATCCTGGTTCCACCAGGGGATTTCCGAAGATCATTTGAAAAACATTTCCGCATGCTGCTAATACAGCACCAAGAAGCAGGGCCACAACTACCCGAGGAAGGCGAAGGGAAAAAACCAAGTTGAAGGCCAGCTCATCGCTAAAGATCTTTCTCGGTGCTATGAGTCCGGGGGAGGGATATCGACCTATGAGAAGAGAAACAACAAAAGTCCCCAGAAGAATACTCATAAAAACGAGCATCCACCTTCTAAAAAGAGTTTTTTCCAGCTCTTCGCTCCGACGAGATGACACCACCTTAGAGCTGTGTATCAAAGTCCTCGGCGTTTTTTCATGGGTCTCTCTTTTAACAGCGTTCTCCATTTCTGTTAGAGATCTCCTTGTAATGTACCCTCAATAACCTCTGTTATTTCCTTTCGGTCCATACCGTAGAGAAAAGTGTAGAATTCACGGACCTCTTCTAAAAAATCCATTTCCTCAAACAGGGATGGATAGAAGGTCTTGGCCATCCATTTAAGACCTAAAAGCCATCGAGTGTCCGGCTGATCGTAGGAGTAGTAGTCCAGAGGAACAGCCAAGAGCCTCTCCTCTTTATATGCCCTCAGTTGCTGCCAATTCTTTTCTGCTGAGAGCTTTTTCATGACCTCATCAATATCATTATGATACGCCACAAGGAAAATGTAATCCGGGTCCCACGCTGCAATCTGCTCAAACCCGATCCTGTTCCAGCCCTTTCCAGTGGCATTAGCTTTCCAAACAGGATTTCCACCGGCCATTTCTACAAGCTTGGTTTGCATCCAGGCGGCGGGGGGTACATTGAAGGAGTATTCCCCCCCACGGCTTGAGTAGTAGAGAAGAAGAGCAGTGGGTTTTTCACTTTCACTCTGTTGCTTCATGTGCCCTTCAAGGGTCTTCGCAATATCTTCCCTCTCATTTTTATAATAGGAAGCTACCTTTTCCGCCCTTTCCACCCTTTGGATCAGCTGACCGTAAACACGAATGTCCCGTTGGTATTCCTCGGGAGATTCAAAACTGACATAGATCACAGGAATGCCCAGTTGTTCCACAGCTTTTCCCATGGATTCTCTTAAAAAACTCTTTAACACCACCGTATCAGGATTGACAGCGGCTATCTGCTCAGGTCCCGCTCCTCCGTTAAGAACGGTAATATCCTCATAGTTAGGATCTAAAAACTTCAGGAAATTCCCCTTTCCCTGATTTATTTCACCAACGGCTGTTAACCTGTTTGCCTCCTGAAAAAATAGATAGTATGCATCGGCAACCATAAAAACTGCTTTTCCTGCCAACACTATCCGGGAGGGAACCTTTGAAAAAGAGACATCTCTACCAAGAGCGTCGGTAACGGTGTATCCCTCATTACTTTTTTCCGCACTCGGTGAAGAAAAGAGTGGAATAATTCCAATATGAAAAAAGAGAATTGCAACAGCAATAATTACTAATGCATTTTTTTTTATTATCACTGAATACTCCCTCGGCTTGCGCTCATGTTGTTTTGATGTGCCGTCGTAAGACTTGGGTACCGAAATAATTTCATTATATACAAATAGATATTTCTAACAGCATGGTATTACACAAATATAAACCTTTTTGGAGGTCACCTGAAGTTAATCTTACATGGTGTAAACACTCTAAAGATAGTTATCAGATCATGTCAAGAGCCTTTTGTAACAGAGTTGCATTTACTTACATATTAGTTAGGCTAATCTAATTTTGTTTCAGCACTAATGAGACTTTGAAAATTGCAATTTTGTAAGATCCTAAGGAAAATCTTTTATGGTGTCCTACTTACATTTCTCTTCCTTTTTGTTATCATTGTCCCATGAAGAATCATACCCGAATTGAAGAAAGGTTAATACAGGAGGCGCTTAGCACCTGCCGGGGTAAAAGAATAAAATCAATTTGCATTGGCTATGGCATGACCGCTGTCGAACTCGATAATGGTATGATAGGGACATCTGCCATTTTAAGGGAAACTCTGGAAGACACCTGCCCTCACTTCGCTGAAACAGGTTCCCTGGAGGGAATGAGTGCTGAAGATATAGCACCTTGGCTCACCGAGGATGTTCCTGTTGTTAAAAAGAGTGTGGCTTTGGCGACCATAAACGCTGCCGCCCCGATAAGCTCTAATGAAAACGCTGAACATATCGATGCCACTGATCTCCCTTCTATCCAAAAGAATGATGTAATAGGAATAATCGGTTACATTGGTCCAGTGGTTCGAAAGGTGACACCGAAAGTAAAGGCAAGCTTCATTTTTGATAACAGCCTCCGGAAGGGAGTTCTTCCTCCTGAACAACAAAAAGAACTCATTCCTCAATGTTCTGTTGTTTTCGTAACGGGTACATCCTTTGTAAATAATACCGCCGAGAGGGTCCTCTCCTATTGTGGCAATGCCAGGGAGGTAATAATGGTGGGTCCATCTACACCGCTTTATCCCGATGTATATAGATCAACACCGGTAACTATCCTTGCCGGATCTCTATGGCCTAATGAGCGCAGGGACAACATCTTTCGCCTCGTATCTCAAGCTGCGGGGGTACCCCATCTGAGCAAAATTATGAACAAGGTAAACATCCCAATTACATCGGACTGAAGAGCACTGATAGCTTCTTAACGTAATTCAAGTGGATTGATCTTTCTGCAGCAATTATGAAAGTACTTTGTACTTAAATAATTAGAATCGCTGATCCTTCCAGCTTTGCTCAGCCCTTGTTCCTCTTCTCTACAAGCTGAGCTGCAATACTCACCGCGATCTCCTCTGGGGAAGATCCGCCAATAGGCTTACCGATGGGACTCACCAAAGTTTCAACTTTGTCCTCTGGGAATCCTTCCTCCTTAAGCTCCTTCCTCAACACTGCCGACTTCGTTTTACTGGCTATAACCCCCAAATAGTTCCACGGTTTATTGAGAAAAAACCTCGCTAAGCGAAAATCGGTTGGGTGATCACGGCTTACAATGACAATGTAGGTATGATCATCTGTAATTACCTGATCCTTCAGATCCTTTTCTTCAAAAGAATTAATTATTTTATCCGCGCCGGGAAAACGCTCTTGGTTGGCATATTCTTCCATAGAATCGATTACAACGGTTCGAAATCCCATATTTTTAATAATTGCAAATAGAGCCTTTCCAATATGCCCTCCGCCGCATATTATCATCCTCTCTCTCGGTTGAAGTGGTTCGATGAAGTAAGAAACCCTTCCACCACAAGCCATATTTAGGTCTTTTCCTAAATCCTTTTTGTACACACTTGGATTTCCGGTTCTTATTACCTCAAGAGCCTCTTCCACAGCCTGATGTTCTAAAGCCCCACCGCCGACTGTCCCATAGGTAAGATGCCTCTCGCCTTGGTCGACAACAATCATTTTTGCCCCTGGTATCTGAGGAACTGAACCATCCGTTTCAGTTATGGTAACAAAAGCGATAGATTCTTCATCTTCAATTAATTCCCATGCTTTTTTGAGTAAATCATGCATATATTCTCTTCCTCTGTCTTAGGCATTTTTTTAATAGGTCCATCATATTGTTCCTGTAATTAAATATAATAAAATATCTTACAAAAACAATCCCCATTATACAGTTTTAGGATTCTTATTTTATTCTTTACACTTCTAGGCTCTTTTAATTATTTTTCAGACGCTCAACTGAGGCTCTTTCAAAATTACATTTTTTCAGAGCCTCAGTATTGGGTCGATTCTTATAATTCATTATATAATAATGAATTATAAGAATCTAAAGGTAGGGCCGCTTTCAAAATTAGTTAATTTTGAAAGCGGCTGAACTGTCTATTATTTTTATTTTGCTTAGTAATAAGGACATAAAAAAAGCCTCTTCGCCGGCTCTTCATTCTTCAAAGCCGGCTCAGCTCCG
>CAYXSD010000049.1:0-3394 GCA_964466335.1 uncultured Spirochaetales bacterium
CGATTATCGTTGACGTTAAAATGGCTGATAAGTTCATCAGCTTCCTTTCGGTCCACATCCCAGATGATACGATGGGTGGGGCTCGTATTCCCATAGGTGGTATTAGGATTGTTCAGAGCAATAAAAGAGACCGAAGCGTATTGCCGTCCCTCAATATCAAAACTGATTTGCTCGGTCTCGGCATTCTTCATGTAGCGGCGGGGCTGGGCGTAGGTGCCCGGGGAGCCGGGCCAGAGGAAAAGACTTAGCGAATAGCACCCAAAAAGAGCAATGAGGAGAGCAGTTACTGCAAGGATAAGCGTCCTTTTCATCTACCCAATCCTTCGAATATCCTTGGTTCCCATAATTCTCGTCTATTCCTCGTCGGTACTCTGGAAGGGAGATTCCACCTGGTCGTAACGGATGAAGCTCTGCATTATGTTCTGCATCGGCGGGCGCACGAAAACACACATCCCGAGGATTATTGCTGCTAACACTACCGCCACAGCCACGTTTCCCTCTTTGATCTCCGCCATCTCATCCAACTTCCGGGTGGCCACCGTATAAATTTGGACGGTAACAATTACAATGATAAGACTGAAGGCCAAAGAAATGGCATAGAAGAGGAGGAAGTAGAGAAAGGAATAGAGGAAGTAAACCGCCTGAAGGGGCCTGTACCCCGACGCAAATACCCTTATTACGTCTACCGCGGGTAAGATGCTGGTCTGCACGAGGAGCAGTACGCCGAAAACAACACTTCCCACAAGAATTGCCGAGGCAAGGTTCTTCTTCTTTTGCAGCGAGGTAAAATCCTCTTTTAAAAAAAGTTTCCCCGAGAGTTTCAGTACCAAATAGAGAGTTAAAAACCCGAATACCAGAGACAAGATCAACTCATACAGAGTAAATGCAAAGAGTTTTAGATCCATGTTACCACCCCCACTAGTATTGTAACCCAAGACCGATAAAATGCAAGGAGTTATATTGTTTTATATTGTTTTACGGGATACTACCTATGTTTAATACAGACTAAGACTTTTAAGCCAATTAGCAATGTCGGGAATGGCCCTATCCGGGCCGGCATCGGTTTCGGTTATGGAAATAACCTTGTCGAAGACATGGTCTTCGTCTAAGGGGGAGAAGGCGATATTGTTCCATTTGAGAAAACTAATTGCCGTGGCGAGGCCGGTCCGTTTATTTCCGTCGTGGAAGACATGATTTTTAATGATGTGATACATGTAGGCCGCTGCCTGGTGGAATATATCCGGATATATTTTCTGCCCGAAGACTTGGTTGGTGTGTATCTTTTCGATAAAGCCCAGGGACTTACCCTCCATGATATTGGTAGATGTAAGCCCCATTCCGCCGGAATGTTTCAAAGCGAGTGTATTTATAACTACTACCATCTTTTTGTTGACGTATTTCATTCCAACCTATTAAGCCTCTTTTATTCTGTTTATTCTACTGCCCTAATCGTATGTATAGATTGAGATTAGAGGTGATGTGCTCTTCCGCTATCTTCAGTGCGAAAAGCTCCCCATCGTCGAGCCAGATACCCCGGCATTCTGGACAAATGTCTATAATCTGTCCGCCTATCTCATGTTTTTCGAAGGATTCACCGTCTACCGGGCAGCATAATTGCCTCCTCAATTCCGCTTCCGAAGGATGTAAATCATCTTCTTTTAATGCAATGCTGTTGAAGAGATCTACAATTTCCAGGATGGATTCCAGTTCTCCCGCATCGAAAAAAATCCCCCGGCAGTGGGGGCATCGATCGATCATGGTTTTATGAAATTCCTCTTCCACCAAATCGTTATTACAGGAAGGACATGTTCTTCCGCTCACGTTATCTCCTAGTGTCTAAAGTTCCTAGAAGATCATTTTGTAAAATCCACATCCTGTCAACCCTCTGTTCCCTCTTACGCTGTCTACTCCGGAGCTTTCTCGTGTTCTTCCCAGAAGGCCGCGTGCTGTTGTACCATGTGCCAATGAGAACCATGAAAAAGACAACTGTCGTTGCCATTAACTGCGCCGCCATGGCCCAGCATGGCATTCTGCTTCTCCTCTTAGGCCCCATGGTCCCGAATATTATGGAGTACTTCTCCATTACCGAATCGACCGCGGGATTACTCCTCAGTATGGGTTCCTTCGGCTTTCTCTTCGGTCCTTTGTTGGCTGGAATTCTTATAGACAAGACAAATATAAAGGCCGCCCTTATCGTGGGTTTGTCCATTGAAATAGTGTTCTTCCTTCTCTTTGGTCTGTCGCCCCTCTTCTATATTGTCCTCGTGGCAAATTTTGTCCTCCATCTAGGCGGCGCCTTTGTAGAGACCGCTGCCAATGTGCTGCCTTCCATTATACGGATAAGGATGACCCCCCTCTCTCTGATGAACATTGTACACGCTTTTTTCAGTGTGGGGGCTTTTATTGGGCCCTTCCTCATTGGTCTTTACTTGGATAGTGGCGGGACCTGGTATAATATCTATTTTTTTATGATGGTCCCCACAGGTCTTCTTCTTTTCTGGACTTTTCTTACTCCCTTTCCCGGCAGCGGAAAGCTTAAGGCATTATTACGGCAGAGAAGAATCAGAAAAACCGGAGGAAAGGATACCACTCATAAGGAGAGTGCTGCTTCCACTAGTCTAGAGCGGATGAAATCCGCCTTTCGGGAACCTTCGGTTATATTCGGTTCTTTTACTCTCCTGTTCTATGTAGGCGCGGAAGTTAGCTTTTCTGCTTGGTTGGTACTCTACTGCAGGACAGTCCTCTCCTTCAGTACGGTGGAGTCTGCTTCCGCGCTTTCGGTGCTTTGGCTCTGTATTATGGTCGGCCGATACGGCAACAGCCTTCTTGCAAACCGGTTTGGCGCAAAAGCATTGGTGACCTTTTCCGGTCTGGGCGGGGCCATTGGAGTGGGAGTGTTTCTTATGATGGACCAAATCGGATTGGTGTATATTCTTGTTGGGTGGATTGGGCTTTGTCTTTCCGGGATATTTCCCAATGTAATGGGGGAGATAAACGGGAAACATCCGAATAACACCGGAACGGTCACTGCCTTTATGACCATGGGAGCCGCCCTGGGGGCGACTATTTTTCAGTGGTTTATGGGGTTTCTCGCCGAGACAATCGGACTAAGAAGCGCCTTCATTACAACAATTATTCTTCAGGTCCTTTTAGTGGGGTGTTTTTTAATGGCTCTTAGGGACCTCAATCACAGGAGACGCAGCTATCGCCGATAATCTCGAATTCCAAGGTAACGTGCTGAATACCGTACTCTGAGAGGACCGTCCTTATTGCTTCTTTTATGACAGCAGTATTTTCGATGCACAAGTCTTTTGAAAGCGCGACATGGGAGGAGAAGATATTGTAGGTCCCGTCGACAGACCAAAGATGAATGTCATGGATATCTTCCACCATG
>CAYXSD010000049.1:3494-13475 GCA_964466335.1 uncultured Spirochaetales bacterium
GTCACCGTAAAGAAAACCGGGGAGGCGGTGGATCTCTTAAATAGAAAATACGAAGAGGCCGTTCAATCGGGAAAAAAGATAGTCGGCGCCTTCCATCTGACCTGCTGATTTTCCTTTCATTCTCCTCATTCATATGCTTCGTTGCTAAGATTGAAAAAATCTTGATTTTTTAAATGAGGATATATATTATCTAACACGAGGAGGATTAGTATGGCTGAATGGTTTCCGCTACCAGATGAAATAGGATCGGGGTCCCACTCCGGACATGGAAAACATCTCTGTGTGGCCCAGGTTATGAATTACGTCCACACTAATTTGGAAGACTACAAAAACTTGGTCCGGGACGGAAAGTTCGTATGTAAACAGTGCGGCCGGGTGGCTAGGAGCGCTGAGAACCTCTGCGATCCTGATCCCTTATAGAACACTGTGCCGGCTTTTCATTAAAAGCCGATCCGGTGTAGTATCGAAGTGTCCTTTCGTTGTTATACGAAGGGACACTTTTTTATTTGCCTTTCAATTCACTGTGCATACGAGGAGCTGTTGTAATGGATTACTCAGAATTTGGGCAGAAGTTTACCCGTGGTTCGGGGATACTGGAATTGATGGATGACCTGGGAACCGCCCTGGCTGAGGGAGGGAAATTCTATATGCTGGGAGGTGGCAATCCCGCGGAGATCCCGGAGATAAATGCTATCTGGCGGAGAAGAATGGAGGAAATCCTTGGGGAAAAGGAAGAACTCGAGGCCATGCTTGTCCACTACGATAAACCCCAGGGGCAGCGGGTCTTTTTAGAGGCATTGGCGGACCTCTTTAACCGGGAATACGGGTGGGACCTCAGTGAGAAGAACATCGCCATTACCAATGGGAGTCAAACCTCTTCTTTCATTCTTATGAACCTTTTTTCCGGCACCTTCGGAAACGGGAAGAAGCGCAAGATCCTCTTTCCCCTCTCGCCGGAGTATATCGGCTATGCGGACCAGGCCATTGAAAAAGAAGCAATCATCTCCTATCCATCCGCCATAGAAATGATTGATGATTTCCAATTCAAGTACCGGGTCAATTTTAATGATATTCAGATCTCCAAGGATATCGGGGGGATCTGTATTTCCCGTCCCACCAACCCTACGGGAAATGTACTTACCGATACGGAGGTGAAGACCTTAGCCGAGTATGCCTCCTGCTGCGGTATACCACTAATAGTCGACAATGCATACGGTACACCTTTTCCGAACATCATCTTTGAGAAGGTAAAGCCTATATGGAACGAGAATATAATCATTACCATGAGTTTATCAAAACTGGGGCTTCCCTCGGCGCGGACGGGGATTGTGATTGCTTCTGAGGAAGTTATACAGACTCTCTCCTCTATGAACGCGGTCATAAGTTTGGCCAATGCCTCCATAGGGCCGGTCATTACCGGACCCCTTATCCGTTCCGGCGAGATACTAAGGATAAGCCGGGATATTATCCAACCCTATTACCGGGAAAAATCGGAGAGGGTCCAGAATTGGATCCGGGAAAGGTTCGGGGATGCCTTTGATTACCGTGTGCATAAGAGCGAAGGCGCAATTTTCCTCTGGATCTGGTTCCGCGGGATGCCTATTACCTCGTACGAGCTCTACCGGCGACTGAAGGCGAGAAAGGTCCTGGTGGTACCGGGGAATTACTTCTTCTTCGGTCTTACAGAGGAATGGTCCCATCGAAATGAGTGTATTCGAATCAACTACGCGGGCGATGAGGAAGATATAAAAACCGCTTTGGAAATTATTGCAGATGAGGTAAGAGGGCTGTAAACGCGTCCCGGGTGGGACCTGTCACTCTCTTGTAATATGTTTCAACGCCCGCCGGGCCCTGCTTCCTTCTCCGATGGTTTCTGTTTCTCTGTCTAACTTGCTAATACCAAGGGCCTCCGACAGGGAAGCAACGGCCAGGTCCTTTTTTCCTTCCACGGCGTAGAGTATTCCTATGTTGGTTTTTACCAGGTGAAGGGCTTTATCACCGCCGATGGACTCCGCATGCCGGTAGAGCCTTAACGCGGATGAAGTGTTTCCCTTTAACAGCAGGGCGTTTCCCAGGGCGAGGTAGCCGTACCACTCTTCTCTTCTGTCGAGGGAAGCCTCGGCGTACCGCTCCATTACCGCTAATCTCTCCTTCCACTCATTATTTCCTACATCGGAGAGGCCCATCATGGTGAGAGCTGCCAGAGAGAAGTAGTCATAGGCCGAGGCCAGACCGGCCTTGGATTTCTTTACTAGCACTTCCTTTAACTCTTTCCGTGCGGCCTCGAGAGGATCTTCTGAGTGAATGTGCCGGTAGAGGAGGGCAAAGAGAAGGGCGTCATAACAGCGGGGATTATCCGGTCTTGTTTTCAGTGCTTTCTCCGCGTAGGAAAGGGTCTTATCTGTGTTGCCGAAGGATGCTTCCGCTAAGGCGGCGGCAAGATATATCTCTATATCGTAAGAGGGGCGGAGGCTAAGGGCTTTCTTTAAATCTGTCTTTATCCGCTCCGTCATCTCCGGGGCTGCTTTGGAGAAGGAGTTTCTTATTTCTTTAAGCCCAATTTCAGGGGGGGAGACACGGGAGAGGGTACTAATCTGCGAGAACCAACGCACCAGGGTTCGGAATCCGGCGGAGGTCAGCCGATACTGGTAGTTGCCTTCGTCCAGAGCTACCGCACGGTCCAGGATGTCCAGATGGATATTCTCTTTTGCTTGGGAGAGAACAGTATGGAAGTAGGCTTTCAGTTGATGTTCCTCTTTTTGCTCTTCCTGTTTTTCTTGCCCTCCTTCCGAGTTTTGGGGAAGGAGCTGGGATGCCTGTTCCAAAAAGGCGGGGACCGTTTCATAGAGGCTTTTTCCCATGGAAATGAGGAAGGCCCTAAAGAAGAGTTCCGGTTCCTCCGGATAGACGGTGAAGTAAAATCCGGCTAATTTCATGGCCAATTGGTAGGAGTTGTTTTTTTCTCTGTTTTCCATAGCTGCCAACACCATATCCAAGGGTGCATTTCCGGATTCCAAAAAGGGGCGGACCCCCTCGTACGCTTCATCGAGGTCTTTCTTTTCTCCCGCCGCGTTTGCCGTTTTCATGTACCATAGAGCGGGAAGAGCAGCGTTGGTCTGCTGATAGAGGTCACGAAAAGGTCCAAGGTAGCGGTCCGCCAATTCTGCCGCCTCATGGTTGAAACCTGCTTCAATCAGAAAATCCAAATAGGTAATAACTCTCTTCGGGTCGTTAGGGTCTTCCTTTACCCAGGAGGAGATTTCCTTCTGTTTCTCGGCGTAGTATCTATGGGATTTCTCGGCGATTCTGGAGAAATTAACATCGATGTTGTAGCTGAAATCACCACTTTCTAGATAGCGGACTGCGTCTTCCGGATCTATAAGGGGCTCTGCACAGAGAAGAGGTGAAAGAAACAGAAAATTAAGGAGAACAAGACACAGAAAAAGAGGAATGAAAAGATAATTCTTGATCTGAGTGCTGACCATAATAAATAGTATACCACAGAGAACAAAAACTGGGGAAGAACGCGTTTACAAGGGTTTGAACCGGCTGCTTCGAACCACTTTTGAATGAGCCGATGAAAAAGAGCAGCTGCCATTTTTATACACCTGTTCCTAAATCCTAAGAGGGAATTCTTCCCCTTCAGTGCCGGCGGTTTGGGTAATCGCGAAGTTTCCCCCTTTCAGGTCCGCTATGAGGGTGGCCTTTTCATCTCCCTTTTGCCAAGTAATGATAAGCTCCTCCGGCTTTGTATCGTGAAGTAAAAAGTCGCCTCCAAAAGCGGGATGGGTATTGCGGAATTCCATCAGGGCGAGAAGTTTTTTTACCACCGGCCGATTTACTTCTCTCTCAATTTCTCTTAAGCTGTAGTTGTGCCGATTTATGTTCCTTCCCACTTTGGTTTTCTCGAGTAGGGCTATATCGTTTTTGCCGGCCAGTAACCCGACGTAGTAGACCTGGGGATATCCTGGAGCAAAGAACTGGATTGCCCTGGCCAAAAGGTAGAGATCGTCCCTGTTCCCCAGGGCAGAGTAATAGGTGCAGTTTATCTGGTAGATGTCCAAGTTGTTGTAGGCCTTCGTGTTGTAAATCTTTTTTACATTTGCCCCTTTGGAATAGAGGGCCTCCCGGGTCCGTTCGATCTCCTCTTGGGTCATTAGGTCTTCTACGTCCACGACGCCTATCCCGTCGTGGGTATCCAGAGTGGTTATCTGCCGCCGGGGGCAGATGGAAAGCCAGTGTTTAAGATTGGCCCCGCTCCCCTCGTATAAAGCCTGAAGCAAGAGCATGGGGAGGGCGAAATCGTATACAAGATATCCCTTTTCTGCCAGTTTTAGCTGAATAGAGTAGTGCTCGTGTACCTCCGGCAGGACCTCCGCCCCGTAAGCCTCAGTAACGGAGCGGACAAAGTCGAGGTACTCCCATACCTCGGGTTCCAGGAAAAAGCAATTGGTGCCGGGCTTTTTTGTTGTATAGGCAAAGGCGTCCAGGCGAATAATGTTTGCCCCTTTCTCGCAGAGGAATCTAAGAAAATCGGTAATGAGGTCTCTGGTCACCTGCGATCTTAGGTCAATATCGATCTGCTCGTAGTCGAAGGTACACCAGATCTTTTCCTTCGTGCCGTCGGCAAAAGTAACTTCCGTGTAGGGAGGACGTGGTTTGCGAGTATAAATCCGGTTCAGGTCTTCCTCGGTCGGCCCCCCTTCGGGCCAGAAGTTTTTGTAACGGATAAAGAGGTCCGCGTACTTGGAGTTGTCTTTTTTCTCTTGGAAATCCTTAAAGTATTCCGATTGACGAGATATGTGGTTAAGCATAAAATCCGCCACCAGGTCGTAACGGGCGGCGGTTTTTCCCGCCTCCTCCCAGCTTCCGAAATGGGGATCAACCTCATAGTAGGTTAAGGGGGCGAATCCCCGGTCCGCGGAGGAGGGGTAGAAAGGTAGAATGTGGACACCGGTAACCGCCTTGGAAAAGTATGTTTCTATAGCCTGATTTAGGGTCTTCAGGTCTCCTCCTAAACTGTCAGGGTAGGTAATGAGCTGACAACCATAGCGGCTGTGGGCGCTGTTTTTCATCATCATCATTTTTTATCATATTTCCCAGTCCCCCCGCAATGGCATATTTTTTTCTTCCCTGTTCAGTTTGCAGTTCTTTTTTCTATTGCCGGTTCCAAGATTTTCGCGTACACTTCAGTATAATCCATGAAAGTTTTTCGCACCGGAGGTATTTAATGGAATGGTTTCAAGAAGCTTTAGACTACTTTTTTAGTTTTAAAGCCTATGTAATGCTCCCCATTGTCATTTTCGTTCTCGCCCTCATAATAAGGATGAAGATCGGGTATGCCCTCCTCTCCTGTTTGAAGGTCGGTGTTGGGTTTGCTGGGATTTTTATAATATTCAACTTTTTTGTATCGGTAATTGGGCCGGTGGTGAATGCAATTATCGAAACCCGGGGCTTGGACTACCCGATCCTCGATGTGGGTTGGCCTCCCCTGGCAGCGATTACCTGGGCATCCATTATAGCGCCGCTTACCATCCCTTTGGCTTTGGGAATTAACATTCTCATGCTGGCCACTAATCTTACCAAGACTATAGATATTGATGTGTGGAACTACTGGCACTTCGCCCTTATCGGAGCGATCCTCCAGCAGGTAACGGGGAGTTTTGCCATCGGCATCGGGGCAACGGTGGTCATTATCGTTATTACCTTGAAACTCTCCGACTGGGCCGGTCCGGTGGTAGAGAAAAACTCCGGTTTAAAGGGCATCAGCATTACCACCATTTCGGGCAGCGGGACCCTTCCCTACGGAGTGGCGGCAAAGTATCTCTTCGATGCAATTCCGGGAGTGAGAAAGATCGATTTTAATCCGGGGAAGAAAACGGAGAAGAAAGACGCGGTAAGCATGCTAAGCGATCCGATGATTATAGGGGTGATTATCGGAGTGGTTTTCGGTATCCTTGCCGGTTTCAGTGTGAAGAAGCTCTTAGAGATAGCCGTACAGATCGCGGCGGTAATGTTCATTCTCCCCCACTGCGCCTCTCTTATCGGAGAGGGCATGCAGGCCTTCTCCCTCAATCTTAAGGCGTCCATTACCAAAATATTCCCACAGAAAAAGGAACTCTACTTTGGCATGGACTCGGGTATACTAATGAAGAATAAATCCGTATTGGTTACAGGGCTTATCCTCATGCCCATATCCATTCTGTTGGCCTTTGTTCTCCCCGGAGTTAAGGTAATACCTTTAGGGGACTTGGCGAATCTCATCCCTGTTATGGCCCTTCCGGTAATTGCTTTGGGAGGAAATGTCTTTCGCGGCGTTATTACCGGAATTCCCGTGGTAATAGGGTTTCTCTACATTTCCACGTCTTTGGCTCCCTTGTACACCCGCCTTTCCGCTCAAACGACGACCGCGGAGATTACCTACGACGGGCTTATTACCGCCTTCACCGACGGGGGGCACCACCTGCGGTTTTGGCTATATCATTTGTTTCAGGGAAACCTCATCGCTTTCCTGGTCATCCCGGTAGTGGCCTTTTTCCTCTTTATTACCTGGAGACACTACAAAAAGGTCCTTCCCGCTATAACGGATGAGGGGTAATAATAACCTAAGAACGCCAAGGGGGGTGTTTATTCTACCAGATCCTCATACTCCGGATGGGCTTTTATATAATCCCGTACATAGGGGCAGCTGGGTACCACCTTGTAGCCCGCGCTCTTGGCGTATTCCAGGGCTTCCCGGGTGATCCGTCCGGCAATTCCTTTCCCCCGTTCCTCCGGGGGTGTCCAGGTATGGGCGTAGTCAAGGACAGTATCACCTGCAACCTCGTAGGAAAGATAGGCAATTTTGTTGCCGAGCCGTGCGGCAAAGCGTTTTGCCTTCGGCTCATGTCGAATTTTTAATTCCTCCGGGTTTGTTTCTTCAAACTTCATGGTATATAGTATGGAACAAGGAGGAAAGAATGTATAGACGGCGATGGACAGGAAACAGGTGGATTATGCTGGGGATAACGCTCCTGCTCTTCTTCTCTCTGGGGATTGGTAATCTTTGGGGTGCCCCGGGGGGAACAATCGACTGGGTCATGGAGTATTCCAAGGCTTTTTCAGCGGCTAAACGCCAGAATAAGAACGTTTTTGTCGTGGTCACCGCTCCGGATTGGTGTCATTACTGTAAGAAGCTGGATGCTGAGACCTTTTCTCAAACTGAGGTCCAGAAGCTTATTGGGGACAAGTTTGTGGCCCTTCAGGTACTGGAAAAGGTAAATGGACAGCGGAACCCCGAGCTCTCTAAATTCAACTTTACCGGGTTTCCCACTCTGTTTGTATATAACAGCGAAGAGGACTTATTGGCAAAGGCGGGAGGGTTCCTTCCCCCCGACCCTTTTATGGATTGGCTTCAAGGCTACACCAATCCGAAGCTGCAGCCGGAAGATTTTTTCTTGCAATTCACCGTTCTTGAGAAAATCGATACTGCATCGGAGGTTGATAAGGGGGCAATATTTCGGCAAACGGAGCCGGGTTTCTGGAAGAAGGTTGGACCGGACCTTGCTGTCTCCTTCCGGGAAATCCAGCGTGATCAGGCCTTTGTGTATCTGTTCAATGAAAAGGAGCAGTACCATTACGCTCTTCCCATAAAGGGGGGTACAGTACAGAAATCAGTGGACCGGGGAAAAAATTGGGACCCCGTATTCAAGGTAGGCCCGGCCGGTCCACCTAAAGGAAATTAAATGCAGCACACTATAACCACCGCCTCCACCTCCCGGGAGGAATTGATTGATATCACTCGGCAGGTGGAGGGTGTTGTGGAAGAATCGAGGATTACTAGCGGCGCGGTCAACGTGTATGTCCAAGGAGCAACCGCGGGGATAATGATCCAGGAGAATTGGGACGATTCTGTTCAGACAGATGTCCTCACTCTGTTACGGAACATAGCACCCCGGGGGGTCTGGCAGCACGACCGGCAGGATGGGAACGGTGACTCCCACCTAAAAGCCGGCTTGGTGGGGCCGTCGGAAACGGTCCCCATTATTGATGGAAAACTTGGTCTTTCCACCTGGCAGAACATCTTCCTCTGTGAATTCGACGGACCTCGGCAGAAACGTTCTGTTGTGCTTACCCTTTGGGAGGCCTAGGCTTTTGTGGCTCACTCCTTCGGGAGCGGTAAGGATATTCTTTTTTCATAGCGGCGCCGGGCCTTCCGCTCCTTGAGTTCCCTTGCCAAGGCATGGCCGTCCTTTCCTTTCCTCTCACTGAAGGGAGAGAGGAGGAACCCTTTCACTTCTGCGAACAAGTCTTGATCATTCTTTAGGATTACTTCCAGCTCCTTAAGCATACGGGTACGGCCTTTGTCCGTTAAGCCGGACCAAGCTTTCCGTAGGGCCTTTTTCCCCGGAGTGCCCCGGAGGACCGCGTATTCGGCAACACTTCTTAAAAACTTAAGAGGCTTGCGGTTTTTGAGTTTAGGCATGGCCCTGGCAAAGTGTACCGCGCTCTGATTGTATCGCCCCAACCGCATCAGAAAAATACCCATTCTCCGGTTCAGAATGGGGCTGGTCCGGTTAAATATGAGTCCCGTTCGGATTGCCTCCACCGCCTTGTTAGCTTGGTGAAGGGGAAAGGCGCGGTAGGGAGAGGTGGCAACCATTCTTAGAAAGTAAGCAATGGAGAGAAGGAGTATTATTACATCCGGCATAACAGCAACGAACAGACTAGAGAAGGAGGCCAAAGTATTATAAATACCGTGGACGACAGCAATAACAAATACGCTTATAACCGCATTACGGTAGGACCTGGGGTCTCTACTCCGGGCATTGGCGTACACGGCGGCGGAGAAAAAGTATCCCCAGAAGGCCGCGTAGATCATGTGCCCCCCGGTGGTAAGAAGGGGTCGGACGGCGATGAACAATTCAGGATATCTGTTGATGTATGAAATATTTTCTATGACTCCGAACCCAAGTCCTACCGCGGCTGCCTGAAGGATCCCGTCCTGGGGCTCCTTTATGGTACCTCCTCCCCTTACGGCCATGTAAAAACAGATCCATTTCGCCCATTCTTCGGTAAGTCCGGTTATGAAAACCTGGTAGAAAAACTCCATCTCTAAAATCCCGGGGAACAGATAGTGAAATGGATGTATGAAGTGGAATAAATACGTAAGTGGAATACTTAAGCAGCCGGCAACAAAGAACCCCAGAATTACTCGGGGGCTCTGCTTGTCCTCCAGATACCTGATCCTGTTTTTTAGGAAAAAGTACCAAAGAATGGTAGCCCCAATGTTCCAGGCGTGGAGGTAGAAACCGGTCATTTCCTATCCCTCATACTTTTCCAGGTCCGGGAAACGTTCCCTCAACGCCTTTCGGAAGGCCGGAGTCGCAGCCGCATCATTCCTGTTTTTCCCCATATTCGCTTGTTCCGGGAGAGCAAAGGGGCGGACCCGCGGAAGGACCCCCCGGCCAAGCTCCACCTCCTTTACCTTGTATCTTCCCGCCCCATGCTCCGGCGGTACACCCTGCAGTAGGGTGGCGGGGAAAGTCCCCGACTGGGAGAGAAGAAACCATACCGTCTGCATTTGGGGTGTTCCCGGGTCCAGGAGGATATAGCGCTCCCCCTGTTTGTGGGAGATCCCCGGCTCAATTGCTTCTAATGCAACAGAGAGTTTCTCGTATATTTCCTCATAATCCACCACAGAAAGGATGTCCAGGTTGATAAATTGGAACCGGAGCTTTAGTCCCCGCTCTAAAGCTGTCCTTTCTACCATCTTCGCGCGTTCGAAGTATCCTTCCCCGGCACAGAAGAGGTATGCTTCGTGAAATATCTCTGAGCTAAGAAGGGAGAGAATAGGCCCGTCCGTTAAATTTTCGGGGTTGAAAGGATCTCTATTTCCCACAAAACAGAATAGTATCTTTGCCCTGGGCTGAGTTTTAGGGGTATCCATAAAGTAATTAATATCCTTTTTTTCCTCTATGTCAAAGAATTCCAAGGAATTTT
>CAYXSD010000049.1:13575-21324 GCA_964466335.1 uncultured Spirochaetales bacterium
GGTTCTCCCATTTTTTCTGCGAGGTCCCGGAGGGCTTTAAGAGAGAGCTCGCCCCTTTCAAAGGCCTTGCCCTCACCTGAATCGTAGGAGGCGTAGCGCTCCTTAAGCATTGTGGGGATTTTCGATTCTCCGCGGATGGCGTGGGCCGCCTCCAGGGCCAAGGCGAAGGTGTCCATTCCCCCGATATGGGCAATGAAGATGTCCTCCAGGTCCGTGGAATTTCTCCGGAGTTTCGCGTCGAAGTTGAGTCCGCCGGTTGTAAAGCCCCCCGAATTGAGGACCACCAGCATGGCTTTTGTAGCATCCAATATGTCTGTGGGGAACTGGTCCGTGTCCCAGCCGTTTTGGGGGTCCCCTATGTTTGCGTCGATGCTTCCCAAAAGCCCCGCGTCGGCGGCGGTCTGAAGCTCATGACGGAAACTGTGGCCTGCCAGGGTGGCGTGGTTCGCCTCTATGTTGAGTTTAAAGTCCTTCTCCAATCCATGGGCCCTAAGGAAGCCGATGATCGCCGCGGCGTCGTAGTCGTACTGGTGTTTTGTCGGTTCCATGGGCTTCGGTTCTATCAGGAAGGTACCTTTAAACCCGATGCTTCTTCCGTAGTCCTTCGCCTTTTCGAGGAAGATCGCCATGTGCTCGATCTCCCGCTTCATATTCGTGTTCCAGAGGCTTCCGTATCCCTCACGGCCGCCCCAGAACACATAGTTTTCTCCTCCAAGCTCAACGGTGGCTTCTAAGGCAGCCTTTACCTGGGCCGCCGCGTAGGTGAGGACTTGAAAGTCCGGATTGGTGGACGCGCCGTTCATATATCTGGGATGGGAGAAAAGGTTTGCCGTCCCCCAGAGGAGTTTTACACCAGTGGCCTCTTGTCTCTCCTGGGCCAACCCCACGAGGGTCTTCAGGTTCTTCTCCGACTCTGAAACAGAATCTCCCTCGGGTGCCATGTCCCGGTCATGGAAGCAGTAAAACTCCGCGCCTAGTTTTGTAAAAAACTCGAAAGCCGCGTCGAGCTTGTCCTTTGCCCGTGCCATAGGGTCCGTCTTTTCGTCCCAGGGGAAGACCTTGGTCCCCGGACCGAAGGGGTCGCCCCCCGTACCGCAAAACGTGTGCCAGTAGGCAACAGCGAAGCGGAGGTGGTCTTTCATGGCCTTTCCAGCCACTTTCTTCTCCGGATCGTAAAATTTGAAAGCCAGTGGATTGTCGCTTTCCTTTCCCTCAAAGGGGATTTTATCAATTCCGGGAAAGAACTCCCGGCTGCCGGTAAAATAGTTGTTTGCCATACTATGCTCCTTTCTTCACTATCATAATAGCAGGTGTCTATCAGGATTTGAATGGAAGCAATCGACAAAACATGGAAAAAATTGACTTTCCCCACTTAGAGAGGTAGAATGAGGAAAGAGGACGGGAATGCGGTTCGTAGAAATTGTTTTTGTCTATCAAATGCGGGAGGAGGAGGATATTCGGTGGCACAGCCGGTACCATACCCATGGGGAGGAGGAGTATGAACTGCACTATTTTATCCAGGGAAACGGTTGGTTCAAACACAGGGGGGGAGTACATCCTATACAACCGGGTACTATCTTCCTCTGTGGCCCAGCTGAGATGCACTCCATTATTGTCCCGGAAGACACCGCCCCGCTTACCTACTACGCTGTATTATTCCAACCCGGCAGGAAAGAAGAGGAACTATCAGGGCTTGCCCAAAGGCTTCTTCATAAACGTCCTTATTACCGTATAAAAGGAAACTACCTCTTCTATTTCGAGGACCTCATGGAAAAGTCCCGGCAGAACAATTCGGACCTTCTTCGCTCCGCGGAGCACCAGTTCATCTCGTTTCTCTATCTCTTAACGGAAACGGGATACGAATTTCACTATACCGATTTCAGAAATCACCACATGGAGAAGGCCCTTCGTCTTTTGCAGTCATCGGTCTTTTCCAGGACAACTTTAGAAGAAATCAGTGAGAGGGTAGGCCTTAATAAATCGTATTTTATACGGCTCTTTAAAAAGAAGATGGGTATTACTCCAATGCAGTACCTTAAGCGGCTTAAACTCGATGCGGCCAGAACAATGCTCATGTCCACGGAACAACCGATCTACTCCATTGCTGAAAAGCTCAACTATTACAGTGAGTTCCACTTCAGTAAGGCCTTTAAAGCGCACGCCGGTATCTCTCCCCGGGCTTTTCGCAGTACCCGTGGCGATGCCGTGTAACATGAATATGTTTAAAACAGGTTTAACGAAAAAGAAACATTCCAAGGAGAAGGAAGATCAGTGTGCCCGCCAAGAGCAGACGAAGGGAACCGTTAATTCCCAAGGCCATCCTTCTTAGGGTATGGGAAACACTCTTACCGACGGAGGAAAGAAGAAAAAGGGAGATGAAAAAACCCGCCGTCAAACTGATTAGGGCTTTAAGTATTTCTTTCCAAGTATACCAATCCATGGTTGTGCCATGGGCCGCCAGCAGCCTAAGCTCCAGGGCATGGAAGAATTCGGGAAAAATCCCCAAGCCTAAACAGCCAAAGGCAAGAAGGACCATACCGAAGGCGGAAAAAAGAAGAGCCCCGGTATTAGGAAGGCCGCCTGGAGGACCGGCGACTTTCTTCCCCCCTGTCGGGCCGAAGAATATCCTCCCCAGTTTAAAGAAGGAAGCCGCGGTACCAATTCCCGCGGCAAGAAGAAGATAGGAGCCGAAATGAAGGTGGATCGCTTTGGAGACCAACAGCTTTGCAGAATAGCCGGCGAAAAGGGGCACCCCGGAAATGGAGAAGGCGGCTATAAGGAAGAGGACTGTCTCCAGGGGAAACCTCCCGCTTATGCCGCGGATAGTGTAGACATTCCTGCTTCCCATCTCTTCGGTGACCCTTCCCACGGTTAAAAAGAGGAGACTTTTAAACAGGGCATGACCGATGATGTAGAAAAGTGCTGCTGTCTTTCCCATGACGCCCCCCGCTCCGAAGGCGGCGACAATATAACCCATCTGGGACACCGAATGATACCCTAGAAGTTTTTTCGCGTCCCTCTGTACCACGGCAGCCAGCACTCCGAGGAGGGCGCAGAGAGAACCTATCCAAATAAGGAGCTCTCCGATAGTTCCCGGATCCAGGTGGTCGTAGATCCTCCATAGGGCGAGCATGGGCGCCTTTATAACGAATCCCGAAAGCAGCGCGGAAACGGGGTAGGGGGCGGCGGCGTGGGCTTCGGGCAGCCAGGTGTGAAAGGGGATTACCGCGGCCTTTGTAAGAACAGCGGCGGTTATTAAAAGGAGCGCCAGCTGTTTTTGCGGTCCCGCTGAAAGAGAGGCCAGAAAAGGAAGAGAGAGGGTCCCGCCTAATATATAGAGGATCCAAAGGCCGATTAAAAAAAAGGCAATGCTCACCGTGTTTATTACAATGTAGCGGAAAGCGGCTAGGTATGTTCTGCGGGAATTCTCATAGACGATAAGCATAAAAGAGCTTAGCGAAAGGACTTCGAACCAGACAAAGAGATTAAAAAGGTCTCTGGTGTAAAGAATACCCTGAAGGGAAAAAAGGGCCATAAAGAAAAAGAAGTAGAAAAGAGGAGTAAACCTCCGGGACCTCCGAGTCATGGCCCAGGCTGCGGTGCCGATGAGAATATCCGTAAGGGTGGCGAGCCAGGTAACTCCGTCAATTTCCAGGGTAATCCCCCACGGTTCCATCCATCCTCCCAGGCTGTAAAGAAGGGAGCCACCTGCAAGAATAGTTTCCGAAGCGCCTAAAAGCCCAAGAAGAGAACCGCCTATCCAAAAGAGAAATGCCGCGGTTGTGGTTATCCGAGGGAGGATGAACTTCCCCAGGGCGCTCAAAGCCGCTCCGCTGAGGGGACTGAGAACGAGCAGAAGCAGCCAAAGGTTAGAAGCCGAATTCATCTTCCTCCTCTTTCATCGTCTCTTCTATCTGTTCTATATTCCCCGAACCGAAACTTCGGTGGATCCGGATGGAAAGAATAAGGGCTAAGGCGTTTACGGAAAGTCCTACCACAATGGCGGTAAGCATCAGTGCCTGTGGCAGCGGGTCCACCATGGACGAGGAACCGGCGGCAGTAAGAATCGGCGCGCTCTCACCCCCGGCGAGTCCTCCCATGATATAGAGGATTACCACTGAACTGTTTAATACGGTAATACCGATGATTTTTCTGATAAGGGTCTTTCCGGCTAAAACACCCCAAAGCCCCAGTGTAAATAGCAGAAGTACGGCAAAGCTAATCATAGTTTTTTTCCGGACCCCGAATAATCATGAGACAGAGGAGGCCGATCCCGGCACCCACTTTTATGCCTATGATAATATTCATAATGAAAATAAACCTTACGTTGCTCTGTGCCTCTTGTGGAAAGGGGTCTCCCAGGAAAAAACCAGCGGTAGCAATGCCGGCAATTCCTAAAAGAACCAACAGAATGAATCCTATGACCTCCATCAGGGAGAGGACATAGTTGGAGAGAAGGTCCTGTATCCGTTCCCGCCGGCATCCTAGGGCCGGAAGAAGCAGACCCGAAGCAAGGACAACTCCTCCCTGGAACCCTCCTCCCGGGGAGAGATGGCCGTGGCTAATAAGGTAGCAGCCGAAGAGAAGCACATAGGGCGCAAGCTTACGGGAGGCAACATCGAGCATGTCGGTTTTCACTCGCATCAGTTACTCCTTCTTCTCTTTCGAGGATAGAAAAAAGAGGGCCCCCGACACAGCACAGAGAAGCACAATGGTTTCTCCGAAGGTATCAAAGGCCCGGTAGTGGAGGTACACCGCGCTTACCAGGTTTAATGCGCCTGTCTCTCTTTGGGCATTTTCAATTAGGTAATCCCGGAGTACCCTAGGGCCCTCCTCCGGGGAGGGGAGAAGAAACAGAAGAATAAAGCCCAAAGCTCCGGCGATAAGAATATCCGCGATTGTCTTTCCCCATTCCAATGTGCTTGTTTTTTTGCCGGGTTGAATTCCCCTTGTGGTCCGTACCGCCCAGATAAAGAGAAAAGTGGTAATTCCAGCTCCCACTGCCGCCTCGGTAATCGCCACATCCGGCGCATGGGCCACGTAAAAGAGGAGAGCGGAGAGAAAGCTGAAAATTGACAGCAGGATAACCGATACAAAGAGGTCCCGGTAAAGAAGTGAGAGAAGACCGGTGCTTAATGTAACAAAAAGCAGAGTAAAAAGAAGAAGTTCGGTCATTTCGGTTTTCTCCAGGGGATGATTCCCTCTTTCCAGGAAAAACGGGCAATGATGTGAGTAGATACGGGATTAGTAATAAGAAAGAAGATTATTATGGCAAGAATTTTGCCGGTAAAGGGACCGAAGGGGACCATTAGTACGGCGGCAATAAGAAATGAAAGGACTCCTGTGGTACTGCATATCGAAGATGTCTGTAATCGTGTGTAGGGATCCGGTGCTTGTAACAGCCCCAGCTGCCCGGTTAGGGTAAAGAACAGACCGAGGAGGAAAAAAACTCCGGAAATAATCGCTGCTGCTGTCATCGAAGTTCCTCCCCCGGAGGCCCCTCCTCCGGGTATTCCTCCCCGGAAACCTTCCCGGAAAGATAGCGGGTAAGGGCCAGAATTCCTACAAATCCAAATACCGCGTAGACCATGGCCACATCCAGATAGACCGGTGCCCCTGTGCGGATTGCCGTTATTACCAAAAGCACCAGTACCTCTGAGGCTACCAGGTTCAGTGCCGTAAGCCGGTCCACCGTGGTAGGCCCAATTACGATTCTAATAATTCCCAAAACGCAGGAAGCTAGGAGAAAAACCGTAATACCGTTGAAAAAAAGTGAGGAATTCATACGCGTATTATGACCTTGTCTATCATATCCAGATTTTTCTAAGAAGCTTTTCCATGCTTCCCTTTATAAGTTCCCCGGCGTATCTGCTGTGGGTGGTTTTTGAGTTGAGCCAATGTACCACCATATGGTCCTCTGTAAGTTCCAAGGCAATCGTTCCGGGAGTAAGGGTTACTGAACCGGCGACAATTGCCCGGGCAATATGGGAGTGAAGCCTTACCCGGAAGTGTACTACCCTAGGATTGTAGGAATTACGAAGGACGGAGAAGGCCGCATTGAATCCGGCAATATAAACTTTAAAAAGGACCAGAAAGATATAAAAAATAAGCAGGTGAATTCGGGGGAGAAGGACTTTGCGGGCGGCTTCGTCATCATCTATAAATATTTTGAACGTTACCATAGCAATAAGAAATGAGAAAATTCCGCCCATAAGAAGGGAGGCGGGCCGAAAACTGCCGGTAAATAAGAGCCAACCAACGAATAGATTTACCGTAGTAAGCACAATCCGGACTAAGGCCCATTTTCCTGAAAGGGTCACTTTTCTTTCTCCCCCTTCCTAAAGATTTCAATAATCTCCTGTGGCGAGGAGGCTTTCATAAGAGACTCTCGAAAGGCTTCATCCGTGAGCAGCCTGCTCAGTTTGCTCAGTATTTTCAGGTGTTCCGTTGCGGCATCGGCCGGACCGACTATGAGAAATATCATATACACCGGCTTATTATCCGCCGAGCCGAAGGGGATGCCTGTGCTGCTTCTTCCGAAACCTATTACCGTCTTCTCGGTCAAATCACAGAGGGTATGGGGGATAGCAAGTCCGTGGCCTATCCCGGTGGAGGCAAGCTCTTCCCGCTTTAATAAATACTTATAAAGGGTTGAGGCGTTTGCTGCCTTTCCGGCGGCAGCAAAAAGGTCCGCCATTTCTCTGAGGGCCTTTTTTTTCTTTTTCGCGGAGAGCTCCATTATCATGCACTCAGGATCTATTAATTCGGTAATAGAAATCACGAATCTTCCTCCTCTTCTTCAGGGATGCCCTGTTGTTCCACTAACCCGGCAGCATAGTCCACGGGAAGGGTAAAGAAAATCCCCGTTCCCGGGGAAGAAAGACCTCCGGTTATATCGTCCAGCAATTTTTTCAGTTCCGGAATATGGGTTTCATCGGATATCACCGAGAGTATCGTTTTGTTATAGGGTTTATTCCCCTTCATGAAATCCTTAAAATCAGCAAAAAGGGGTACCTGATAGGTCAAATACCGGCCCATGCCTTCGGAGTCGAGCACAGTCGCTCCGGGAATTCCGGCCTCCACATAGGCGGAGAGTACATCATCCAGGAGTTCCTCTCTATTAAGAATAAAGACAACCAGTTTCATGCTGGATTGAAGTATAGACCGCAAGTCCCAGCATGGCAAGGTTTTCCCTTCATAACCACGGATGGCCGGCGGGTAAGGGCGGGGAGCGATGGCCACGGATGGGTGGGTGGAGGTTTGTGAGTAGGAAGAGGGCCACTCAGGATGGTGATACCTGTGTTACTAAAAAAAAGAACACTAAAAGTAAGTGTACTCAGGTTTTTGCAAAATGCGCATTTTCAAAAACCTGATAGTTTTTCTATTTCTTCTTTGGCAAGGCTGGTTATTTCACAGATCTCATCTATAGACATCCCGCGAGCTTTCAATTTAGCCGCTGTTTCTAATGCATTCTTTTTTCGGCCTTTGCTTTCACCAATAGCCTCGCCTTGGGCTATTCCCTCTGCTTTTCCTTCTTCTCTTCCTTCCTCTTTTCCCTCCTCTCTGGCGTCGTATTCCCTGGTGTTCTGATCAAGGAGGAACATTTCCCTGGCCAAAGCGGCAGCACGGGCGTGCTCATCGGCGGTGAACTCATCGTAGCGTTTCTTTACGTCGCGGAATATCTTGTTTTTTTGAGAGAGTACTTTCATCATGTGGTCCTCCTCCTTGCCTAAGTGGGTCAATAGGTAG
>CAYXSD010000050.1:0-20764 GCA_964466335.1 uncultured Spirochaetales bacterium
CCCGATAACGAATGTATTCAGGTCTACAGATTCAAGGAGTATGAAATTGATATCCAGCGCAGTTTCATGGGAACAAACTCGGCGGAATCGGTCCTTTACCCGGGATTGAAGGTCGATCTGGAAGCTTTGTTCGGAAAGATACCGCGGAAGGTCTGAATGGAGTAAAAAGTACCTTTGTATCAACTGCTCTGGAGGTACGAAGCGATAGACTGCATGAAACACCTTTTATAATTCTGGCAATAGTAATGGTAGTTACTATTGTTATTGCTTCCTTCGCACAACGGATCTATAAAAACACATCAAACACAAGCTCTTAGTGGTTTCTTCCAACTGTGATATGCTTAGATTAACCTAAGCACTTTCCCAAGGAGACTGAAAATATGAACACAAACAGAATAAAGACAATAAAAGACGAAATATTCAGAGACCTAACGGAAAACGTTCTTCCTTTTTGGACCGACCATGCCATAGATGAAAAATACGGAGGGTATTCTACCTGTTTGGACAGGAAGGGGAATATTGTAAGTCCCCACAAGCCAATGTGGGTAACCGGGAGGTTCGCCTGGGTCCTGGCAAAGCTCTACAACGACATAGAAAAGAACCCGAGATGGCTCGAACTTTCTAAACACGGAATAGATTTTCTTAATACCTACGGTTTTGATTCGGACGGGCGGATGTTTTTTCTTCTAGATGAGGACGGAAGACCTATTAGAAAGAGACGGTACCTCTTTACGGAGACCTTTGCCGTTATCGCCCTGGCGGAGTACGGGAAAGCCGCTAAGGAGGAAGGGTCATTTCTTAAGGCACGGGAGCTTATGGCCCTTATCCTCGACCATTACAAAAACCCGGAAATGCTGGAGCCGAAGTACATCGAGGAAAACTACAAAGTCCGGGGTCATTCCATGGCCATGATTCAGATAAATACATTCCAGGTGCTAAGAAATGCCGCGGAGGCTCTGGGAATGGGACCCGAAATCCCGCAGTACGGTAGTTATGACGAGCTTATAGACAATGCCATTAACGAGGTCTTTACCTATTTTGTAAAACCGGAAAAGCAGGCCCTCCTGGAAACAGTCGGCCCCGAGGGAGAGTACCTCGGTCATCTCCCGGAGGGACGATTAATAAATCCGGGACACGCAATTGAGACTGCCTGGTTTGTTCTGGAAGAGGCAAAAAGGACAAACAATAGAGAGCTCATCCAAAAAACATTACCCATTATCGATTGGTCCTTTGCCTCCGGATGGGACAAAGAGTACGGCGGCCTCCTCTCTTTTGTGGACCTGGAGGGAAAACCACCCTTTCAGCTCGAGTGGGACATGAAACTCTGGTGGCCCCATAATGAAGCGATCTACGCGACCCTCCTCGCCTATACTCTTACTCAAGATTCCCGCTACGAGGAGTTGTTTGAGAAAGTCTATACCTGGACAGTGGAGCATTTTCCGGATACAACATACGGAGAGTGGATCGGCTACCTTCACAGAGACGGGACTATTGCCTCTGATGTAAAAGGGAATTATTTTAAAGGGCCCTTCCATATTCCAAGACAGGAGATATACACCTATCTTCTGTTAAAGGACATGCTTACTGTACCACGATGAAGGCACCGGCGGAATTAGAACAGAACACCTTTCACTTTAAACCGATTTTTCTCCTGACCCTTACAATATTTATGAACTTTATTGGGCGGGGGCTTTTCTCTCCCCTTCTGCCTATCTTGGAAAGGGAGTTCGGGGTGAACCATGCCCGGGCAAGCACCCTCTTTTTTATTATTTCCCTAAGTATGAGCATCAGTATGATCTTCTCAGGGTTCCTTGCTAAAACACTGAAACATAGAGGATTGATAATCCTCTATGGTGCCCTCTTTGGAATCTCCTTCTTTATCTGCGCTTTTTCACCTTCTTTTACCTTTCTTCAGTTGAGCGCCGCTTTTCTTGGGTTCTCCTCCGGACTCTACGCGCCCTCCGGGTTGGCCTCCATATCCAATCTAGCGGGGGAAAGACACTGGGGGAAGGCCTTGGCCCTCCATGAGATGGGGCCTACCCTTGGACTCCTCTGCGCTCCACTGATGGTCGGCCTCCTATCACCCATTCTCTCGTGGAGGACGATTCTCGGCATCATCGGTATGTTGGTCTTCCTTATCTGTTTTATCTATGTTTTTCGAGGACGTGGCGGGGATTTCCACGGAGAGCCTCCGAACTTCGGCAATCTCAAATATATTTTCACTAATCCCTCCTTGATGATCCTCACCGCCTATTTCATTCTTGCTGCCGGTTCCGCCGCGGGCGTATACGCGATCCTTCCCACTTTTTTAATAAGTGACAGGGGATTCGATCCATCCTTGGTAAATACAGTTGTGGGCCTCTCTCGAGGGACCGGAATTATTTTTGTGGTGGGAGCGGGTTTTATGGTCGACCGCTTCGGTATTAAACCCTTCCTCGCCCTTACCCTCGGTTTCTCCGGCCTTTTTGCCCTGGGGCTGGGGAGTTTCCATGGATCATTACTCTTGGGGACGGTATTTTTTCAGCCTATGATTATTTCCGGATTTTTTCCCGTGGCAAATACCGCTATCACCGTTATTACCCGCCCCCAAACGAGGAACGTGGCATTTTCTGTAATAATTCCTTTTGCCATAGCTATCGGCGGAGGAGTCACTCCTTCCATCTTAGGCTTCTTGGGAGAGAAGGAACAATTTACCACCGGTTTTCTCGCCTTAGGCGTGCTAACCCTTGCAGCTATTCTCCTTCTGCCTCTGCTTAAAGTCAAAAAGCCCGAATGAGGATTGCCCTCATACACTGTTCTGTGTAAAATGGCAAGATACCAAGAACTAACTAATCCACCAATCAGGAGTCTTCGTATGAACCTTGATCTTAAACAGGACTGTGCTTATTCCCTATTAGTCCCCACCAGTATGGGTATTCGGTTGACCCCGGAACACGGGCAGCCGGTACATGGAAGCGAGATGTTTTTAATGCACGCCACCAGCGCCGAGACCAACGTGGCTAGTATTTCTTCCTTTCTTGGGCTGCCGGTGAAAGTGCTCACCACATTTGTAAAGGGAAGTCCTATCGCCAGACTGATTAAAGACAATCTTGGGAGTCGACATTTGACTTTCGAAGGGAAAGAGGTGGAACAAGGTTCTCCCTGGGGCTATCGTCATCAGATAAATATTGCCGACAGCGGGTACGGGGTAAGGGGCCCCAGGGTATTCAACGACAGGGCCGGAGAGGTAGGACGGACCCTCAACGTAAAGGACTTCGATCTGGACAGGATTTTCGGCAAAGAGGGAGTACAGGTTATGCACCTCTCAGGCTTGATCGCCGCCCTATCCCCGGATACGAGTACGTTCTGTCTGGAACTTGCCCGAGCAGCAAAAAAATACGGGACGAAGATATCTTTCGACCTTAACTACAGGGCCTCTTTCTGGAAGGACCGGGAAGAGGAACTCTCTAAAATCTTCGCTGAAATCGCCGGAACAGCGGACATCCTGGTTGGAAACGAAGAAGACTTCCAGCTCTGTCTGGGAATCCAAGGCCCGGAAGCCGGAGGGAAAGGGTTGAGCGAGAAAATCGACAGTTTTAAAGAGATGATAAGCCGGGTTAAAAAAGAGTATTCCAAGGCATCGGCATTCGCCACGACCCTTCGCCAGGTAGTCCATACCAACCTCCACCTCTGGGGGGCCATACTCTCGGCGGGTGACCAATGGCACGTAGCGGAACCAAGAGAGGTCCATGTCCTTGACAGGATCGGCGGGGGCGACGGATTTGTAGGCGGAATGCTCTATGCCATACTAAAGGGATGGGACCCGGAAAAATGGGTCCGTTTCGGCTGGGCCACCGGCGCGCTGGCTACTTCCTTTCTCACCGACTACGCCCAACCGGCGGACGAAGAACAGGTCTGGAGCGTCTGGGAGGGAAACGCCCGGGTAAAGCGGTAGATCTTCCGGAGCCTGCTCAGCGTAAACGGTTTTTCAACTCCTGAATCTTTCTCGCCGGATTGACACCGGAGGGGCAGACCCTGCTGCACTCCACCGCCCGCCGACAGCCCCATACGCCGTCTTTCTCCTCAGCTGCCTTTAGAAGCTCCTTCTCCTTTCCCGGTATATTCTCTATCTCCCGGTAAAGAGCGGCGCAGTAGGCCGGTCCTTTAAACTCCTCATCCACCGGACAGGCTGAAACACAGGCCCCACATTCTATACAGTTTTCCAAACGTCTATAGGAAGCTTCCTTTCCCGCCTCTTTGGAAGGCGAGTCGGGTAGTTCTTCGCTCTCCCTAATGTATGTCCACTCACTTGCGATATCCCGGTAAAAGAGAGAGAGATCAACAAGGGTATCCTGTAGTACGGGGAAGCCCCTCAGGGGCTCAACCAGAATAGGAGCATCATCCGCCTCGGCGATGAGGTCGGCAATGATGGAGGTACAGGCCAAACGCTCCTTCCCGTTAACCCGACAGGCACAGGTGCCGCAGGAGGCATGGTGACAGGAGTGTCGGTACCTCAGGGTGGGGTCCTTATCGCTTCTGATTATTTCTAAAGCATCTAAAAGGGAGCGTTCTTTATCAACATGGATGGTGTACTCCCGCTCTGTTTCTCCGTTTCTAATAAGAATTGTTACTTCCATCTGATTCTTTTCCATCATTTTTTCAGTCTCCCCGAAGTGTGGTCTTTCCTATGACCTTTAATCTCAGGACTTTCAAGATGATGCAGGACCGGATACACCTCCCTCCAGCTTCTCAAGGGGAAATCTTTGGTAGAATAGATTCGTTTTTTTCCGAGGAAGTCGAGTACGGTTTCGGTGATCTCTTCAGCCATGGCGCGCAAAACGGTGGCCTTGCCGCCGAGGACGGAGAAAAACCCTTCCGCCCTCGTTCCGCTCACCACTGAGAAATCCCGGCTCGTCCTTCTTTCGCCATCGCCGGGCCCCGGCTTGTCTCCCCCGGCTAAGGGGCGCGCCGCCGCCCAGGTGCTTACCACAGGCTTGTCTGAAAAATCGGGTACCATCACGGAAGCGCAGTCCATAAGAAAGGGAAGGTCTTTCTTTCGCGATTGTATCCCGTCTATCATCTTTGTGGTCCATTCGGTGGTACCGATAATGGTCTGGTTCCTCTGGGGAACGAGTATATCTCCGTCCCCCGGCGGTCTGAGCCGACTTAAAACATGATTGCAGAGGCGCCCCCTAACAGCGACTAGGGTCCCGGGGGCGGGGATGATGGGCACTTCGCCCCCTGCCAAGGCGGCCACTTCCCCAGTCCACGGACCGGCGGCGTTTACCACCGCCGAGGCGGTATAAGCACGTTCTCGGCCGGCTGGAGCCTGCCGCACAATCACCTCACTCACTCTGCCGTCCTGTTTCTCTAAAGCGATGACCTCGGAGAACCTGTAGGCCTTAGCGCCATGATGGAGGGCGGAGGCAAGGAAAGCCATGGGAAGCCTGAAGGCGTCGAAGGAACCGTCGGGAACAGCAATTGCTGTCTTGATTTTCCTTGACACTGCGGGCTCCTCAAGAAAGACCTCTTTAGGGGCTGTTTTTTTCGCCGGTATCCCCGCCCGGCGACATCCGTCTAAAAATTCGAGGGAGTAGTCCGCGTCTTCCGAGGTAAATCCGAGGAAATACCCCCCGTTATACTCGACCGCTTGGGGAATAATCCGGCGGAGAATAACGCTCTCCTCCCAACATTCCCGGCCGATCTCTTCGTCCGCCACCACATAGCGAGCGCCGCAGTGGAGCTGTCCATGATGCCGGCCGGTGGTACCGGAGGTAAACTCGCCCTTCTCGAAAAGAAGAACAGGGACCCCTTGAAGAGCAAGATCGTAAGCAGTGGCAATTCCCGTGCCGCCGCCGCCTATTACAACGACGGGATCTTCAGTGTTTCTGTGTGACATCGTTATAGAGTATAAGGGCTTTCCTTTTCAGTCTGCAAGGTCAAAGTTGTTAATCTCTATGTATGTTTACCTCTTGTATGTTTAGCTCTTGCAAAAGAAGGGAAAATTCACGATTCTTCAAGAGTACGAGGATCCCAGGCAGCCCCGAGACCAAGGAGGGCGCGGCAAGAGAAGATCCGGAGGAACTATGGTATTCGATGGAATTGTAAAGGTACTCGCTTCCCTCAACTCAAACAGGCGGCCCGGCGAGCTCGCCGCGGGGATTAGTTTCGGCTTTCTCATTGGTCTGCAGCCGGGATTTACGCTCATCGCGGTAGTGGTATTGGTAATCACCTTCTTTCTCAAGGTGAACTTGGCGGCGGAATTGCTTTTTGCGCTGGTGTTCTCCCTCATTGCACCCCTTTTAGATGGTCTCCTCGATAGTCTCGGAGGGTTTATCCTCACCCTGCCGTCTTTGGAGGGAACCTTTACCACCCTCTATAACGCCCCGATTCTTCCCCTTACCAATTTTAATAACACCATTGTTATGGGCGGATTTGTATTAGGTATAGTCCTCTGGCTGCCTGTTTTCTTTGCAGGGAGGGCCCTGGTGAAGCTCTACCGGGAGAAACTCCGCCCCCGCCTGGAGAAGAGCAAGGTAATAAAGAAGATCCTCTCTATGCCGGTGATAGCCCCGGTGAGCAGGTTCGTTTCCAAGATCACCCGGGTCTCCCAGTCGATCTAAGGAGAGAAGCATCTGATGACAGGAGCACTAGAATGAAGAAGGCCTCAAAGCGGAGAATCCCTTCCCTCTTTAAAAAGCCCTATACCCGAAAGAAATTAGAAAAAAAGGTCCTCCGCCATCTTCATATACCATCTGACCGCGCCTTCATTGAAGGGTGTTTCGAGAAGACCGAAGATACAAATAAAAAAGGCGAGCCCCTCTACAGGTTCTATCCGCCCAGTGAGAAGGAACCTAAGGAGCAAAAAAAGCAGCTTAAAAGAATTCCGAAGCTTGCCAAGGAAATTAAAAAAAATCGGGGTATTATAAGTCTTCCCAAGGTGGGTTTGCTCTTCTTCGTGCTTATCCTCATCACCGGAGGGTTCTATCTCTTTCGCAATACCCTTATTCAAAGGGGAGTTACCGCCGGTTTGGAGGAGATTTTCCAGGCAAAGGCCGAACTGGAGGGGATGAATTTACAACTATTCAAAGCCTCCCTTATTTTCGACCGTCTTGCTGTGGCCGACCGGGACCGTCCGATGCGAAACCTCTTTGAAACCGGTCCCGCCGTGGTAGACCTCGACATGATCTCCCTGCTTAAAGGGAGTGTCATTATCAACAAGGTGGAAGTAACCGGAGTAAGTTGGGACACCGAGAGAAAAACCTCCGGGGCCCTCCCGGAGAAAGAGGAAAGCGGGGGCGGCGAAGTTCCCTTCCCGCTGAACCCCTCCGAGGAGGCGAAGTTCATTTTGGACACCCTGGACCCTCTCTCTATGTTAGAGAAGGAATATAATGCTCTTTCATCGGTACAGTCCCTTTCTTCTTTGGAGAAAAGGTTTACGGCATCCCTAAAAAATGAAATAGTTCAATTTGAAACTGAGGTCCGGGACCTGGATAGCTCAGTTCAGAAGGTTTTACGGATAGATCCGAAATCTATCGGCACCATTAAAGAAATTGAAGCTGCCTATGGGACCATCAACAACCTTAACTCTTCTATAGATTCCCTCAAAGTGCGAGGCACTCGGTTGCTTGAAAACACGGATGCTTCCCTATCCGCGGGAAGAGAGGCACTTCGAGATCTAGAAAAATCCATTTCCTCCGACCTTGAAAGATTGAAGGATTTGGTAGACCTCTCCGCGGAGGACATTGGCAATATAATGAAGGGCATAGCGGAGGACTATGTCCTCTCCCGGTTTAAAACAATCTACGCCCTTCTCCAAAAGGGACTGAGGATCGCGGAAAGAATTGAAGAGCTGGGAAAAGAAAAAAAGCCCGGAGTAGAACGTCCCCTAAGAGCAGCGGGGAGGACCATTCCCTTTCCGAAAAGGGCAATCCCAGCTTTTTTTCTGAAAGATGCCGGGTTTTCCGCCTACAAAGACCACACAGAGGCGGAAGGAAGGGTGAGAGGAGTCTCCAGTCATCCTGAAATTAGCGACACTTTAATGGATATTCAGTTTACCTTTACCAACCCCGGGCTTGTTTCTCAGGGCAGCCTTTCCTTTGATCTTCGAGAACGGCGCTCCTACGATGCTTCCCTGCTTCTCTCAATAGCCCAGGAGGGTATTTCCATCTTCCCGGGCGGCGAAGGAGCAGCCGGTCCCGTTTTAGGAATTACAGAGTTTTCGGGCACCCTCAAAGCTGAAACGAAAACGGCCTTTCTTCCCGACGGAAGCGTCGAGGGTGACCTGTCCGCCGCTCTCGCCGATATAATAACCCAAACCACGGTCTCTTCCGCTGCCGGAACATCGGAATCTCTCTTAATGGGAAATCCGATTTTCCGGGCGGTCCAGTCCGTATTTACCAATACGGAGAGCCTGGATCTAACCGCGGAATACAGCTTCGGGCCCAATACTCCGCTCTTTTTCTCCCTGGACTCCACCCTGGATGAAAAACTTAGGAAGGCTGTTGTATCCGCCTTGGAAGAGCAGGAGGCTTTTTACCGGAAAAAACTGGAAGAGGAATTCTACGCGGCAATTGAAGGCCCCCGTAAGGAGGTGGAAAAGTATATAGAGGATCTGGCCTCCTTAAAAGAAGAGGTCCGAGGGGAAGTAGCCGCTCTCAATGCGTACAAAAAAGAACTGGAAGCAAAGCGAAGAGACCTGGAGAATCGGGCTAAGTCTTTTGCCGCGGAAAAAGGGAAATCAGTGTTGGAGAAGGCAAAAGAATCGCTTCCGAAAGTCCCCTCCTTTTGAGAAAAGGAGTAAGTCTCTTCTGCCGACCTCTCTCTGTCTCCCGCGGGCTTTAACCCATTTTAGATACTATTTTCCGAAGGGTCAAAGAAAGCCACAACGCGGCCAGAACGAGGGAAACAGCGTTTGCTATGGGAATGGAAATCCAGAG
Source organism: uncultured Spirochaetales bacterium (assembly GCA_964466335.1). GTDB lineage: Bacteria > Spirochaetota > Spirochaetia > SPDA01 > CAYXSD01 > CAYXSD01. Next base: position 8,919 of record CAYXSD010000050.1, read on the forward strand.
GAGGTCCAATCCTCCGATCCTTCCAAAGAGCCACATCAGCGGAATAAGGAAAACAAACTGTCTTATAAACCCCACCACTAAGCTGGGAAAGCCCTTCCCAAGGGCCTGGAAGGTAGCGGAAGATACAATTGCAGGTCCGGCAGCCAGAAAGGCGAAGCTGATAGTCCGCAAAGCCGTTTCTCCTATCTTAAGGAGTTCCGGATCATCGTTGAACATCCGAATAAGCGGCCCCGGAAGTAAAAAGAAAAGAAGGAACCCCCCCAGGCCGAAGGCAGACCCGAGGAGAAGGCCGACCTTTATGGCGTGCTTCATCCGCTTTGGATTTCCGTGACCGTAATTATATCCCACCACGGGGATGTATCCCTGGTTAAGGCCGAATATGGGCATGAGTACGAAAGACTGAAGACGGAAAAAGATCCCCGCCACAGCCAGGGCCACCGCGGAGTATCCTACCACAATCCTGTTAATCCCGGCGAGCATAACACTTGCCAAGAGTTGCATCATCATTGCCGGAAAACCCACACGATACACCTCTTTTAAAAGAGAAAAATCAGGCCTGAAGCGGGCAAAACGGAGCCTAATCTGGTTTTGTCCCTTCAGCAGTATCAGCGCTATGTACACACCGCTAATGAGCCGGGCTATTACCGTGGCCAAACCGGCCCCTTCCACCTCCATCCGCGGAAAAGGGCCGATCCCGAAAATGAGAAAAGGATCCAAGATAATATTGATGACCGCCCCAATGAGGAGGGTAATCATGGGAAGAAAGGTGTTCCCCTCTCCCCTGAGGATGTTGTTGGTAATCATTGGGAAAAACATGGCGAGAGAGCCGGTAACAACAATACGCAGATAGGAGGAGGACAATTCAATAAGAAGGGGGTCATCCGTAAATACTCCTACCACAGTTTTGGAGAAGAAAAACCCTAAAAAGGCAAAGACCGCTGAATAGACAAAAATAACCACCACAACGTTGGTGGCCACCATATCGGCTTTCCCTTCTCTCCCTTCACCGAGAAGCCGGGAAATAAGAGAACTTGTTCCCACACCGGTCCCCACGGCTATTGCAATAAGCACCATCTGGACGGGGAAGGCCAGGGAAAGGGCTGCCAGGGCCTCCTTGCTCACATGACCGACATAGATAGTATCCACAACATTGTAGAGCGCTTGGATCGCCATTCCCGCCACGGAGGGGGCGGCAAGTCGGAAGAGAAGAGGCGTTATCGGGGCCGTGCCGAGGCGGCTTGTGGTGTTCACTTGGTCCATAAGGCAACAGCCTACAACGAATACAATCGGGGTTTCAATATAGATGCCACGGTAGAGATGCCGCGGCAGTGTCAAGGCAGGGTTCGCTATACAGATTTCGCTATTTCGCTATATTCGCTTTACAAGTTCGTTATATCTGTTATAATAATATAACTTTTTCCAGAAGAAGAGGATACAACAATGCTAACCAGTGAGACGTTTGAAGGAATTTACGCGGGCTTACCCGTACCCTGGGACAAAAAGGGGAATATCGACGAAGGACCTTATACCGAAGCCATGGAACGCCTGGTTTCTTACGGCGTCCAAGGGATTTACAACGGCGGCAGTACAGGGGAATTCTTTGCCCAGGACTACGAACTGTTCCGCGGGACCACCGATCTATTAATAGAGACCCTGGCGGGGACACCGGCAAAAACTCAAGTGGGGGTGCTCGCTCTTACTACGGAAGAGGTGATAAAACGAGGGAAATACGCCATTAAAAAGGGAGTGGATGCCCTGCAGGTAAGCTTCCCCTGGTGGTACCAGCTAACCGATGAGGAGGCGGTCACCTTCTATAGGGACCTGCATGAGGCTTTCGACGGCTTCCCGCTCATCCATTACAATATTTCCAGGGCGAAAAAGAGTTTCGGCTTGGGGGACATCGAGGCATTTAAACGCGTCTATGAAGCGGCTCCGAGCATAATCGGGTTCAAAGCCATGGCCGATGTAAACATGCTTCTCGCCTACAATAAGACCTTTCCGGACATACAGTTTTTCTCCGCTGCCCCCCATTGGTTTACCACCTTCCATTCTCTCGGTCTTCTCCAGGGACTCTTCGATGCTATGGTCTACATGAACCCGAGGATCATTACCACCATTTGGAATTTCTGTAAGGAAGGAAACTATAAAGAGGCCCTTCCTCTCCAGGCGAAATTGCAGCATTACTTTATGTTTGTAATAGAATCGGGACTCTTGAACTACTCGGACGCGGCCATCGACAAGACTATGGGTATCTCCGCGGGTTTCCTAAAGGGGTACACCAATCGGGTAAAAGCACCATACCGCACCCCGCCGGAATCAATTCTTACCACTATTCGCGGAAGAATAGAGAAAGAGCTGCCGGAACTCTTGGAGTATTAGAGTATTAATACTGTGCAATTAAAGAAGACAGGAGTAGGATTATGACGGGTAGAGAACGAATGACAAGGGCTATGAAACGACAGCCGGTAGACCGGGTCCCCACTATGCCTCAGATATGTTTTAACCACGGTTTAAGCCTCTTTTACAAGGATTTTCGAGGCGCGGTTATGGAAATGGCGGAACACCCGGAGCGGTTAATCTCCCTCATGAATAAAACCGCCTCCCACTACGGAGTGGACGGGCTGCGCCTCTTCTTTCCCCGGACTGCATACAAGGTTAGGGAGGAGGGGGAAACCTTAGTGGTCCTGGATAAAGATTCCGGAGAGCGCCTGGGTATTATCGATGTGTTAGGCGGAGGCGGGGTGAAATTCGATACACTGGTGAATCCTGTGGAGAAGGAGGAGGACCTAAATGCCATACCCGTGCCCCGGGTTGAGGACATTATCGAGTCGCCGGCAGGAGTAATGCTGAAAGAAGGAGTGGAGAAGGCCCACGAAGGAGGTTTTTTCGTGGCCAGTTCGCCTGCTGGATTTACGGTGAACTACCTTTCGGACCGGCGGGGCAGGGAAAGGGCCTTAACCGATTTAATGGACAATCCGGAGCTCTCCAAACGTATCATGGACAGGGGACTTGAAGTCTCCAAGGTATACGCCCACGCCTTAGTCGAAATCGGGGTGGATGCACTTTACATCGGAGATCCCTCGTCCAGCTGCAGCCTAATATCTCCCGCCCAGTTCAGGGAATTCTGTCTTCCCCGGTTTACCGATTTTTGCAGCGAACTCCATCAAAAGGACATTCTTATCTACATCCATATATGCGGAAATTCTTCTCCCCTCTTGGAAATGCTCGCGGATACCGGTACGGACTGTGTGGAACCCCTCGACCCCATGGGAGGGGTCTCCGTGGCGGACGCAAAAAAACGGGCAGGAGAACGGATCGCCCTTATGGGGGGAGTGGATACGGTGAGTCTCCTAAGCGGCAGCCCGGAGGATGTAAAAAAGGAATCGGAGAAGTGTATTGCCGAAGGCGGCCCGGAAGGCTACATACTTGCCGCCGGGGACATGGTGCCCGATTTCGCGCCGGAGAAGAATGTGCGGGCCATGGTTGCCGCCGCCAAAGAAAGTAAAGGTACCTTATAATAGGAAGCCGAGCAACCTTTCATTTTCTATTCTCTTTTTCTATTATCCTTTTTAGGGGACAATGGAGAAAGAGGAGAGGAGCTCCTGGAAAATAGACCTTGTTATCGCTGTAGGCTCTTTAATACCCCGGAACATAAGACTGAAGAGGTAATCGTTCCCGTGAGGGTTCTTTACTCCCACCACCACAAGAGAAATGGGGTCTGAAAATCCATCTATATACCCAGCTAAACCGCGGATTGGGTAGCCGTTCACCTGATTTCTAAAATCATCCTCCAATGCTCCGTCCCTTTTGGCAAAGGTGTTCCAGTATGTTTCAGCTACCAGGTCGTAGGGCTTGTGGGGACTGTCAATTTTCCCCACAAAAAAGTAGAGTGTCTTCGAACTCCCCTGAAAAACCTCCGAGTCCTCCCGTTCTATGGTAATCTTTGGAGGTATTTTAAAGACCGCTCCCCCCTCCTTCCAATGATACAACACCATATCGGCAGGTTTTATCATTTCTTCACTGAAGCTCGAGGGTATAAAAGACATCAAAAATAGAACAAGAAGAAGAAAAGTCCGGGGAAACAGCCTCCGTCCTGTTCCTTTCCTCGTTTTCCTTTTTTTCCAGCCTGCCTTCTCTTCTCTATCCCAATTATCCCTGTCCATCTCTTCCACCTCCAAAGGTTAGCGCTAAGGTCCGCACCACATCCCCACGACCCATTACGGCGCTATATACAGTGTACTCTCAATTCGGAAAAAATCAACAATTTGCCATTACCCTTCTGTTCTTATTACATTACATACAGGAGGAAAAAATGAACGGAAGTATGAGACCACCGGTTGTAATAACCAAATTCTTTAAAGAAAGGGACCTATTCGGTCTTTCCCTGGATGAGATAGAGAAAAAACTCATGGACGCTATTATAGAAGATCCGGAGCTTGACAATACCACCAATATCTCTGTCAATATAGAGGAGAAAGGAGCATTCAAAGACCATCTTGTGCATATAATAGGAAAGGTCAAAACCAAAGATGATAGAGACCGGGTAGAGGAGATTGTTGAGAAAAACACGCGAAAAGAAATGAAAATCTCGAACGAGCTGGTTGTAGAAAACCAGTAGAAACTATCAACCAGCTTTAAAGGGCCTTTTTTTCCCATATATTCAGAAGAGATGTACCCAAAAGAGATCGAGCAAGAGAGGTCAAGCGGGACAAGAGATCAAGAGGGATATTGTACATATTTTGGATAAAGAGTAGGATTTCCTCTGGGAAAGGACCCATGGAGAAAGAGAAACAAGCATTAAAAGATGCACTGAGGGACACTATTCATACGAGGTTGGAGGACCTTACCAGCTCGGAGATAAAAGCGAAGAGCAGGCGGATAGCAAAAACACTGGAAACTACCCTTTTTTGGAGGGAGGCGGAGGTAGTCCTCTGTTTTTTCTCCATGGGGAAGGAAGTGGATACGGAACCAATTTTTTCCATGGGCCTTGCCGATGGAAAGGACATGGCTGTTCCTCGGCTTCGAAAAGAAAAGATGGATTTTCACCTTATTGAGGAGACTGATGGTCCCTGGGAAATACATCCCTATGGGATGAGGGAGCCCCATCACGCTCTCCCCATCATTCATCCCCGGGCCTGTCCCGACCGTCGGGTACTCATTATTACTCCTGGATTAGCTTTTGACAGACACGCAAACCGACTTGGCCGGGGCGGCGGCTACTACGATAGATATCTGAATATGGAATGCGAAAACGTCACCACAGTAGGAATATCCTTTTCCATTCAGATTGTGCCTTCAATTCCGATGCACGACCATGACTGTCCTCTGGACGCTGTTGTTACGGAAGATGAGGTTATTTATGGAGAGAGGACAATTTCGCGGAAATCAAATACCAAAGAACAAGTGAATCAGGAGTAATTGCAATGGGAGAAATAAAATCAGCCTTGGAAATCGCCTTGGAAAAGACAGAATCGGTAAAGGGAGACAAGGAAAGCCTTTTGGCCCACGATAAACGCCAAGACGGCAAGAAGATAGCTTCAAAGTTTTTGTTAGAGCCGGACACCACCATATCCTATCTAAAGGATTCCTTACAATCCTACTCTAAGAAGGAGGAAAAATGGGTCAAAGAAGGCATATTAGAGACCATCATGTCCAATCTTTCCCTTCCCACGACGAAAGCGGACCTTGACCGCCTTCCAAGACTTAAGGAAGTTCTTCAATTATTTATTAAAGATAAAAAACAAGTCGCCTATATTATTGATCAGGTAAAACAGTTTTTTAATCAATATCTGGAAAACCGTGATCATATTCATCAAAGCTTGGAAGAGCAGTTTGCTCCAAGAATGAGAGAAAAGGAACAGCAGCTTGCACAGCAGCTGGGGACGGAGGTGCAGCTGTCTCCCGAGAGTGACCCCGAGTTTGCCGAATACCTTAGGAAGCACTTCGGCCAACTGGATGAACAGTACCAGCAGGCCTTAGATCAGGTGAAGGAACAGATCAAGGGAATGTTTTCCTAGTGGCCACCGGGGAGACTTCTCATATTATCTTATTACTTTCCGATTTCTTCCAGCCACTTAGGCGGAATCATAGAGAGGGAGTGGATAAACCCCAAATGACCGGTAGGCTCCTCCACAATGGTTGTGGGGAGACCTATGAGAGTGAAGGTTTTATCCAGAGCGGCCCCGCCTGAGTTTCCACTGTGGATCTGGGCATCTGTCTTTATGAGTCTTCCCTTCATAGTTTTTTCGAAACCGCTCACCACTCCTCTGCTGTAGGTAACCGGGGCCCTGGAACCGGTACCGCCGGTGCCGGGAAATCCTATAATATGGATATCTTCGCCGATCCGCACAGTCCTGTCCTTCCCTAAAGGAATATAGGGGAACCGATATCCCTTGGGAAGAGGCTGGCCGTATAATCCTGAGTGCACCTGCAAGAGGACGAGGTCCAAGTCCTTGTCGTACTGAAGCACCTTGGCCCGGAACATCTCCTCCGGGGGACTATCGAACTCCAGGGAAAGGGCCACAGCGGGAGAACTATCAGGCTTCCCTGAAAGCCCCTTTACCACATGCCAATTAGAGAGAATATGCCCCTCCGGGCTTACTAATACTCCCGAGCCTTTTCCCGCCTCCGAAGTTATTTCCACCACGGATTGGAGGGCCTTTTCCAAGGGGAATCGCCTTACCGGCACCATGGGGATAAAGAGGACCTCCTCGGGAGGAGCTTCGCTGAAGGACACTACTATGGAAAAATCTTCAGCCCTATCGTCTAAGATCTGGTCTATTACGGTGATGTAGTATCGCCCACTGCTTAGAGCGGGATGCGAGGAGCGGTTGATAACAAGGGATTCGCGGGAAAGGCCGGTCTCAGCAATGTAATCCGCGTCGGCGAATCCCAGGGCCGGAGCTTCCTTATTCACCACAATATCCATATCACCGGGGGAATTCCATATATCTACCCTTAGAGTCTCCGTTTCCTCCGGTACATCCAGGGTAAAGGTGCGGACCATACCTGTTTCAGGAAGCAAACGGGATGTAAAGGGCTCTCCAGGCTGTAATGCCCCTTCCATGGCAAAGGGAAGAAGGGCGGCGGTAAAACGGAAGGGAATCTCGGACTGCACATCTCCCTCCATTACCGGCGGCCCTTCCAACTGATATGCAATATCAATGTAGTAGGTGCCAGTTTTTAGAGGGATGTAGGAATAACGGGTAATAAAGAGACTCTCATTATAGTCATCCAATTCGCTTCCGGCGTCTACCTTGGCATAATCTTCGATCTCCTCTTCATGCCGAATAAAAATATCCAGGTCTGCAGGAGACTCCGATACGGCAAGACGAAGAGCAAAGGCGGTATCCGGAACATCTATGAGATAGGTAACATAGCCGGAGGTCTCTCCTTTTAGAGGAATAATATCGCGAAAGGATTCACCGGGACTCAAGTTTGGATAGGGGGCTTCCGTATCTCCGAAAAGAAGCGCCCCTAAGAGATGCAGCACCAGGATGAAACTAGTAGTAATACCTTTCCGTACCATTTAACCTCCGAAGCAATTCTAAAAGGTGAAGTCTTTCAGACTTCCAAAATTAGAACTGCTGTATCCTCCGATAAAAAACCTTTACAATGCAACCATAAAATGTGCTTGCAATGAATAACCAATCGGCATACATTTTATAACAAAACTATATCAAATTCGAGGAGATTTTATGGGAATCGAGAGGACATTCGCAATTATTAAACCGGGAATTCTTCAGCGTCGTTTAGTGGGAGAAGTAATTTCCAGGCTGGAAAAGAAGGGATTTACTATTATTGGTATGAAGCTCCTTACCCTATCCGAAGAAATTGCCGAACAGCAGTATGCCGAGCACAAGGGCAAGGATTTCTATGAGCCCCTCATAAAGTACATGATCTCAGCGCCGAGTATAGCCCTGGTCCTTGAGCGGGAGAACGCCATTGCTGTACTTCGGCAGGTGGCAGGAAAAACCAATCCCGATGAGGCAACACCGGGAACAATTCGAGGAGATTTTGCTGTTATTACCCGAAGGAATATCATTCACGCCTCCGACTCCGTTGAAAGCGCGAACCGCGAAATGGCGCTCTTTTTTAACGAAGAGGAACTCTGTCCCTTCGAAGACGGAAATGCCCGTTGGTATTAGACGGATACATGAGAGGTGAGTAGTGAATAATCCCCGTATCGGTATTATCAACGCTGGCGCTTGGGGGACCGCCATGGCAAAAAACCTGGCGGAAAAGGGATATGCCGTTTCGATTTGGGACCCTCTCTCCGCGGTACGTACCATGCTGCATCGACTCACCGGGATAACGGGAAAGGATTTTCTGCCGAGCACACCCGAAGAGACGGGTCCTTAGTCATCCTCATTCCTAAGAAGCCCCCGCGGATAGATTTTCCCGATTCAACGTTACCGCCAAATCTTTACAGCCCTGAAGGTCCGCCCGAGTAAATCCCTTCCACTCCATGGGAAAGAGGGTATTGTTATGAAACAGCGGCTCCTCCTCTAGAGGATATCTGCTTTCACTTCGGGCCTTTTCCCAAAGACCGCTGCCCGGGACGGGGGAGTACTCCGCCACATGGAGCCGCACCCCCAGTAAAGAGGCATAGTGGAGGCTTTCCTTCACCTCATCGGCGTACTGCCCGGGAAGCCCTGCAAGGACGTAGACGGCGATTTCATGGGAAGTAAAACCCGCTTCTAAGAGAAGCTTCACACGATCGGGGAAATCGGTTTTTTTATATTTGCCGTCAAACTGGTTATGAAAGACCTCCGAGGAGCTCTCAAACCCTAAACGCACCTCCTTAAACCCCGCCTTTTTCATGAGCATTGCCGTTTCCCTATCGAGCTGGTTGAGATGGATCGCGTTGGGGAGAAAAAAGGAAAGGTCGGGGAACCGGGACAGAATGCTTTTTAAAAAGGGCTTAAACACTCTCTCCTTCTGTATTAGAAGAGCATCATCGTAAAAGGCTATATTCCTGATACCCAGCTCGTAGAGTTCCTTCACTCCCAGAAGGGTCTGATCAGGGTCACCGGGAGTAAATCGGGGCCTTAGAATTGATGAGGCGCAGTACTCACAACGGAGCGGGCATCCCCGGTTCATCTCCACCACCCCGGCGTCCTGAAATATCTCCTTTAGCGGGGCCGGCAGGAGAGGGACTCTCCCTTTAGGACGAGGGAACCCTTCCCGTTTCAGAATGCTCTCTACCTTTTTTCCCGCCTCTCCGGTTACGATATAATCCGCGCCGCAAACCTTGGCAGAATGCTCGGGCATGAGACCGGTGTAAATCCCCCCCAGCACCACCGGCACTGCCGGCCTGATTTCCTTTACCATTCTCACCGCTTCGGCAACACCAAGATACCAGTAGGTCATTCCGGAAGTTACAAAGACAATATCCGCGGGAAAACTCGATATGACCCGACGCATCCGCTCCTCATCCGTACCATATCGGGCGAATCGCCTCTCCGGCTTTACCCGTCCTTTAAGACTTTCAGGCATCGGGACAGGGCGGCGGGGGAATTTTCCCGTGCCGTTTTTATTACGCTTCACCCCCGCCTCTGGGTCTCTCCAGGACAACCCGTTTATAACTCTTGTCTCCCATCCACTTTCGGCGAACCAGCGAAGGAGCCGGAGCAGACCCAGGGGTTTTAGAAATAAATCGAACAGGGCGAAATCATATACTGCAGGTTGGATGAAGAGGGCCTTGGGCTTTTCTTTGAAAGAAGCACGAGCCATAGTAATAATACCCTTACTCCTCGGTACTATCCTCGGTTGTAAAGAGAATTCGTTTAAGAATATCCAGAATACCGGCTAATTCTTCCTCATCGAAGTCATCCGCCGCTTTCTGTAAGCGATCAGACCATACCCGCATTTGGGGGGCTTCTCCTTGTTCCCTTACCCTCTTCGCAATCTGTCCCACCTTCTCCGAACTAAAAATGGTTAGGTTTTCTTCAATACCATTCATAACTTCCTTGAGGAGGCTTACATCATTTTCTGATATGGGTTTTTTCATTTCCGCCTCCAGGTCCAGGGGGACAGCTTTCGGGTTTTCGGCATCAGGAGTTTCAACGGATGGTATCTTAGAAATCTGACTTTCATTTACCATTTCGTCCACAGTTTTTAAAAGAAGATCTTTATTCACCGGTTTGGAAATATACCCGTCACTACCCATAGCAAGATACTTCTCCTCATCTCCTTTAAGAGCGTGGGCTGTAAGGGCAATGATTTTTATTTTCTTAAGGTTTTCTTCCTTTCGTATCCTTCGAAGGACTTCCTCTCCATCCATTACAGGCATCTGCATATCCAAAAGCAAAAGATCATACTTCCCATGTTTGAGTTTATCCAACGCTATCGCCCCGTCGTCGGCCACATCGCAGGAGACCCCTCCCTTCTCTAGAATAGCTATAATGAGTTTCTGATTAATAGGATTGTCCTCGGCTAAAAGGACCCGCAGATCTTCCGGTCTCTTCTTTACTTTCACCTGCTCTTTTGCGACAATCTTTCGTTCTTCGCTTTCACTTTCCTGAAAGGGAAGGCGGACACAGAACTCCGAACCCTTTCCCTCTGCACTTTTCAGAGTAATTTCCCCTCCCATTATTCTTGCTAAACGCTTACAAATTGCCAACCCAAGGCCTGTACCGCCAAACTGTTTGACTGTGGAGGAATCCGCCTGTTCAAAGGGATTGAATATGCTCTCCTGCTTTTCTTCGGGAATTCCCACTCCTGTATCCCTGACAAGGATTATAAGCTGACTTTCTTCATATTTACAGCGCATCTCTACCCTGCCCTGGTGAGTAAACTTAAAAGCATTGCTTAGCAGATTAATGAGGATCTGCTCCAGGCGCTTTTCATCTCCATATAATAGGCGGGGTGCATTTTCATCAACAGCAACAATAAAATCTAACCCCTTTAATTCAGCAGTCTTTCCAAACATAGTGCTAAAATGTTCGAACAGTGAGTGAAGAGAAAAACTGTCATTTTCAATAACAATTTTATCGGCTTCAATTTTTGAGAGATCCAAGATATCATTTATTATTGCCAGGAGGGTTTGCCCGGAGTGTTTAATTATGGACAGCCTCTCTTGCTTCTCCTCTTCATGTTCATCTTCCATCAAAACATCTGTAAACCCAATAATAGCATTTAAAGGAGTCCGTATTTCGTGGGACATATTCGCGAGGAATTCACTCTTTAGTCTGTTGGCTCTTTCCGCTTCTTCTTTCGCGGATAGTAGATCCTCCTCCGCGCTCTTTCTATCCGTGATATCCGTAGCGAAACACAAAACAGAATCCGCTTTATCGTTATCGCCGTAAATAGGCTGCACGCTAATAATAATATAGGCCTTTTCTCCGTCCTTTAGCGTTTCCGTCTCTTTCAACACGCCTTCACCGGTGTCCATTACCTCTATAAGGGTCTTCATTTGAGGATCCGCGAACTTCGGTGGAAAGAGGTCCCACATGGTTTTATGGAGCACTTCTTCCGGTGAGCATCCCACCCATTCGGCAGCATATTTATTTGCAAGTGTAACCCTTCCCTCCCGATTTACAGAGAAAATCGCTTCATTCGCATTTTCAACCAATTTCCGGTACTTTTCTTCGCTCTCCGTCAGGGCCGTCTCCATTCGAGTACGAATTGCGATCTCACTCTCCAGCCTTTGGTTAAGAAGCAGTTCATTGCTTCTCGCATCCGCCATCTCCTCCAGGCGGCCCCTGCACCTCTCTAATTCCTCTTCGAGTTCTTTTATTCGCTCTTCCGCGTCCTTTTTCAAATCAGGTCCTCAATTGCTCCAAGTGCTTTGCTTATTATAATTAAAAATTGCCTCTGCCGATAGAGGTTTTTAATTGAGTCAA
>CAYXSD010000051.1:0-20674 GCA_964466335.1 uncultured Spirochaetales bacterium
CCTGCGACCTACGGATTCGAAGTCCGGCGCTCTATCCAGCTGAGCTACGGACGCGTATGTCTGGTACCCGATGTTCAGGATATTGGGTGCTGCCAAGGAGCCCCGCCTGCCGGTCTACCATCCGCCAACAATATCGGGCAAACCAAAAGCAGAGGCGCCCGAGGGTGGCTAACGGGACTTGAACCCGCAACAACCAGAACCACAATCTGGTGCTCTACCATTGAACTATAGCCACCATGACAATGCTTCCTGTATTCAGGAAAGATAGGATGCATAAAATACGCCCTTTTGTCAAGCAGTCTCGGGCGCTTCCCCAGGCCCTTGTGTTAAGGCGAAAAGGAACCAGTGTATCGCGGTTCCCTTTCGCCAGTAACGAATGTTTTCTTTTTACCCTTACTCTATTTTACCAATATGAATTCCACCCTGCGATTCTTCCAGCGATTTTCTTCGTCCTTGTGTGGTACCAGGGGTTCTCTTCCTCCGAGACCCTTGGTTGTTAGTCTGTCAGGGCTGATTCCAAAATCCACCAGGGCTGCTTTGACCGTTTCCGCTCTGGCCGAAGAGAGGGGTAGGAGTTCCTCTATTTCTTCCCTCTCTCCTCGTTCCTTATCCGCCCAATGGACCCGGACCGCGTGTCCTTCTATTCTTACGGAGTAACTGGAGTATTTTTTTAACAGTTCCGCCACTCTGCTTAGAATTTTGATATTCTTCTCCGCTTTTTCCAGATCCTCCGATATCAGATCCGGGCTGTTAGGGGCGAAGGTAATATTTGAAATGCGAATTTTGAGTTTTCCGTCCTCCCGGATAACGAGAACATCCACGGGAATAATACCCTCATAGGCGGCCGTATTTTCGACTTCATCGGTGATAGTAAGGATGTAGGGATAGTCCTCTGCCGACTGGACTAGCTCACCCTGGGTAGAGTAACCCCGCCAAACCAGTTCCTCCCTGGGAGTTCCCGTACCGCTTATGGTATCGAACACCTTTCTCCGTTGGTCCAGGATGGTTACTTCCCAAGACTGCACCGAGGAGGCCTCGGTAACGGCGAGATTGATTTTCAGCACGTCATCTACTCCGTCGTTGTCCGGAGAGAAAGGAATTGGTGAAATCTCTGCTTCCACTTCAGGTGGAGTTGTATCGAGGAGGAACCATCTGGAGGCTGCTTGGGGAGTGTTTCCGTTGGTGTATTTCAAAGCAAATTCGGCTTGATACTCTCCCTCCGGGGCTGTTTTTCCATTGCCGAGGCCGTTCCAATGGTATTCTTGGTCAGGGACCTCTGTCCCGGTGAATTCCTTTACAATCCTTCCGTCTTTACTTACTATTCGGATTACCCAGGTTTCCAAACCTTCCGACATACTAACAACGGGATACAAGGTGAGTATGTCGAATTCTCCGTCGGTGTTGGGTGAAAAAACTCCCAGGTCCGCGGTAATGAACACAGATGTATCAGCTGTGCTAAGGATAATACTGTTCAATACTTCCTTGGTTTTGTTACCTGCCGCATCCCATCCGGTAAGGACGTATCTATACACACCATCCGCTGCTAATTCACCGGAGAAATCCCTGCCATCCCACTCTATTTCAAGGGGAGTGCTGTTGTTGAAATTAAAATCTCGGATTTTTGTGCCGTCCTTGCTGTAGAATACTCCCTCCCAATGGAGTTCTTTTGTTCCCTCCTGGTGAATAGGGAAATTGTCTTTTTTACCATCGTTGTTCGGAGAAAAGATGAGCTCATCTATAGTGTATACGGATATTTCAGCCTGGGGTGGAGTGTTATCAAGGATAACTTCATAGCTGTTTGATTTTCCTCTGTTTCCCTTGGTATCCCAAGCTTCCAGATGAAATGTGTAAGTACCGTCTTCAGCCAAGGGACCAGCGTCGGTTAACCCTGTCCATTCTAGATCCTCCGGGACGGAAATACCTCTTTCGGCTGTGCCGATCCGTTCAATTGCACCGGAGAAGCTAAAATTCTCCGGTCGGGGGTCCTTGTTTTTAATTTCCCTAACCAAGTTGCCTTGGTGGTTAAATATTTTTAATGTGTATCCCTGCACATAGCTTGGATCTTCAATGTGTATAGGGATGGTAAGCTCGTCTTGAATTCCGTCGTTATTCGGGGAAATGTATTGAGTTTCCGGATAAGTAATGCTGATTCTAGGCGGATCTTCATCGAGCTCCCCAATAAGGATCTCCGTACCCAAGCTTGCGGCCCATACACCGGCTGTGAGTGGGGCAGCGGCAGCCTCTATTTTAACTCCTCCGTTGTTGGATCCGGGGGACCGACTCTCTTCTGGTTTTTTGTTTCTTTCACCGGAAGCGATAATGTTGGAGAGATTGAACTGGATCCCCAGGGATGGAATGAGACTGCGGTCAGCCATAGAGGGGTCCGCCAGTTGCAATGTATCGAAATGCATCGCCGTTTTAACCGTGAAAACATCCTGGTAGTAAAACTTCAATCCGGTACCGATCCGGAGAGAGGAGAAGGTAGGAAAGGATAGGTCCCCGTGGAACCTCAGGGCTATTTCCTCCAACTCCAAGGGATTGAATGCAAAACCGATTGCCGGGGTAAAAGGCGCAGGTACGGCAGAACGGTCGTCTTCCACATTTCCGTTGTCCGGATCGTAGGGAAGGCCGAGCTCTTTTCCCGCAAAGCCCCAGGAAAAATTTTTAAAGAAACCAAGGTCTCCGGGGGTATGAAGGAATCCGATATCACCGGCAATACCAAAACCGGCGCTGTCTTTTTTCCCGATTTTCAGAACACCGTTTCCACCGATGTAAACATTATTGAATATCTCTCTGGAATACCCGACTCGAAACACCGCCATAGTACCCAGGAACATACCGGGCATTTGTGAATGGTAGAAACTTGCGCCGCCGAGAATATTACCGAAAACAGTGGGGATAATTACGTCCAGATTCGCTCCGTGTCCAAACAACCCCGTTTCTCCTCCCTGGGGTCCAAGAAAACCGATGTAACTGCCGGATAGAGAAAACTGCTCCCTGGTTCCTGCCGCGGCAGGATTGTACGTACCTGGATGAAGTGCCTCGGTGTCGGTAACGGAGGCCCCTGAACCAAGTGAAGAAGGAGAACCTATGTCATGAAATTCCGAGCCTCCTGCAGGGGGATTATATCCAAATAGCATGAAGGGTAATAATAAAAAAAATCCTAAAAGGAGAAAAATCCGGACCTTAACGTACATTGATTTCTTCATTCAATAGCCTCCAATTGAAGAAAATATGTTTTATCTTTTTTTTATAAAATAAATACTTGGAATATAATGTGTATTGTCGACCAAATATTGACGCTCTGAAAAATAGCATTTTGAAAGAGCCTCACTAATTAGAGTATAGTACTTTAGTTATTATTTTCCAGTCTTTGCGGTAATATATCTGGCTTTTCGCCGCCAGGAGACCGTTTTTCCTGCAATGGCAGCGGTTATTATGTCGTTAAAGCGCTGAAAATCCTCTTTCCCGAGTGTTTCAAAGAGGGTTTTTCCGTAAAGAGACCCGTTCTTATGGGGATTGAGCCAATGCTGAAGGACCTCGGGGGGGATGTATCGTTCCTCTTGGTATTCCTCCCTTCGCGGGGGGAGTATATCCATTTGTATTCCCTTAAGGAGCTCAGAAACGTCTTTTTCCGAGGGGACTCCAGTTGTTTCGCCTGTGTAAAGCGCCTCTTCTGCTTTCTTAACCCGGGAGAGTAGGTCTTCCCCGGCCTGGGAGGGGAAAAACTGGGAGAGGCGCTGAGATTCTGAGGGAAGGACATGAGAAATGACCAAAGTCCCCCGGGATGCGAAGAGATCAATTAGGGAAGGGAGAAGTTCCTCCAATCGCTCAGTACTCTGGTCCTGAAGGACGCATCCTTCGAAGCAAATTCCCTCCTGCTTTAGTTCCGCCGCCCTTTCTTTCAATGGAGTGGATAAGAAAAAGGGGCGTTCGTATTCTGGGAGGGTCTCTCCGTAACGGAGGAGAAGCTCCTTTTGCTCCTCTGATGCTGGATGTACCCATACCCCTCCTTCGGGTACACGTCGAATGAGCGCCCACACCAGAGAACCTCCCCCCTTTGCTGCTACCAGGACCCGGTAGTGCCTTTTAAGAGCAAGAAGTTCCATAATCGTTTCGTGTATGCTCCTCGTAGTATGGTCCCTTGAATCCAAGGTCCTTCCGATCCACACGGTGGAGGCCGGTATTTCATGGCCAAAGGTGAGGACTTCATCAAAATCCGGTTCCGCCATGATCTCCAGGGAGGATTCCCGTTTTCTTAAGACCTCCTCCCGGAGGCTGTCTTCGTATCCCTGATCGGAGGGGCTGTAAAAAATCCTTCCCGCGAGCCCCCGGGGAAGATACTGCTGCGGTACCCAATGGTCCTTGTAGGCGTGTGGGTAGAGGTAGCCTTCTCCGTGTCCGAAACCTTCCTTGTCTCTGTTTGCGTCTTTCAGGCGGGGGGGGACCTCACCGTCCTGTTCCTCTTCTATATGAGAGAGAGCGTCGAAGAACCCCAAAGCGGAGTTGGATTTTGGCGCGGTGGCCAGATACAGGGCGGCTTGGGTCAGGTGGAAGCGTCCCTCCGGAAGTCCCACCCGCTCAAAGGCGGCTGCCGCGGCTTCTACCACGCCCAAGGCATGGGGGTCCGCCATGCCTACATCCTCCGAAGCGAGGATGAGCATTCGGCGGAAGAGGAACTTCGGGTCTTCACCGGCCCGGACCATTCGGGCAAGCCAGTAGAGGGCGGCGTCCGGGTCGCTCCCCCGGAGGGACTTAATAAAAGCGCTTATTATATCGTAATGAAAGTCCCCTTCCTTATCGTAAAGGACGGCCTTTTTCTGGATACTCTCCTCAGCCTCGGCAAGGGTTATTCGTATAGTCTCTGTGGGAGGCGGCGGAAAGACGGGAGGGGTAGTTTCCACCGCAAGCTCGATGGCATTGAGCATGGACCGGGCATCCCCGTTGGCAATTCTGGCGAGGTGATGGAGGGCATCATCGTCAAAGTCGATGGAATAGTTTCCGTATCCGCGAAGGGGGTCTTTCAACGCCTCCCTCCCTATCCTAAGACAGTCCTCTTCTGTTAGAGGGACAAGCTGGAAGATTCTGCTTCTGCTCACTAGGGCCTTGTTTACCTCGAAGTAGGGATTTTCAGTAGTGGCACCTATGAGGATGAAGGTCCCGTTCTCCACCCAGGGGAGAAGCGCGTCCTGCTGTGCCCGATTCCAACGGTGGACTTCATCCACGAAGAGGATTGTGCGTGTACCGTAGAGGTCTTTCCGCTCCCGAGCCGCCGCGATTTCCTCCCGTATGTCTTTTACACCGCTTAGAACCGCGTTTAGGGTTACAAAGGCGCTTTTTGTGGTATTGGCTATAATCCTGGCCAGGGTCGTTTTTCCCGTTCCGGGAGGGCCGAAGAAAATCAGCGATGAGAGTTGGTCCGCCTGAATGGCTCTTCGAAGAAGTCTGCCCGGACCCACGATGTGGTCTTGACCTTTAAACTCATCCAGGTCACGGGGGCGCATCCGGTAAGCCAAAGGTCCTTCTTCTGATATATGGGCGTTTTCAAAAAGGTCCATGGAATATGAACTCCTCATGGGAGTATACTAAATTGAAGGTCCCGGAGCAATCTGTTCTTGCAATTATCTAATGCTGAAAGGACCTCGTCGAATTCAGTCAGCCCTTCTTGAAAAATCCTCTTGCGAAGACTGCTTGCGAAGACCGCTTGCGAAGAGAAGGAGAGGGGCCTATAATGACCCGATGGATCCTTTGGTGAAAAAGAAAACCGACCAGTATGGCGGAGTGTACTACACAATCCGCTGGTCTCCTCTAAAACAGACGGACAAGTACTCCATTATTAAGAGTGTTCCGGCTATGGCCGGAATTTTCGAGCTGTATTACATGGATGATAAAAAGAAACTAAACCTGTTTTTCTTTTCGAAAGTCTGGATCGGAGGATTAAGAAGCAGATTAAGGCGATATACCGATCCTGAATTGGAAATAGATGAGAAACGTAGAAATGTTCTCGAAAGATACGAATGCTATTATCGATACTCGCTCTGTGATTCCGATGACGACATGCAAGACATTATCTATTTTTTCGCCAGTACCTACATGCCCGGTAAACATAAGCAATACTCCTCAGAACGCTATGAAGATATTTATGTAGAGGAGGAATCTCCCGATTCCATTGTTACCATCGGGCCGGCGGAGTAAGCGTAAGGGTATGGTGGTCAAGCTGCTTCCCGACTCAACAATACCCTGTCCCTATCTTCCGAATAGGTCCTTTACCAGTGAGCATTTTTTAGTAGCGGGCCTTAAAGAGAGCGAGCTGGACCTCCTATTAGCGAGAGGATACAGGCATTTTGGGAATTATTTTTTTCGACCTTTTTGCAATATCTGTCATGCCTGTATTCCCCTAAGAGTAGTTGCAAATAAGGCCAAGATATCTAAGAGGGGAAGACGGGTATTGAATCGGAATAAAAAATTCCATTTGGAAATAACCGACGGCAGCGAATGTACCGAGGAAATGTATCATCTCTATAGAATTCACAAAAAACGCTTTATTACTCGGCGGGACGAAGAGGCTGAAGCCACTGAAGGTTCCTATAGGTTGTTTAAAGAGTCTTTCGAATGCGACATGTCCCATTCAAGACAGTATCGGTTATACGAGGAGAATTCCCTTATTGGCGTATGTCATTTTGACGAAACGGGTAAATCTCTATCAGCAATCTACTCCTATTATAACGACAGCTACAAACGTGAAAGCATAGGAACCTTTTTCATTGTTTCTCTTATTCAGCGGGGGATGAACCAACATATCGCTTATTGTTATTTAGGATACTACATAGAAGAAAACAGGCACATGCGATATAAAGGAGATTTCATCCCCAATGAAGTGCTCTTAGATGGGAAGGGGTGGAGGACTTTCAGAGAGACAAATGACGCCCGGGAAGTGGTCCTCCGAAGACCCCTCGAATTTACTCCGGTATTACGGGTATCAGACTTTATTTAAGAAAACTCTTAAACAATTCGTCAATAGCTTTTTTCGTCTCTTCAATTTTTTGAAAGTGCTTTTGTATCTTAGCAAAATCAGCTTTTGCGATTTTCTTCACTTCCGGTGTTGGTTCGGGTATTTTCATTTTGGATACCGTCCCAATATTGATAATTTTCATGGATTTACCGGTAATCATCTTCTGAAGGGCTTTTTGGCCCGCATCAGAGCGAAGGTACATAAGAAGGGTTATTGCGTCATCCTTCTTTGTTTTTTCTTCGTTAAACCGAATTACAATGAGAGTGGAGCTGCTTATGCATTTTCCTTTTAAACTTTCATCTACGATTGCCACTTTCCCGATAATTCCGGTAACGGTTAGAATGACGTCATTCGGCTGAAGGTAGTATTTTTCGACCTTATCCATTATGGATTTTGCAAAGGTCATTTCCTTCTCCGCTTTTGTAATTAATCCTTCCTCAGAGACATCCGCTGCTGTAATCGTTTTTATTTTGGTGCCCTGTTTGCTCTCTTTTATGACAGCGGGAAACTTATAGAGGCTTGCGATATTTCCCAGCTGGACTGTGCTCGTTTTGGAGGGAGTGCCGGTGGTTTTTGTTGTTTTTTTTGCCATTAAAATTCTCCTATTGTAAAATGTTTTCTTACCATATTATTGAAGCCAAGATTACTACCGTATTTTACATACAATTTAGTGGAAGTGTAATGCTTTTATAATAAAATATCAAGCCTTCTTTGCGTTTGTTCCGCATTTGTTCAAGCTTATAACAATTTTTGATAAATTCTATATGTTTTTACTAGATCCATTTTTAATTTTATCAAAGCGTTTTTTATATTGTTATTGTCTTCTAGTATGTAATTTGCTTCCAGACAGATGTTTTTGGGCTTAAGAGAGGAGAAAATCTTCATGTAGAGAAGGACATCCAGAGCAGCATTACGGTATTCAGGCATTACCGCAAGACCGAAAAGTCTGTAACGGGGTGCTCTTTTTATATATCTAAGAAGCTTAATCCATCCCAAGGGGAACAGACTCCCCTTTATTTCTCGTAAAACAAGATTAATATCGGGGAATCCAAGTGCGTATCCTACCGGAGTCCCTCTGTCTTCGACAAACCACACAGCATCGGGATCAACTATCATTTTAAGCACTTTAAAAACATCAAGAAATACATTTTCTTCTACGGGAACATACCCCCAGTTACCATTGTAGGACTCATTAGAAATATGAAGAATTGATCTTGCGTCATCCAAAAGGTTTTTCTTGTTTAATCTTCGAATTGAGAACTCCGGGTGTCGTTTAAAAAAAGTCGTATAAAATCGTGTAAATCTTTCCGGAATTACATACCCCTTTTTTGCGTCTGCTTCATAAGCAAAAAGGTCTTTAATCTTAGCGTATCCAAGGCGAGGTAAAAACTCGTTATAGTAGGAAAAGTTGTAAGGGGACATGAATACCGGCGGAGAGTCGAATCCTTCTTTTAGAAATCCCCAATTCTCTGCGACGGGATGAATTGGCCCTCTAATAGTGTCCATCCCTTGCTTTTTTAACCACTTTTCAGCAGCCGATAGGAGGACCTCGGCGGTTTCTATGTTATGTTCAACTTCAAAGGCACCGAATAATCCGGTCCTAGTATTATAAAACCGATTAAAACGTTGGTCGATATAGATAAGGTTTCTCCCTACAATTTCCTTTCCGCGTCTGGCGACATGGAGGACCATATCTGATGTATTAAGTATGGGATTTTTTTTCGGAGTATAGGCTTTTTTTTCTTCCCACCATATCGGCGGGGCCCAATACTCGGCTTCGGCATAAAGACGACGAGGGAAAAAGACAAAATCTCTCATGTCTTTTCTTGTTTCGACCTTGGATAACACGACTTCATTTTCCATACACTAAAACTTATCGGAAAACAAGATAATGAAAAAGACCCAACTCAGCAATTCTAAAAGGTGAAGTCTTAAAGACTTCACCTTTTAGAATTTGCTTCATTTTCTTAGCGGAAATTGCATATTCAATCCTTTCGAGGCATTCTAATTGTGGAAAGTGCGTATGCACTTTGCACAATTGCTAACCCAATTCTGTTTTTCACTGTAGAGTATCGAGATGGAATGGATTTTTTTAATGGATTTTTTTAAGTTGTCCGTTGGGCGGTACTGTGGTATCCTGTACGAGGTTTTTCTTTCCATCTTGAAATCAGGGGGATGAGATGAATTATTCACGCAGTATCCTTTCTATAGCCTCAATTCTATGGGTGGTCCTCGTTATTCCATTAATAGTTTCCTGTATGGAGGAGGGCGGTGCGGTGTTGGAGAGCGAATCCTACAATTTTTCTGTTACTTTTCCTTCCGATGCCGGTGAGATTGAAAAAAAGACCGAAGAAATCAAGACATCCCTGGGGACTATGAAGATGGATTTTTTTCTGGCCTATGGAGACAGTAGGATCTACATGGTAAGTGCTCTGGCCCACGGTCTTCCAGACAGAGAAGAAGCAATAATTTGGGAAGGATTGGACGCGGCAGTAAAGAGGGTTGCCGGTTCGGGGGAGCTCCTCTTTCATCAGTCCGTTCGGTATAAGGGCCATCCGGCAGTGAGCGCGAAATATAAAAAGCTTGAAGGGGACACGGTTTTTTATGGGTATCTCATGGTAATGGATATAGATGGGGTCCAGTATCAACTACAGGTGTTAAGCGATTCTCCGGAGGGCTTGGAAGAAGAAAACACAGCAAATTTCATCTATTCCTTCGCCTATGGTGGCGAGGGAAAATAGCAGCTGAAAAGCAGCTGAAATGAGAAGAAAAAAGGCCTGTCTGAGGAACATCCTCAAACAGGCCTTTTGTCTTTATTTACGCTCACAACAATGAGCTTTAATGCTCTTGCTGTGTATTGACCGAACTATTGGTTAGGGTAAGAGAGATTCAATGGTGCTCCAGTTGTCATCTACCCATTCTTCTGCATTCTGTTCAACCTTTCCTGGATTATTCTTGTTCATAACAAGAAGTTTACTCATTTCGCCTTCGAGCTTCGGCCAGGGGAACTCAGCAAAGAATTCGTATACCTCGGGCAAGTCCTCTTTTAGGCCTTTCCGAACAACGGTGTTAATGGTTTCTTCCGTACCGAAAATCTGGTCGGGATCGTCGAGGATTTTAAGGTCCCATTCACCGAACATCCAGTGGGGTGCCCAACCGGGAACGGCAATCCATTCTTCGTTTTTAATGGCATCCTGGAGAGCGGCAACCATAATAGCATCCGAACCGGATACGTATTCGAACTCACCTAAGTTAGATGTGTTGTTCTCAATGGCTTTCTCTGTTGCCTTGGACATACCGGCGCCGGGGTCAATTCCGATGATTTCACCGTCGAACTTGTCGATGTGGTCAGCCATTTCCCTTGTTGAATCAATGGTAACATAGCTGGGAACAACAAAACCGAGTTTCGCACCGGTGTAGTTGGGGCCTAAGTCGACAATGTCGTCCTCAAACTCAGCGTAGAGATCGGCATGGGTACTCGGCAGCCACGCGCAGAGAAGCGCGTCGGAATCACCAGCTGCCACAGACGCCCACATTGCAGAGTTGGCTACGGAGAGATTCTTAATTTCGTATCCTTGTCTTTCGAGGATCTCAGCAGCTACATGGGTAATGGCCACAGCTCGTGCCCATTCAACGTACACCAGTTCCACTTCGCCTTTCTTTTCTTCGCCTTGTCCGCCCGCAAATGCCGTGGTGCTTACTACCGCAAGGCACAAGATTAGCGCGAGTAAGACTTTTCCAAATTTTTTCATTCTATTCCTCCTAAAAATTTTGTTCTTCTATTTTTTTGCAGTGCTACGGACCAGCCCATTACCGGAAATCCCATTAACGCTGCAAATACCTTCCTGTTACAATAAACATATCCTAATTATGGGCATTACATATTTTTTCATACCCTTATTTCCTTATACACTAATTTTCTCATACACAATTCTATAATCAAAAGTTTTCTATACGAACTAATATACTCTATTTTTCCTCCAAAGTCATCCCTTTCCAGGATTTTTTTTACCTACTTTAGACCCATCCTAATTAGTGTTACGCTAGGCAGCCGTTTCGTTCTTGCTTCTCTTAGACGCGGTTATGTTTTGGGTAATTCTGTCCAGTACCATAGCGAGGATAACAACACCTAAGCCTGCTTCGAAGCCCATACCGGGGCGGAGCCGCTGAATTGCCCGCCAAACTTCTCCACCGAGACCACCGGCGCCGATCATAGCGGCGATGACCACCATAGAGAGGGAGAGCATAATGGTCTGATTGACTCCCGCCATAATGGTGGGTGTTGCAATGGGCATCTGAACTTTAATGAGTTTTTGCATCATTGTAGAGCCGAAGGACTCAGAGGCTTCAATCAACTCCGGGTCGATTTGCCTAATTCCTAAGGAAGTAAGCCTAATTGCCGGCGGTACCGCGAAGATCACGGTGGAAAAAACCGCTGCGACCGGGCCCAACCCAAAGAAGGGTATTGCAGGTATGAGATACACGAAGGCCGGCATGGTCTGCATAAAGTCCAGAATGGGGGTTACGAACCTTTGAAACCCGTCACTTAGTCCGGCAATGATCCCTAAGGGGATTCCTCCGGCCACTGCAATTGCGGTTGCAATAATTATTAGGGCGAGAGTATTTATTGTCGGGTCCCAGAGTTCCAGGTCGTATATAAGGAGAAGCCCTACAAAGGTAAAGATCGCGACCTTCCAATCCGCTAATTTCCACGCGCCCAGGGCAAAAATTACAATAAGAATAATGGGGGGTAGAAAGAGCAGTCCGTCCACAATCGCTTCAATCCCGAGTTCCACCACATCGGAAAATGCCTTTGTTAGTGGGGAGAGAAGGTCCTGAAGAAATTCCAGTACTGCTTCTATACCGTCGCCTAGGGGTATTCTTGGTAGTTTAATCATTGTACTCTCCTCTTTCAGCGAGGGCACCGAGAACTGCACCTTCTACAATTACACCTCTTAATTTGTTTTCGTGGTCAATCACTGCCACGGGATACTTGCTGTCAAAAACTGCCCTAAAAAGGTCTCGGACCGGGGTTGCCAGCTCCACCTTTTGCAGATGTTCGTTGTCTATCAGTGCACCCAAATCTTTTGATTCTTCCTTTACCGCTTTGGAGGCTTTCTCCGCGGACACATATCCGATGAATTCTCTGTCCTGTTTTGTTACAAAAATACCGGACATACTTGCCTCTTTCATCTTATGGAGTGCCGTTCGCGGACCGTCTTTTAAGAAAGCTACACTCTTTGGTTTTCTCATGACGTCTTCCGCTGTTATTACCTTGGTAATATCCACATTCTCCAGAAATTTCGCTACATAATCGTTAGCGGGATTGGTAAGAATATCCTCGGAAGTCCCAATTTGAACGATCTTCCCGTCCTTCATAAGAACGATACGATCACCCATTTTGAGGGCCTCATCCAAGTCGTGTGTAATAAATACAATTGTTTTTTGGACCCGGCTCTCCAACGCAAGGAGTTCATCCTGCATTTCCGTACGAATAAGGGGGTCTAAGGCACTGAAGGCCTCGTCCATTAGGAGAATATCCGGGTCTACAGCTAATGCCCGGGCAAGCCCAACCCGCTGCTGCATACCCCCGCTTAATTGGTTGGGATACACATCGGCCCAACCGCCGAGACCAACAAGCTCGATAGCGTTGTCGGCCTTTTCCCTTCGTATTTCCGGGTCCACAGCCTGGATTTCCAGTCCGTATTCGACATTTTCCCGTACCGTCCGGTGTGGGAAGAGGGCGAACCGCTGGAAGACCATTCCGAATTTCTTCCGTCTAAGTTCTAGGAGCTCTTTGTTATCCAGGGCCAGTACATCCGTGTCATCTACATACACCTTCCCGTAGGTGGGCGGGATGAGACGGTTGACACAGCGGAGGAGTGTTGACTTACCGCTGCCTGAAAGACCCATTATAACGAGGGTTTCTCCTTCATAAACAGTAAAAGAGGCGTCCACAACACCGACTGTCTGTTTCGTTTGTTTTAGGATTTCTTCCTTTGAGACCCCCTCCTGCAGGAGTTTATAGGCCCGCTCGGGATGATGGCCGAAAATCTTATATATATTCTCGACTTTGATTTTAGGTTTTTTCTCTTCTTCCATATTCCATTCCGTCCCTATAGTTGTAGATTACATATTTGGGTTACTGTTGTTACGCAACGACGCTAAAATCCTGTTAAACTGAGATTAAACGTCGAAGCTGCTGTATCACATATGTACATTATGCCGGTGATACATACTCTATTATTTCACCTGCTTGAACATTCATCCGCATGGTTTGTAATTAAGACTAAAAGAAAAGCTTCATAAGAACCAGGTATTAATTACGGGCGAAATAGTATAGACAGTGATTCTTCTATAGCTAGAGCATATATTGATACACCCTATACACTATCCTTTTATATAATAGTGGAAATCGTGAGTTAAAGTCAACACATTCTATGATTTTTTTTAGGTTATTATTTAAGGCCCTTTCAAAATTACCATTTTTCAGAGCCTCAATATGGAGTCGATTTTGTAAGTTATTATAATATAATGAGTTACAAAATCTAAAGGTACAGTGTAAGAATTATAGCACTAAAGCAATGAAGAAAAAATATGTTTACATTACATATTATTATTTTATAAGGTATAAAATGCAAGTTGTATTTTATAGCCCGTTTTTATGTACAGTAATTCTGAAAGTAGAATTTTTTTAATAATTACAATTGCATTTTTCTGTAGTGTTCGCCAAAACTGCTAAGGCGATCTTGAGTAATTGATCTTTGCTGTGTGGTATTTATAACCATCACATGAACGGATGGGAATCTTTCAGGATTTTTTTCTTCTTGACCTCATTTTTTGCCCCATTTTTTATTGACACGAAAAGCAGTATATGCCACAATTCGGTTATGAGGTAGGTTTTTGCAGAAGGATTTTTGCAAATAGCATTACGTTACGTTAAATCGGACACGGTGTTGGAATTGTGTAGTTGCATAACAGCTGCGGAAATGAGCCTATCGATTATCCCCTCCACGCTTTCGTGTATTAAGCAAATGCGTTTTAATTATTTGTCCCCCTTAAAGAGGTTCTGTAGGGTATCGCTTCAGGACCCGCCGACACGTCACACAATATATAATTCTTCCCCCGAGGAGTAATGCTATGACCGACTATCGTCCCGATGTTAATTTAAAACCAAGACTAAATGTTATCTCCCAGGACAACCTCGAGGAGATCCATGGCGCGACTCTCGAACTAATGGAACGTACCGGAGTAAAGATAGATCACGCGGAAGCACTCGAGCTTTTGGATGGTGCCGGAGCCAGTGTGGACGGTAATCGGGTCCATATCCCCGCCTGGCTGGTGGAAGAGTCTGTTCGAAAGGCACCTTCGCGGGTAGTTATGGGAAAACGAAACGGCGACCGTTCCGTTATTCTGGAGCGGGATCGAAGCTGGTTCGGTCCCACTCTCGACTGTGTAGATTATCTAGTTCCCTTTACTGCCGAACGAAGATCCTTTACTTTGGAAGATGTCCGGACAACCGCCACCGTACTGGACGCTCTTCCTAACTACCACTGGGGTCTGACTTTCGGACTTGCCAAAGATGTCCCTCCCAATATCGCGGACCGGATGGTGCTTAAAGAAGCATTTAAATACACCGAAAAACCGATTGTTGTAAGCTGTAAGGACATGAACAGTCTTGAGGACATCTACGAGATGATAGTCCTGCTTGCGGGCAACGAAAAACGGATTCGCCACTCTCCGAACCTTGCGGTTTTAATCGATCCTATATCTCCCATGCTGTTCCCCAATGATGCAGTGGAGAAGATTATCTTTTGCGCGCGGAAGGGTATACCTCAAATTTGTTTTTCCGCTCCTCAATCCGGCAGTACCGCGCCTTCCACTCTCGCGGGAACAATTGTGGAAGCTTCAGCGGAAGCCTTAACGGGGTTAGTCCTTGCCCAAACCGCGCGCCAGGGAGCGCCGATCATCTACGGCGGGTTCCCAACGGTCATGGATATGAGGACCACGGTTTTCTCCTACGGTGCGCCGGAGATGAGCCTAATGTCCGCGGCCATGGCCAGCCTTGCCCACTACTACCGGCTTCCCTCTTTCGGGACCGCCGGCTGTTCCGATTCAAAGCTTCCCGACTCGCAGGCCGCCGCGGAGGCGACCTACTCTTGCTTCTCATCATGCTTGAGCGGGGCAAATATGATTCACGATTCCGGGCTCCTGGATCATGGGTCCATGGTCTCCCCCGCGTACATGGTACTGGTAAGTGAAATCTTAGAGATGATACAGCACTACATGCGGGGAGTCCCGGTAAACGATGATACCCTTGCCCTAGAGATTATCCATTCGGTGGGGCCGGGCGGCCACTTTATGGACCAGAAACACACCATGGACCATTACCGGGAGGTGTGGTATTCGAATCTGTTCGACCGCAGTATTTACGATACTTGGCTGGAACAGGGGGGCAGACGATTTAACGAACGGCTGATCGAACAGACCCTGGCCACAATTGAGCACGAACCGGAGCTGCTTTCAGAGGCGCTCTGCAAAGAACTCGACCGAATGGCCGCCTCCTGGAAGTAGTTGCTGCTGAGAGCTAAGGTTCTTCGGTTGGTGGGGCCACTTTCAAAATTAGTTAATTTTGAAAGTGGCTGAGTGGAAAAAGAAAAAGAGCATGCTCTCCGTAAAAGAGCATGCTCTTCATAATGAAATTCTCCAGCTGTTTTCCCGCTCTCTCGGCGAGAGACGGGCTTCCGTCGTTTCTGCCGCGGGTTTGGTTCCGCCGTAAATGATGACCCAGCTTTAAAGATCTATTTTTTATTCTCCTCATTCGCAGCTCGGACCGCGGCGCTTGCGTCCGAGGCGTATCGGTCCGCTCCGATCTCTTGGCAAAAATCAGTATCAACCGGCGCACCGCCGATCAATACCTTGACCTTCTCTCTCAATCCCACCTCTTGGAGCGCCTTTATTACTTCGGGCATATGGGTCATGGTAGTCGTAAGCAGCGCGGAGAGCCCGACGATGTTGGCCTTCGAGTCGGTGGCCGCTTGTACAAACTCTTCGGCAGTTGTTTCTGTTCCCACATTGTTTACCTCAAAGCCGGCCCCTTCGAGCATCATGGCAACAAGATTTTGTCCAATGTCGTGCAGATCGCCTTCTACCGTACCGATGACTACCCGCCCTTTTGGTTCTACGCCGGATTCAGTAAGCTGAGGCCTAAGCAGTTCCATTGCGGATTTCATCGTCTTCGCGGAGAGAAGCATTTCCGGGACGAACAGTTTTCCTTTCTCGTACTGTTCGCCGACAAAATCCATTGCGGGGACCAATGCCTCATTCAGGATTTTTTCTGCCGCGAGTCCTTCATCAAGGGCTTTTTGTGCAAGCTCCTCGGCTTTTTCCACATCCATTTCAACGATGCTTTTGTTTAAATCTTCTAAAACGCTCATGATTCCTCCTTAATACCCCTGTTTTCTCATGTATTTAATGTAGTGTAGACAACTCGCATCGATGCCTAAAACAGCCTCCGATGCCCGTAATGTATTAATCATTTCTCGATCCAGAGGATCGATGAGTGCGGCATCAAGCCCTGCCTGGAGCAGCATTGCCAAGAATGCCTGGTTTATAAGGGTCCGTTTGGGAAGTCCGTGAGAAACATTGCTCAGTCCCACCGAGGTCTTTACTCCTTCCTCTCCCCAACGCTCCTTAATTGTCTGAACGGTCTTAATTACATACCCTGCCTGTTCCTGGTTACTGCCTACAGTCATAACCAGCGGATCGATATACATCCGTTCCGGCTTTAATCCTTCTCTCTTAATTGTTTTAATAAGCTGTTCCGCTTCCTCTAATCTGTCCTCTGCCGTTTTTGGCATTCCTTTCGCGCCCATCGTCAAACCGATAAAATCCGCGTCGTGTTCCTTTAACAGGGGAATCAAGGCATCTGTCGTATCCGCTTTGTTGTTAATGGAGTTTACGAGGGGACGAGATGTTACACGTTCGAGGCCTCGGGATATTGCCTCCGGATTTGGGCTGTCTATTACCAGCCGCACTTCTTCTCCCACTTCATCGTAGATAAGATCGATTACCCACTCTAAGTGCTCTATCTCTTGTGCACGACTGGTGGCAGTGTTTACATCGAGAACATCAGCTCCAGCGTCGACCTGTTCCCGAGCTAGCCTCCGGATGGTTTTTTCATCCTGATTTTGGAGAGCCTCTTTCACCTCTTTTCGTGTTGAGTTTATCAACTCGCCGATAATAAGCATTGCGCCATCCCTCCTTATTTGTCCTTATACTTGGACATTACATCTTCAATGGTATCCAGGGCCTCTTGGGGGAGAGGTTCCGGTTGATGATTTTTGAGAATGTCCTGGACCTTCTCGTGGAGCCGTTCCCTAAGCGGCTTGGCCCCGCCTGTTTCCCACTTATCGCGCATCTGGCGGTCCATAAGCGACTGAGGATAGAGCTGTTCACGAAAATGGTCGAAGGTGTGCTTGGTTGTTAGATATTCTCCGCCTGGTCCTACCTTGTTGATTACATCAACAGCCAGGGTCTCTTCATCAACTCTGATACCCTTCGTAATGAACTTGGCATATCCGATGATTTCATTAACGAGCGCGAGCATTTCGAGCGCTCCTATCGTTCCCGATCCCATGTAGCCGGTATCATGGACCAGGTTGGCCCCGCTCAGCGCTGAACAGAGCACCGATTGTGTTGCTTCGATTGCCGCCTGCTGATCGACGATTTTAGAATCCGTGCAGCCGGCAGTTCCCCAGGTGGGTATTCCATAGTAATGGGCAATGTCCATAGTTGCCGCCAGCATGAGCTGCATCTCCGGCGCCCCGTAGGCAAGCTGCGCCTGAAGCATGTCCATTGTCCCGATTACTCCGCCCATAATAATGGGAAAACCCGGTTTGCGCAGCTGCGAGATGACGATAGAGGCCAGGTTCTCCGCGTTGGTGGAAACCAGTTCCCCGGCCAGCGTAATCGGCGCGCTTGCCCCGGTCTGGGGGATAGGAGTGTGTACAGTGGGAATGCCGTAATCGGCAGTCAATAGCAGTTTTTCTACCGCCATTTTGTTCTGAATGAACGGGGAGATGGGCTCGGAGTAGGAGGCGAAAAACGGCGCTTCTAAAAACTTCTTCTCACCTCCGACTGCCGATGCCGCCATCTTGATCGCGTCGCGGACACCCCCCGGTGTGTCACTCCAGATAACAAGCGGTTTTGAAGTGTTGCGCATCATTGCTTCGAACTCGTGGCGGTCAGCGTAATCGGGATTGACGTCACTTAAGGTCCCGTATCCCATTACCCATTCTACGTTGGGGAGGGCGTCGGCCACCTTCGCGGCCATTGCCGTATCCGATTTCCTGAACTTGCGGCGCTCGCCGGTATCGGGGTCGAGCATATGCAGGAGAGTCGGTCCCATACCGAAATAGGAATTATATCCGCCTATATCGAGCGGGTTCTTTTGACTCCGGTCAAACAGGAGAAAATGGCTGGGGGCGGAATCGATTGCCCACTCACAAAGGCCGGGTGGAATTTTTGCTATTCCGTCCTTTACTTTACATCCTCCTTCTTCCATCATATTGAGAGCTTCCTGAGATTCGATAAATACCCCTGATCGCCAAAGCACCTCCATGCTGGAAGCGTGGATCTGCTTAATTTCACTCTCGGAGAGGATTTGAAACCGTAATGTATTCTGTACAGTAACATTTGCTCTATTCGATCGCATCATGTTCCTCCTTGTTTACTCGACCTTTCTCTTTTTTCCTTCCGAATCGATTAAGCCCAAAATCTCTTTTGCCAGTGCCCCATCGAGCGGTTCCGGTTCGTACTCCTCGAGTATGGAACGGGTTTTCTCATTCAGCCGCCGGCCCATATCTTTGGACCCGTCCGCGGACCATTTTTCGAAGTTCCGCCGGTCGAGGATCTCCGGATACCAGTGTTCCGACCGGAAATAGTCCATGGTGTGCTTCTCCTGGAGATAGTTACCCTTAGGACCGACCTTGCAAATAAGGTCTACCGCCCGGTGGTCTTTATCGGTATTAATTCCCCGCATAATTCTCCTAACCATCCCGATTATCTCGTTGGCCATGGGAAGCATATCAAAGTTTCCGATAAGCCCCGATCCGGTGTATCCGACATCATGAATGAGATTGCCCCCGCTCATTGCCTGCAGAGCTATGGAGAAGTACGCTTCAATCGCGGCCTGTTCGTCAACGACTTTCGAATCGGTACATCCGGCGGTGCCGTACACGGGAAGCCCCACATGGTGGGCCATTTCATTCATTCCGGCACACATCAAGTGGAAATCCGGTCCCCCGTAAGTAAACGAGGTGGTCTGCATATCCATGACCCCCATAACTCCTCCGATAATAACGGGAGCTCCTTTTTGGTTGAGCTGGGCAATAGTGACCCCGCTCAGGCACTCGGCCAAAGCCTGCGTGATTGTTCCCGCCAGGGTGGCCGGTGCCGTGGAGCCGGCCGAAATGGTGGGTGTATAGAGGGTGGGGATCATATTTTCGGAACTCAACAACAGCTTGTCCATCGATTCCTTCGATCCGATAAGGGGACTAATTGGCTCGATGTAGTGGATAATAAACGGCTTTTCCTGGAGGCCCTCGAGACTGCCCGCAACGATAGCCGCCATATCGATAATGTCCTGATTTCCCCGCTTGTCATGAGAGGTAAAAACAATCGGTTTGGTGGAGTTGAACAGCATTTCCTGAAACTGATAGAGATCGGTAAGGTTCACCGGCTCATCCCAGATGAGGCCCAGGGACATGAGGAAATCCATTTCCGGTAACGCGTCGGTTATTTTCGCCGCTAAACCGATATCTTTTTTTGTAAAACGGCGGTACTCTCCGGTGTACGTATCGAGTATATGGGGCAAATCCGACCCCTCTCCAAAATAAAAATAGGAATCCTCGAGCCGCATGGCGGGTTTCCCGTTGCGGTCATGTACCAATATTTTTTTCGGGGCCGTGCGTACAGCCTCCTCAACGATGTAGGAAGGAATACGGGCAATATTGCCGTGGATTCGAGCACCCGCATCGCCGAGGATATCGAGTGCTTCCTTCTTTTCGATCCTCACTCCGGTTCTCTCCAGGACTTCGAGTGCGGCTGAATAAATCATCTCGCGTTCATCGTTCGAAAGCACCTGGAACTGTGGAGACCTGCAAACAGTTTGGTTACTTGTGGTCATTCACTCCTCCTTTGTGGTGTATAGCAAATCTGGTCTCTAATAGACCAAATCATGGAATAAAAAAATGAGACGGTCACACGCCTTCACCGGTTCTATTCATCCCCGTGATCGTCCCTCTACTAATCAGAATAAAGCATGTTTCCTTCGTTGACAAGGATAAATTTACAAAAAATACAAAAAAAATCATAGACAACACAGCAAATCTCATTGTGGCAAGTGCATACGCACTTGCCACAATGAGAATGCCTCCAAAGGTTTGGATATGCGATTCTCGCTAAGAAAATGAAGCAAATTCTACATTTGGAAGTTTAACAACTTCCAAATGTAGAATTGCTATAACCAACAGCCTTTTAACACATATTCTTCCTTTTACTTTTACAAGATGCCCATCCTCGGGTATGAACTATGCTTTAGATGCTCCTTTTGATGGTTTCTTACCGCGAATACTGTTCGATTAAATCAATATAAGGACT
>CAYXSD010000052.1:0-20402 GCA_964466335.1 uncultured Spirochaetales bacterium
TAGGAAAAGGGTTCGGTCAATTTTGCCCGATGAATGGTATGATCATCGCTCCAGGCGGTCATATAGATAATGGGAACATTGGAGAAGCTGTGGATTTCTTCCGCCGTTTCTATACCGTCCAGTTCGCCCTTTAGAAGGATGTCCATAAGCACCAGGTCCGGTTGTTTTTCCTTTACCACAGCGATTGCGGCCTCACCTCTATCTTCCACTCCCCGGATGGAGTATCCCAGCTTCTCCAGGTTGCGTTGAATGGCGAGGGCGGTAATATGTTCATCTTCCACGATAAGGACCGAAGCTTTCATTACCATAGAATCTAATTCATCTTAAGAGGAATAACAAGTCTGCGTGGTGTTGCATACAATCCCTGTAACGTATTATAAAAGTGGGAATGACTATGTATAAAAGTGCATCGGAGTACCTGGAGACTCTAAAAGCGGAAGCGAAACTCCCGGAGGGGTTTCTCGCCTCCGTCCAAAGGGTAGATTTTTATCCCTCGGAGAGAAGTATCCCCGAACCGATGCGGATGGACCTCTCTTTGCTTCGGCTTTTGGGGCCAAGCCCCGCTTTTGCCGGCGCGTTTACCCGAAACGCCTTTCCCGGAGCGCCTGTCATTATTGGCCGGCAGCGTCTTGCATCTCAGGGGATTAGGGGCGTCCTTATAAACAATCGAATCGCCAACGTGCAGGCCGGCAGCGGTGTCTCCGACGCGGAGTACCTCTGCGGTAAGTGTGCCGAACTCTTCGGGGGCAGCCCACAGGAGTATATACCCTCCTCCACGGGAATCATCGGCTGGCAGCTGCCGGTAAGCGAGATGGCCGGGGCCTTATCGAAGATGGCCAAAGGCGCCGAAGATGCTCCCGCCGATGCTCTGGACCTCGCCCGGGCCATTATGACCACCGATGCCTATCCCAAACTGAAAGCCCGCCGGGTAGGGGAGGGCAGGATTGTCGGGATAGCCAAGGGGGCGGGAATGGTGGAACCTAATATGGCCACCATGCTAGTTTTTATTATGACCGATATTGCTGTGGAACGTCAGGTGTTACGTGAGATCTTTTCCCCCCTGGTCAATGAAACCTTTAACGCCATCTCCATCGACGGCGACCAGTCCACCAGTGATACCGCCCTCATCCTCAGTTCCGGAACCCACCCCTTTCCCGGCACCGAACTCTTTACGGATGCCCTTCTCTCTCTCTGCCGCGATCTTGCTGAGGATATTGTACGGAACGGCGAGGGGACCGGGCATGTTATTCGAGTACGGATTAAAGGCGCAAGAAACAGGGCGGAAGCCCGGGGTTTCGGAAAAGCGGTCATTAACTCGCCCCTGGTAAAAACCGCCGTATTCGGGAACGATCCTAATGTGGGGAGGATCATTATGGCCTTAGGAGATTACGCGGGAAATGAAGATATTCCTCTAGACCCTGAAGAAGTCAGCCTCAGTATGGGGGGAGAACTGTTGTACAGAAACGGTGGATTCCGTTTGGGAAAGGAAAAGGAGCAGCGTTTGGAGACCTATCTCAAGGATACGGCGATGGAACCGAAAAAAGCGGGCTTCCCGGAGCATAAAAGAAGGGTGGAAATAGAAGTAGAACTTTCCATGGGGAAAGCGGAGGCTGTTGTTCTTGGGAGCGACCTCTCATACGAGTACGTACGGGAAAATGCCGATTACAGGACCTAAAAATGGACCTAAAAGGATAAAACATGGATAAAGAAACCTTAGAAACGAATATAGAAGAGGGGCTGGTGTACATCAATCGGGTCCGCCGAGAGGCGGGAAGACGGATAGTCGGACAAGCCGGGATGGTGGACGGCCTCTTAACGGGGCTATTAGCGGAAGGCCACATACTGGTGGAGGGAGTACCGGGATTGGCAAAGACCCTGGCTGTAAAAACCCTGGCGGAAACGATAAACGCCGAATTTAAGCGGCTTCAGTTCACTCCCGATCTTCTTCCGGCGGACCTGGTGGGGACGATGATTTACCGCCAGCAGACCGGCGAGTTTCTTCCGCGTAAGGGTCCGGTATTTTCCAACATTATCTTAGCGGATGAGATAAACCGGGCCCCGGCAAAGGTGCAGTCCGCCCTTTTGGAGTGCATGGAGGAAAAACAGGTAACCCTGGGAGACACGACCTATCATCTCCCCGATCCCTTCTTTGTTCTGGCCACCCAGAATCCCATTGAGCAGGAGGGGACATATCCCCTCCCGGAGGCCCAGCTGGACCGGTTCCTCCTAAAACTCAAAGTGGAATACCCTACCCAAGAAGAGGAACTTCAGATTTTAAGAAAGATGGGGGACCGCAAGGACATCCCCGTTATGCGGGTTATCGATCCCGAAAAGGTGGCCATTATTCGAAACATCATTTCTAAGATCCACGCGGACGAACGGATAGCGGAGTATATTGTTTCTCTTATCTCCGCTTCTCGACTTACCGGCCGGGGAGAGGCGGCCTATTCGCGGTTCATCGAGTACGGTGCCTCCCCGAGGGCCACCCTCTATCTCTACCGCTGCGCCAAGGTAAAGGCCTTTTTCGAAGGCCGCGCTTACGTAATTCCGGACGACGTAAAAGCCATGGTATACGATGTCCTCCGGCACCGGATTATCCTCTCCTACGAAGCGGAATCGGAAGAGTTGACCCCCGAGGAGGTCATTGCCAAAATCCTTGCCACCGTCCCGGTACCCTAGGGAACATAATGGATAGTAAGAAGCTCTTTGCCAGGGTAAAAAACCTCGAACTCGTGTCCTCAAAACTGGTGGAGGGCCTCTTTGCCGGAAACTATCGGTCTGTCTTCAAGGGTCCGGGCATCGAGTTTGACGAGGTGCGGGAGTATGTGGAAGAGGACGATGCCCGCCTTATCGATTGGAATGTCAGCTCGAGGATGGGCGCGCCCTATACAAAGACTTTTAAGGAGGAACGGGAGATAACCCTCTTCTTTCTGGTCGATGTATCCGCTTCCATGGTTTCCGGGTCCGAGGAGACGAACAAACTCCTTACAGCCGGGATTGTGGCTTCCCTCCTCTCTTTCGCCGCGGTAAGGAACAATGACCGGGTCGGAGGGGTCTTCTTCTCCGACCGGATAGAGCATTGGGTGCCTCCCAATAAAGGGAAAAAACATGCTTTGCGGCTTATCCGGGACACTTTGAGCATAACCCCCGAGGGCCGTGGGACGGACATTGCCCTGGCCCTGAGGACGGTCCAGGAGACTATGAAACGCCCAGGGATCTGTTTTATCCTCTCCGATTTCCGTTTTCGCCTTCCCCCGCGGGAGCTTATGCTTCTGGCGAAGAAGCACGACGCGGTGGCCTTAAGAATCACCGACGAGGGAGATACCCGCTTCCCCATGGCAGGTCTGGTGGAACTGGAAGACACGGAGACGGATGAAACGGTCCACGCTTTGGGAAATTCTAAAAAGTTCAGAGACTACTACGAGTATTTCTTTCAGGACCAGGAGAGAATATGGAGGAAGGCCTGCGCTAAAGCGGGAGTGGACACCCTCGTTTTGAGTACTGCTGAAGATCCCGCGAAGAAACTGGTCTCCTTCTTTCGCGGGAGGAGAAAACGCTCGTGAGCTGCCGGGGACCTTTTCTCTCTGTACTCTTTCGTAAGGTCCTTCTCCTTACGTTCCTTCTTCTCTGCTATTATTCCGCGCCGCTTATCGCCCAAGAGGGAGAGAAGAAGTACAGCGTGGAGCAGGACCTCTTTCTGCCTCCTGTTTACTACATAGGAGATGAGGTGGAACTCAGACTTACCCTTTCTCTTTCCACATCAGCTCCCCTTTCTGTCCCGGAGAGTCTGCCCTCTACTAGATATATTCATATACGACAAATGCTTCTCTCGGACCAAGAAAATGACGAAGTGGAAGTGAGAATTCGCTTTGTTTCCTTTAAAACCGGTTCAAGCGAGCTTCCCCCGGTCGATCTCGGCGGGGTCCTTCTGAAGGGTATAACCATTAATACCACTTCCCTTTTAAAGGGAGAGGAGGGTGACAAAGACTTTCGAGATCTGAAGGGCCAACTCTTTATTCCGGGGACTGCCCTTGGGACAA
Source organism: uncultured Spirochaetales bacterium (assembly GCA_964466335.1). Lineage (GTDB taxonomy): Bacteria > Spirochaetota > Spirochaetia > SPDA01 > CAYXSD01 > CAYXSD01. The sequence continues at coordinate 4,041 of CAYXSD010000052.1, forward strand.
CGCTTATTATTTCAGCCCTAATTGGGATCCCCCTTCTTTTCATTGTCGGCGGGGCGAGAATCCGAAAGGAAGTGAGAAGGTTCCTCTTACACCGAAGACGAAGACAACCCTACCGCCGTCTTCTTTCTGCTCTTACGGTTTTGGAAGGAGAGGAGATGGAGCACCGGGATTTTTATATTCGATTGACCCGTATGGTACGACATTATTTAAATTCCCGGACCGGTACGGACTATCTTACCAGGACCATCAATGAGATAAAATGGGAGAAACAGGCTGAAACGGGAGAGGAAAACCCCATTGAACAGTATTTCCTCCCTCTTTTGGAATACGGAGATCTTATAAAGTTCGGGGAGTATAAGGCCAGTATGGAGAGAAGAAGGGAGGACCTTTCTATAGTCCGTAAAGCTTCGGAAATACTTGAGGAATTGTTGGAGAAGGAGGCAGCAGGGAATGAGCTTTGAGACACCCATTTTCCTTCTTCTTCTCCTCCTTATTCCTCCCGCCGTGTATCTGAGGCATTTTTGGCCGAAACGCGGCGGGCGGCTCAAGTTTTCCTTCTCTATGCGGGACCAGGAAGGGTTTGCTCCTCCCCAGGGGGGGGCGCGCTTTCTCATTTTTCTTTCGGCCGTTTTATTCTGGGGGGGCTGCGGCTTCATTATCTTTTCTCTGGCAGGTCCTGTTACAATTGAGAGAGAGCGGGTCTATCTGACCCGTGGACTAGATATTATGATTGCCTTAGACGAGTCTCCCAGTATGGGCGCTAAGGATTTCCCACCGGAGAACCGCTTTGAATCGGCCCGGCGTATTATACGCAGCTTTGTCGAAGGGCGGGAACACGATCCGGTGGGACTGGTGACCTTCGGAGAGGAAGCCGCCCTCCGGGTACCCCCCACTCTGGATTATGAATATTTCTTTAGTACTTTGGACGACCTCTTCCTTATGGATTTAGGGGACGGTACGGCTATCGGCATGGGTATTTCTGTTGCCGCTCTTCATCTTCGTTATTCTACCGCGCCGGGAAAGGTCATTATCCTCCTGACAGACGGAGAAAATAATGCGGGAGAAGTGCTTCCTCGGACCGCTGCTACCCTCGCGGCGAAAATGGATATTCGAATCTATACCATCGGGATCGGAGGGGAAGGGGAGGTCCCCCTGGAGTATACAGACCCGAAGACGGGAAAAACCTATACCGGCACCTATCGCAGCGGGTTCGATGAGGAACTCCTTATATCCATTGCCGATATAGGGGGAGGGGAATACTTTCATGCCGCTACTCCCGGCGCTTTGGAGTCCATATTCAATACTATCGATTCCATGGAGACCTTTGGTAAACGGGCCAAAGTCCGGGTAATTAGCCATCCCCTGCACAGGACGTTTATTGCCCTGGCTCTGGGGTTCTTTCTCATCTACTTTCTGGTAAAGAAGGTCTTTCTGAAGGAGGTAATGGGATGATTGTCTATCCTTCTTTCCTTTGGCTCCTTCTGCTCCTCCTTCCCCTGGGGCTTATTATGTATTACCGTTACCGAAAGGGGAAACAGGCGGTGCGGGCTATCGGGGGAAGGTGGCGCGAGGCCGGTGTCATAAATGTGTTTATGGTTAAGTGGTTTTTTTCCTCTCTTTTTTTCTTTCTAGGTATTGCTATGCTTGTTCTCAGTCTTTCCGGATTTGCCTGGGGCAGAAAGACAGTGAAAGATGAGCGTTACGGTCTGGATGTGTCCATCGTTCTTGATGTCTCCAGAAGTATGAATGCCCGCGATATTTCTCCCTCCAGATTGGAAGCTGCAGCGACCTTTATAAGCTCGCTGGTGAAGGAATTCCCCGCGGACCGCTTTAGTCTTGTGGTTGTAAAGGGGAGAGGTACTGTTCTGGTACCTCCAACTGAGGACATAAGCATTGTGGATGAAGTGGTCCAAAGGAGCAGCTCCGCTATTATGACGTCCCCGGGAACAGACCTGGAAAAAGGGATCCGAGAGGGTTTGGGGTCCTTCCCCCGGGGAGTGGAGACGAGACAAATTATCTTACTCTTTACCGACGGAGAATCTTTGACCGGCAATCCCCTCTTGGCGGCCAAGGAAGCGTGGAGGCAGGGAGTACGGACCTTCGTTGTCGGCTGCGGTACAGCTGAGGGAAGTGCCATACCCATAGGAGAGGATAGCTACGCCCGGGAGGATGGGGAGCTCGTTATAAGCCGTTTAGAGGAGGAGGAGCTAAGAGCCATTGCCGGGGAGGGTAAAGGAGAGTACTTTCACATTCTCTCCCCACGGCTTTCGGAAACCATCCGAGAAGTGGGAAAGGGATTTAATAAGCAATCCAGCTCCGCGGAACTTCGCGTAGTGCGCAAGATGCAGTATCGTTTCTTTCTCATATGGGCCCTCCTTTTCTTCGGAATGTACACGACGGTACGGGTAATTCGATGGAGGGGGATGTTGTGAAACGAGGTGCCGGGAGAATTCTTGCAGGATCTTTTCTTATCTCAGTCATTTTCATGCTCTCCTCCTGTGGTGCTGTGGAACCCCATTTCTCCGCAGGAATGGGGAACTACGCTTATTCCCGGGGAGATTTTCAGAAAGCAAACATCTACTACCTAAGGGCCTATGAGAGCGGGACATACCAGGAATGGATAGCCTATAACTTAGGGAACGTCTATGCTGCCCTCGGGGAGTACGAAGCGGCAGCGGCGGAATGGGGGAAGGGGCTTTCCTCGGAAAATGAAGATCTCCTCTTTCATCTTTCTTTCAACCGGGGGGTCCTCGCCTATGAGCAGGCCGGTTACGAGGAGGCTTTTGATCTTTTTAAGAGGGCCCTGCTTCTCCGGCCTTCCAGCATGGAGGCAAAGATCAATCTTGAGCATACTCTGGATAAGTTGGAGGGTAGAAATCCTGCCATGGGAAAATCGAGGGAGGCAAGACCGATAGAGGAGAGACAAGTTGAGGACGACGTAGACCGGATGTTGGAGTACATTCGACGGAAGGAAGCGCATCGATGGGCACCAGCCGACGAGGAAGAGAAGAAGCGGGACAGCCGGGACTGGTAGGAGTGGAATGTGAGTGTAACAGAGAAGACGATGGAAAAAAAGGCTAAGCGAAACTGTCTCCGCGTATTGCGGGTCATAGGTGTCTTTTTATTCCTTCTTTCAAGCTATCCTCTTTTTTCTCAGGAAACGGGAATGAAAGCCGAAGTTGGAGCGGAAAAGGTAGCCCGGGGGTATCGCTTTACCTATTCCCTTACCCTTTCCAGGACCCTGCCGGAGGTTGTTGAAGAAGTAAAAACGGATTTTCCAAAAGCAATTCGTATTGTTGACGGACCTACTATTAGAAGCGTCTTAGAGGAAGATAAAGAGGGGGAAATGAAGCGGGCCGCCAGGGTGTCCTTTACCCTCATGGGTGAGAAAATGGGATGGTGGAGGCTTCCCGGCCCTTTCGTCCTATTTCGAAACGGAGATATCGTCCCCGCGCCGGATAAGGCAGTGGGGATTGGGCGTTTTAGAGGGGGGGGCATAGATGTGCCCATTTCCGCTCGATGGGACCTGAAAAAAGAAGAGGTGTACGTGGGAGAGACCTTGCCGGTCCTGTTAAGGGCGGAGGACCTAAGAAACATCGGCCTTATTGATTCTTTTAATTACTCACCGCCATCCTCAGGTTCTTTTGAGAAGGTCTCCGGTATTGGAGAGATCGAGCAGTGGGAGACAGAAGAGGTCCAGGTCTACTCTCTGCCGGCGGCGGCTTTCCTCTTTACCCCCTTTGCACCCGGGGAGGTGTCCCTGCCGCCGGGAAGGGTATCGGTAAACGGTCAGAGCGCGGAAAGTCCTCCTGCCACAATAATCGTGAAACCCCTCCCCCAAGCAGTAATGGAAAGCGGCGCGGTGGGGTCTTTTTCATTTTCGGCTAGTGTGGATATGGAAGAAATGGCTGCCCGGGAAACCCTGGTATGCACACTTCGCCTTTCCGGCGAGGGGAACATGGCCTACCTATCCCTTCCCACCCCTCTATTAGAAGGATTAACAGAGAAAAGGACCGAGGAGTATGAAGACCTTACTCCCGGCATGGGGGGATACAGGGGAGTAAGGGAAATCCGTTATTACTGCACAGGGACTAAGAGGAGTGACGGGAGTAACGAAGAGGGCCGTATTACTGTTCCCGATTTTACCTATCTCGATCCTGTTACCGGAGAGATAGAACGAATTGAAGGGGGGCAATTCTCCATAACCCTATCTTCCTCCGATTATTCCGAAGCGGGGGAGACAAAAGACGTTGAAAAACCCTTGCTGCTTATCTCACCGGACAACTCGGGATGGATCGGCACCAATTACTATCGTAAGGGTCTTTACTACCTCTTTCTTCTTCCGGGAGCTATTATCCTAGTGGTCCTTCTTATTCTGGGAAAGTTGAAACTCCTTCCTCTTGCGGCGGCGGGAATACTTGCGGTTTTCCTCCTCACCGCCTGCTCTCATCCGAAAGAAACGGAGGACTTCTCCCGACCTTACAAGGAGTTTCAGAAGGAAAACTACAACCTTAGCGCCCTCCTCTTTGAAGAGGAGGCTAAGAAGAAAGGACACTACTTCCTCTACCACAACGCCGGGGTGAGCAGTCATTTCGCGGGAGAGAGGGCACTTGCGGTGTATTTCCTCAGAAAGGCGGTCTATAAAAATCCCCTGCAGACTAGGAGCAGAGAGGCCCTCACCGCTATAGAAAACGAATATGGGTTAGAGGGACAAACACCCCTTCCCTTTCCGGTCCACCCGGAACTATTTTTTTTCTCTCTTATCTTTTTTGTTAACTTCTTTTTTGCTCTGGCCGGGCTATTCCTCTTTAAACGGAACGGCGTGGTGGTAATTCTCCTTCTTCTCATGGTCGCCGGTATTCTCGGTTCCACAGCGGGGCTTATTGGTTCTGCCGCTTCCCGGGAAAAGAGGGTAGGCATTGTTATGGACGGCCGGGAGGGCCTTAAGAAGATTCCCATGGACTCGGCGGAGGAGTGGTTTTCCATAGAAGAAGGAACAGCGGTACAGGTAATGCAGTTCTACAGCAATTATATTCTGGTGGAAACGGGGTACGGAATAAAAGGGTGGATAGGAAAGATGAACCTCGCCATGGTTTCCGAGAGAAAAAACGAGGAGAACGTATATGGGAAATGATTTCAGTAACCTCTTTGAAAAATGGCTGGAAGAAAATCCCGTGGAGGATAAGGACAATAATTCGGGCCTAACGGAATCCCAGCAGTATCTCCGGATCTCAAGAAAACGGCTTAAGGAAATGCCCTCTCAGGCCGCCCTGGACCTGCACGGAATGACCTCGGAAGAGGCAAAGATTGAACTGAGAGGGTTTTTAAAGGAATCCCTTCTTAAAGGATACAGGAAAGTCCTGATTATTCACGGAAAGGGACACCATTCGGATACGAAAAGTGTGCTGAGAAAGGTGGTATACAGTGAATTGGACAGCTCAGCCTATGCCGGTGAACGGGGAATCCCACCGAAGCGGGAAGGCGGTGCCGGTGCTGTGTGGGTACTCCTGCGGCAGAAGCGTTCTCCCTAATAGCAGCTTCCGCAAAGAGAATTGCTTTTCTCTTAGCGTTCGCGGTAGATGATACGACCGCGGGTCAGATCGTAGGGAGAGAGGGCCACCCGGACCTTGTCCCCAGGAACGATTCGAATATAATGTTTGCGCATTTTCCCGGAGAGATGGGCGAGGATGACGTGCTCATTCTTTAATTCCACCCGGAACATTGTATTGGGTAGAGATTCTTTCACTATGCCTTCAACTTCAATTGCTTCCTCTTTTGCCACATTTCCTCCTTAACAATACACATACCGGCAATATAGTGTTCCTATACAGCAATTCTCAATCTGGAAGGCCTTAGGTCTTTCAGATTGAGAACTGCTGGTTCCTATAGTATGAAATACCTAAGACCTTGTCAACGCGTCGAGATGTTTCATTTTTCGCCCTGCCAAAAGTTCATCCAGTGGTTGACTTTTTTGACCTTTTTATGCACATTATTGTGCAATTTCGCCGATGTGAGGGGGAGACGAAGCATGGATAAAACCTTTGAAAATAAAATGAAAGATTCTTTAGTCGCAATGAAGGAAGAATTAATACGCAACCTTATTGCAGAAAGTGAAGATTTCAAAGATATTGTTGAGGACCTGGACCCGAAAGACCTTGCTGATGTTGCTGCCGATGATATAGATCGAAAAACCTTAGAGGCCCTAAGCTCTAACGACATCAAAAGACTCCGCCTTATAGACAGTGCTATAAGCCGCCTGGAAAACGGGCGGTATGGAATTTGCATCAAATGCAATCAGCGGATCCCTCAGGAGCGGCTCGAGGCAATACCTTACGCCTTAATGTGTGTTCCTTGTAAATCCTCCGACGAACGACGGCACCGTTAATACACCCACTGCATCTCTATTTTCCGGTCTCCTAATGCTTTCTTATTTTTTTTCCCATAATGCCGATACTAGTATCGAGGTATCGGTATGGAAGGAATACAACTTACCCTCTCAAAGACCCTTTCTCTGCCCAATTTGGTAAAGGCAAAATACTCATCCGGTAGAATCAATGTTCCTGTCGATCCGAACCACTCTCTGTACGCTCGGTTTAAACACGTAAAGGGTGTGCCCTCCGGCAAGAACGGCCGGGGGGTCTCCATAGTAAAGCTCAAAGCCTTGGATACTCTCATCGATCGACTGGCAAAAATGAAAAAAGATGTGGAAGTGCCCAGGAATTTCGCCTCTCTCTCCCAGGGAGAGGTGGACAGTCTGCTCAGAAAGATAGAGGAACAGTACCGGTCCACCCTCACTGCGGACAATCTTCCCTATAAGAACATCGGTTTGAAAGAAACGGGAGTCCTCTTCAGTCTCTTTGCCTAAAGTGGAACATGTGGATTATTCAATTTCAAGGCGAGATGCCGGCTGACCGGAGGCATTCCAGTCTTTTTTAAGGTTAACCGGGTCTAGGATATCTTCTCCGTTCACAATATAGTAATAGTGGTGTGTACCGGAGGGCAGCCTCAGTGGAGCGGAACGGTATTCTCCGGGAAGGATCTCCTCCATAGGATGGGCGAAAGGATCCCAGTGACTGAAACTCCCGGTAACGAAGACCCGTTGTTTCGGCTTTCCCCGGTATTCGAAGACAACGGTATCGTTCGTTATTTTCGGTCCTCCCAGCGGTGGGGCGACCCTTCTCTCGGTCTGGGGAAAATGAAAAACAGAGAGGGGGACTTCTTTTTTATCGTAAATGTATCGTGGGTTCCTTGGGTCTCTGGTCCATAACCCATCTACTACGAGTCGGTATTTGACTTCCTCAATCTCTTCTGCTAGTTCGTAGGGGAGGACAAAAACGGCCCGCTTTTCTGAGGTTTCCTCATTCTCAATGATATTGCGATAGAAGGTGTGCACCTTTCTGTAGCCCTCATGGCTGAAAACCGCTCCCACATGCCTCACCGGCTTGTCGTGCCTGGCATAGCTAAGAATAAGAAAGGAAGTACCGTCGCTTGCGGTAAACAGGTAGGGTGCCTTTGCGTGGGTAACACTCAGTATTTCCAAGTGAAGGTCCGTTCCAGCCGCCGGTAAAGAAAAGAGGGCACAGAAGATGAATATCAGGAAGAACAGCCCCTTAAGACGCAGCCTCTTAGTACAGGCCCGAAGATTGCTGGTACTGAGTATTCTGCTGTAGAAGCGTAAAAAAAACAAATACCTTCTCCATTATTGGGGTATTGTTATGGCTATTATCTAAACCTTTGCACAATCGAGAGAAACGTGTATGATATTTCATATACCTCTCTTCATAGAAGATCGGGAATTGGTAAAAAAACTTGAGTACCCTTTAACTTTCCATCAGTTATCTTCCGAAAATGTCTAAAGGAGACCTATGCCTACTCTCGAAGCACTGGAACAATTTAAGGAACACACAAATCAACTCGGAAACGAACCGGAAATCCTAGCCGAACGGGGAGAACATATTGAGGACCTAAGTCCCCCCGAGTCCGATGTGGACGAGGACCTGGAAGGAATGCTCGGAGACGTGGACAGCGATGCCGAGGAGGATCTCCAGGTAGATGAGGACCTGAACGAACTCTTAAGCGGTTTCGGGGAGGAGGAAGAGGCGGAAGAGGAGGAGGAGGAAGAGCCCGTCCCGCCGGCTGAAGAAACCGAAGAGGGAGAGGAAGACATCTCCCTGGACGAGGACCTCTCTCTGCCGGAGGACGAAGATTTCGAAATGCCCGATATCTTGGAAGGCGCCGAGGGTCCGGGAGAAGAACCGTCAGAGGAGCCGTCGGCGGAAGAGACGGAAACACCTGAGGAAGCGGAAGCCTCGCCCGAAGAAGAGGGATTTCCCGAAGAAACCCTCTTCGAAGAGGAACCGGAGGAAGAAATTTCTCTGGAGGAAGGTCCTGAGGAATTCGAACCGGAAGCGGAAATTCCGGAAGAAGAACCTGAACCGGAGGTCCCTGAAACTGACAGGGGACTCTCCGCTGATGTGGACCTGGAAGCCTTGGAACGAGAACTGGGCATGGTGGAGGAACCGGAGAAGGAAGAAGGGGAGCTGGAAGAGGAACCTGAAGAGCCGGAAGAACCAGAGGAGCTGGGTGAACTGGGTGAAGAAGCCGCGGAAGGTGAAATTTCGGAAGAAGGGGTCTCGGAAGAACCGGCGGAGGAAACCGATGAGTTTTCCATGCCGGATTTCGAAGAAGAAGAAGAACCTTCGGAAGCATTCGGCGAAGAGACTGATTTTGATATCGATTCGGACCTGAGAGAGCTGGACGAGGAATTCTCCGCGGGAGAAGAGGTCACGGAAGAAGGAGAAGCACCGAGAGAGGAGGAAGAAGTACCTGCTGAGGATGTTGGGGATTTCGAAGACTTCGGAGAGGCAGAAGAGGCTGAAGATTTTGAGATGCCCGAAGGAATCGAAGAGCTCGAAGAGACCGAAGGACCTGAGGAAGAAGGTGAACCGGCAGAAGAAGAACCGACAGAAGAAGAACCAGCAGACTTCGAAGATGAAGACGAATTTGGCATGCCGGACATAGAGGAGGAGTTCGGCGATTTTGAAATGCCGGAGGAGGACCTGGGAGAAGAGCCGGAAGAGCCCGCGGAAGAAGCAGAGGCACCGATAGAGGAGGAAGAGGCCGCGGAAGAAGGGGAGGGACTACCAGAGGATTTCGAAGACTTTTCAGAGGCGGAAGAACTGGAAGGGACGACGGAGGACCTGGGAGAAGAGCCGGAAGAGTTCGGAGAGGCTGAAGAACCCGTTGAAGAAGAGGAAGTCCCCGATTTTGATATGGGAGAGTTCGAAGAATCGGACCTGGAGACCCCGGAAGTACCGGAGGAAGAGGAAATTACCGCCGATGAAGAACTGACAGGGGAGGAAGGGGCCGAAGATGAAGAATTCGGCGATGAGGAGTTCAGTGGAGATTTCGAAATACCCGACGACCTCACTACCGGCGATGAACTGGGAGAGGAAGAGGATTTCAGCGTAGATGAGTTTAAACTCGGAGATTTAGGAGAACATTTCGGGATAGCCGAAGAGGAAGAGGATGCGGTGCCCTCCGAGGAGGAGCTTAACCCGGCGACGGCCGTAACCGGAGACTTGGCCGAGGCGGAAGGGTCGGAGGCGGGTGTTTCCCTCTCGGATGAGGATTTCGCCGCCGTACAACAGACCCTGGGAATGATGCCCAGGAACCTAAAGATCGAGACCGAATCGCTCATCGGTGAAAAGGACATCTCCCCGGAGGAGCTCCAGCGGGTCCTCAATCTCCTCGTCCAGGGCGCGCCCCCGAAAACCCTGGCAGCGGCGGTAGGAAAAATAACCGGTAAGAAGATCGAAATACCCGCCCAGTACGAGAAAAAAACAGGGGCGGCCTTCGAAGAGGAAAAAGACTCTCTTGCCTACTTCTTCGTAAACACCGTCCTCCCTGTTCTCCGGGTGGTAATGGCCGCAGGAGTGCTTTTAGGGCTCTTGATATTCTTAGGACATCGGTTCATCTACACTCCTCTACGGGCCCAATCTCTCTATAAGAAGGGCTATGAGAAGCTCCAAGAGGATGAATACGCTGCGGGAAACGAATATTTCGACCGAGCGGCTGAATTAAACCGAAAGAAATCCTGGTACTACCGATACGCGGAAGGCTTTATCGATAAAAAGCAGTTCCGCCTGGCGGAGGAAAAATACGAACATCTTCTTAACCATTATGAATACGATAAAAAGGGCACCCTGGATTACGCCCATCTTGAATCGGAGGTCCTTCACAATTACCCGAAAGCGGAACAAATTCTTAAGCGGTACTTGTCCGCCGATGAAACAAAGGACCGGGACTACGATGCCCTCCTCGCCTTAGGGGACAACTATCTCGCCTGGGCCGACGAGGACACCGCGAAATTCGAAGATGCCAGAAATTCCTATGCTAATCTTATCCAGGAGTATGGAGAGAGGGACGAACTCCTCTTCAGGATGATGCGCTACTTTATCCGTTCGGACATGGTAGAGGGAAGGCAGAACTGGAACGAGGTGGACAAACTCAGGCAGTACTTCCAGTCCGATCCGAACGCGGAGATTGAAACGGACGCCTACGCGGAACTTGGGGGCTACATTCTGGCCAAAGGGAAGATTGAGAACGTTCGGGAGGTCCTCTATCGGGCCATGGATACGGACGAAACAGTACCGGAGATCCACTATCATTTAGCCGAGTACTTCAAAAGGACCAACCAGCCCTTGCGGCAGAGGAATGCTTTGGAGGATGCCCTCTACTACTTTGAGGAGGCAAAACCCTTAAACCGGCGGGAACTCACCAACTACATCGATACCTACAACGATTTGGGAAAGCTGTTGTATAAAGAAGGAGAGCATCTGGACGCGGAGGAGCAGTTATTACGGGCCAAAGAGCTCTACGAGGACGCCCGGGAGAGGAACGTCCTGGGAAAGAAGAAGCAGTTCGGGGAGATCTACTACAACCTGGGAAACATCTACTACTACGTTAGCAATAACTACGATGCTGCCTATGCCCTCTTCGAAGAGGCCGAGGACAACCTCTTCTCCAACGATGACTTGGCCTATAAGAAGGGATTTATCCAGTACGACCGGGAGAACTACGAGGATGCCCTTATCAATTTCTACAAAGCCGCCGGCTCCTTTTCGGCGAACAACAATCTCATGTACGCCACGGCAAACACCCTCTACAAGCGAAAGGCCTACTTCTCCGCTCAGGGTTACTATAACCATCTTTTAGATCGATTAGAATCGAGGTTAGAATCTTTGCCCTATCTTTTAGTGGATGAAAAGGAGGAGCATTTGGGGTTGGTGGAGTTTCTTATGAAGACCTACAACAATCTCGGGGTAACTCTTAACCGATTACACAACCAGAAACGGGACCCCCAGAAGTACTCTACCTCCTTAGGGTACCTTGCCCGGTCCACAGAGTACTTCGACATCCTTCACCGGGACCCGAACACCATGGAGCGCACCCAGGCAAAAGATCTGGCATACCTCAATATGCGGGAAATCCTCTATCCCAACGAATATGCTCTCCAGCTCTACAATAGGCTGCCAAAGGACATGGAAGACCAGCTCTTTTAATTCAAGCTGTATCAATTAGGCCGATGTTACTCCACCGGGACCATCCAGTTAAAGATGTCTTCCTCCGCGCCGTACTGTATCCCTTTCAGGCGTTTCTGCAGAGATTTGCTGAAATCACCTATTGTTCCGTCGCCGAAGACCGCAGTTTTTCCCTTATGGGTTATGGATTCAATATGGGCCAGACCAGCCGCGGTTCCGGTAACGAAGACCTCCGCGGAATCTTCCATTGCCTCTTCGATGGATATCCGCCGCTCTTCTACTGTTGTGTCCATGTCTCCAGCCAGATCGATGAGTGAACTCCGGGTAATTCCCGCAAGGATGGTGTCCCCTAGGTTGGGGGTAACCAGGGTCCCGTTTTTAAGAAGGAAGAAGATATTGCAGGAAGAGCCTTCCTCTATGTAGGTCCCGGTTTCAGCGTCGAGGAAGATCGCCTCCATGTAGCCTTGCTCCTCCGCCTCTTTCTTCGCCAGGGTGGCTATGACGTAGTTAGCGTCGCATTTAATCCACCCCGTACCGCCGTGGAAGGCCCTGATCTTGTCGGTTGTAACGGCTTTGGAGTTTCCCTCTCTAAAGTAAGCGCCTACCGGGGTGGAAACCGCTACCACCCAGGGTTCCAGGCTTAACCCCAGCCCAATGGCCGGTTCAGAGTAGGAAAAGGGCCGCACATAAACGGAATGGCCGTTTAAAAAGTTCTCCTTCTCCCATATCGGATCGTAGGCCGGGGCGAACCCCAGGTCCTTGTTCTTCTTTACCATGGTTTTCATGGCGGTAATGAACTTCTCCTTGGGGAAGACAGGCATTTTAAGCCCCTTCATGGATTTCTCGAACCGGATCGCGTTCTGTTCCGGTCTGAAGAGCTTCACACTCCCGTCTTTTTGGGGAAAGGCCTTTAGCCCTTCGAAACACCCCATGCCGTACTGGGTTGTGTAATTCACCAGGGGAAGCTCGGGAAAGGAGTTCCTCCTTGTAAGGAGCTCGTCTAGCTCCTCCGCGCTCAAAGCCGCTTCCTCCTCCGGGCTCTTGTGCGGCTTCTCTTTATACTCCTCTTCCCAGGTAGTACCGTTATACTTTGCCAGATACACCCAGGGGTAAACCGAAAGCGTAAATCCCTTTGCCATACCGTCCTCTCTTCTCTTGTTTCTATGTAATTGTTTTGGTCTAATGCATTGCTCTATCTAATCGTTTCCCTTGCAGGAATGCCATAAGTGTAAGAGAAACCTTCGGCGAGGTCAATCATGTATGAGGTATAGAGCTGTGGGATTAGCCAACCGTCTTTAGTTCTTCTCGAAGGACCCTTCTTAGGGTATTTTCCTTGCCCATTACACCTAGTCTAAGTAAAAAACTTATCCAGGTCAATTCTGATGAGGAGGGTTGTAAAATGTTTCACAATTCAGAACATGTGCCCTTTTTATATTCTTGTATTGCCTCATGAGCAAAAGAATCCAGCTTTCCTTCTTTAACATCTTCTTGAAACTGCTTGTCCCAGAGTTTTGCTTCGTAATGTTCAAACCACCTGCGGAATTCTTCAAATTCTTCCAATGAAAGAGATGTTATTGCTTTTTCCAGTTCTTTAACAGTAGCCATACAATAAGGGTAATAGGATAATAAGCATAATTCAATAGTAACCTTCCCTTGAGGCTCTTTCAAAATGCTATTTTTCAGAGCCTTAATAATAACTATCGTTCAAGTAAGGTGTAGACTACAAAAGTTGTTGCATAAAGCCCCGTATCTCGGGTAAAAATGATGAAGAGGGGCAGGATGATGAAAAGACAAAAGAACAGCGCAGAGGGTTCTCAACAAGACGTCTTCCAAAAGGACACTGGTCTCGAATACGTTTTCATTCTTGCCGGCGGATCGGGAACGAGGCTCTGGCCGGCATCGACGAAGAAAAAGCCTAAGCAGTTTCTCTCCTTCGGCGGGGAAAAGACCCTCTTAAGGCTTACCTTGGAGCGGGCCTTTGCCTGTAATCCCGCCTCCGGGGTAATCATCATTACCATCGCGGACCAGCTTCAGGCGACCCTGGAGGACTGTGCCGATTTACCCCAAGAGCAGCTCTCCCGGCTCACCATCCTCCCCGAACCGGCTGCCCGCAACACCGCCCCGGCCATCGCCCTAGGCGTCTCCTACACCGCTGCCGCAACCCCCGCTTCCCCTCCCGCTGCCGGCGGGTCCATCCTCGTCCTCCCGGCGGACCACCTTATAACCCCCTTAGAGCATTTCCTCGCTGAGGTGTCCAAAGCAGTTGATCTTGCCCAAGCGGGATACTTGGTGACTTTCGGTATTCCCCCGGAGCGCCCGGAAACCGGGTACGGCTACATAGAAGCGGGGGGGGCCCTCGCAAGAAAAGCCCTGACAAGAAAAGCCCTGACAAGAAAAGCTCTCGCAAAGAAAGCCCCGGCGGAGAAAGCCTCTGCCGGGAAATCCCTTCCAGGCCGCAGGGTCGCCTCCTTTCGGGAGAAACCGGACCGTAACACAGCAGAGGAGTTTCTCTCCCGGGGAGGGTTTTTCTGGAATTCCGGGATGTTCTGCTTTACAGGCGCCTCTTTCATGACCGCCCTTTCCGAACACCGGCCGGATATCGCGGAAGTTTTCCATGATTTTCCCCCCTCCCCGCCTCAGCGGCAGGTTTCGGGCATTACCGTTGCCTGCGCTCCCGCCGAGTCCCCGGAGATAGAGGCACTCTACTCCCGGTCCCCCAAGGACTCTATCGACTACGCGGTTATGGAGAAGTCTAAGACCACCGCCATGGTAGAGGCCTCCTTCTCCTGGAGCGATATAGGGAGCTGGGACGAGGCGGCCAAACTCTTCGGCGAACAACCCGCGGCTCCCCGTGTCATTTCAGTGGACAGCGATAATGTGTTCGTCGATTCCGACCTGCCCGTGGCCCTGGCCGGGGTGGAGGACCTGGTGGTGGTGGTAAAGCACGGGGTCGTCCTGGTCTGTAAGCGGGGGAAATCCCAAAAGGTGAAACAAGTGGTGGAAACAATTCAGGAATCCGGGGAGGAGGAGCTTCTATAATGTTTGTATTCATGCTTAAAAACAAGCTATTAGGCTATTGCCTAAATAAAAGTATGCAGGAAGCAGCAGAGGAAGAAGAAATTCCTGTAGATGAAGCAGAAAAGATACTTCGCTCATAATCTACGCGAGTACGCGAGAAATTCCTACTCCCCCGCTGTTCCTTCCCTGCGCTTGATCTGCCTCTCCAGCACCCGGATAACCTCCGCTCCGAAGCGTTTGGCCGTTTCCGCGGTCTTTTCCCGGCTCCCGGTCATGCTGTAGTAGTTGTCCATCTCTTTTTTATAGGCAGTCATAATAGCGGACCCCTCATTTCCCAGCTTCACCAAAAACTCTCGGGTACGGAACCCCTCTTTTTTGGCATAATCGATGGTGGACCGGATGCGGGACATGTCCTGGGCTTGGGAGAAGAAGAGTTTTCCTAAGGGTACAAGATTGAACTGGGTAAGAGGGTTTTTGCTCATTTTGTCCCGGAGACTTTTTTCCTCTTCTTTTTGCAGTTTCGCGTAGTTTTCGAAGATGGAGGCGGTAATTTCCTGGAATTCCTTCTTGAAATTGGCCATAAAATCCTGTTTTTTTTCCTCCGGTATGTTGGGGAGAAGCGATTTCATCTTCTCCAGCTCTTTTTTGTAGCGCTGTACCTGAAAGAGGATGTGTTTTACCGTATCGTTGTTTTTTAATCCGGGATTTTCAGCGATCCTATTGTTCATATCTTGAACAATAGTCTTCAGGTCCGATTCGATCTCTTCCGCCTTCTGGGCCTCCCGTTTGGAAAGGGGGGTCTTTCCAATGGCGATGGACCGCTGAATGAGGGTGGCATACATAGCGGGGGAGAGTGTCTTCGCCCGTTCCGCGAGCTCCTCCAGCCCCCGGGAATCGTATTTTAGGGACTCCAAAAAGGGGAAAATCGGATTGAGAACGCTCTTTTTATACTCCACGATCCCCTCTTCCACGGAGAGCCGGATTGCCTGGGCGAGTTTCTTCAGGTCCGCAGTGGAGGGCTTAAAGTACTCCTCCAGCATGTTGGGAGTGTCCCCGTTCATCTTAATGTCGAACCAGTCGCCGGTAATTTTTTTCTGCAGTGCTTCCATGGGCTTTTTAGCCTTCCGCCTTGTCCTCAGGTCCCTTTCCCCTCGAGGACAGCGTAAAGATATGTGAAAATGTATCCTTATTAGCGTATCTTTTCAATGCGTCTATCCTTGAGGTTTTTTCAAAATGCTATTTTTCAGAGCCTCAATATTGTATGATCGATATTTTTACACCATGGCGAACCCCGGTTTTCTAATAAAAATCGCACTTCCAGCCGGTGGTATCCTTCATTTTCTCAACTGCTTGAGAACATACAGATTACCCGGGGTTGAAAATCACTTTTTCGCTAGATTTCATAAGTCATTATATTATAAGGATTTATGTTACTGTCTCTTTGTTTCGGTCTAAAAAAACGGTACCTTTTTTACGTAAAGGTAGCTAACAAATTGCTTTTTATGGAAAATTAACATAGGAGGGTGTACATTTAATCCTGAATTTGATAATTTTTAATTCAGGATTTAGTATTGGGGGCCGAAAAGCTAGTGTCAGGATTGGAGTTTTTCCTCACATTATAGGGGAAAAAAACTTGACAGGCTATATAGGCGTTGCTATACTAAATGCAAATAATAAAATAGGGGCTCAGATCGGGTCGTTGACTTGAAAGCCCCTCAATTCCTTGAGGAGGAAATGGAATGCGTAAAGTAACAATTCTTACAGTATTGCTCGTATGTGTCGCGTTCGTAGGGGCATATGC
>CAYXSD010000053.1:0-19806 GCA_964466335.1 uncultured Spirochaetales bacterium
CTGTTCTGTCCGTACGTATTGCCTCGCCTCACCCTTTTAGGATAGAATACCGATCATTAATACAGATGCCCTATGGAATATTTTACCCGTGGCACGGTAGTCCGTGACCTTGAAGCAGAAGATAAATTCGACGCAATTGAGGAGATCCTGAATAAAGCAGGTATCTTCTCTGACCTTGAGAATAAAAAGCTCCTTCTTAAGGATATTTTTCTAAGAGAAAACCGACAAAATACAGGATTCGGCCACGGGGTCGCCGTAGCTCACGGTATCTCGGAGGTGCCGGGAGTACTCATTGCACTTGGGATATCTAAGAAAGGGATCAAATACGGGTCCCCCGATGGAAATCCCGTGCATCTTCTCTTTGTCATTGCCAGCCCTAAGTACCACTGGGACATCTATCTCTGTTCCCTTTCCGCTTTGGTTAAACTCCTTCGAAAGCAAGAGTTTAGGCAAACTGTTTTCCAGGCCGGCGGCGAGACAGAAACGGAAGATTTCCTCTCCAGAGCACTCTCTTTTCAGCTTAAGATGGAATAATATAGAAATTCCCTATCGTTGCCGCTTGTTACCCCGACTTGTTACATCAAAAACAGTAGAGACTACTCCATACCCCAATGTTCTTTTAAACGTTGAATTAGGGTTTCTTCCTCGTCCTCGATAATTCCATCCTGTATGGCCAATTCGTAGAGGACCGTAATAATCAGCTCCTGAGTGGAGGTATCGGTTATGTGGTCCGCCACTTCCCAGAAGGACTCCTCATCCACAATCTGCTCTTCAAAGGCTTCCAGACTCGCCTCATACTCGTCGAACTGAAGATCTCCTGTTATTCTATCCAAATCGAGTAGTTCTTCCTCTTCGAAGTTACCATCCACCATTATCAGTTGCTTTATACACCCTGCAATGAACATCTTTTCTTCTTCGTTTAGCCTCTTAATTGAACTCATTATATTCTCCCTTTTTCTACTTGGTTAATCCTGGATACTCTAAAGTAGAGAAATAATCCTGTGGGGTTTCAGCCCTTCTTATCAGTGTTACATCCCCTTTTTCCATCAGTAGTAGTTCCGCGGATCTCAATTTACCATTGTAGTTGAATCCCATGGCATGTCCATGTGCCCCTGTGTCATGGATAACCACCAAATCTCCCACCTCGACTTCCGGTAGAATTCTATCTATAGCAAATTTATCATTGTTTTCACAGAGAGAGCCTGTAACATCGTAGGTATTGTTGAATGGCCCCTCCTCCTTTCCGGGAATGCTTATATGATGATAGGCCCCATATATAGCCGGCCGCATAAGATTTGCCATAGATGCATCCAATCCCAGATATGATTTGTAGGTCTCTTTTTTATGAATTACCCTGCTCACCAAATAACCGTATGGGCCGGTCACCATTCGTCCGCATTCCATTAGCAAGCGAAGAGGATCTAAGCCATTGGCAACAATGGTCTTTTCGTAGGCTTCCCTTATTTTTTTTGATACATAAAAAAGGTCCACCGGAGCTTCCCCCGGTTTATAGGGAATCCCAATTCCACCGCCCAAGTTGACAAATTCAAAGCGGATTCCTAATCTTTCGTTGATTTCCTTTATCAACTCAAAAAGGATTACAGCAGTTTCAATGAAGTATTCCTCATTCAGTTCATTCGAGGCTACCATTGTGTGAAGTCCGAATCGTTTTACTCCCTTCTCCTTACATATTCGATACCCTTCTATACATTGCTCTCGGGTAAAACCGTATTTTGCTTCCTTAGGGCTTCCGATGATTTCGTTGCCCCCTTTTAGTTCTCCCGGATTAAACCGACAACAGATCAGCTCCGGAAGCCCGGCGGCTTGCTCAAGAAAGGGAATATGAGAAATATCATCCAGGTTGATAATTGCTCCCAATTCCTTGGCTTTTTTATACTCCTCCGCGGGAGTATCGTTAGAAGTGAATATAATATCCTCACCGGAAAGACCCACGGCCTCGGACAGGATGAGTTCAGGAAGAGAAGAGCAATCGGTCCCCATTCCCATTCTAACAAGAAGTTCCATGATATACGGGTTAGGAAGGGCTTTTACAGCAAAGTAGTTTTTAAATCCCCCCGGGACCCAGGAAAAGGCCCGAAAAAATTCACCGGCGTTGTGGAGAATTGCTTTTTCATCGTATATATGAAAAGGAGTGGGATATGTCTCTATAATCTTTTCAAGATCGCCCTTTGTAAAGGGAAGCGTTTTATCATTCATTTTTTTTGCCTTCTTTTTCTCTCACCTTAATAAGAAGCCTAAAAAAAAGTCAAGTCAGCCACTTTCAAAGCTACCAATTTATCAATGCGCTATAATATGTCGAGCGTTGCAACAGTAGACGCGGCAACAGAAAAAAACATAAAAGTTTTATATTAGAGTAAATAGGTATAATAACGTTATACTACTTTATATTATCCCATTTATCTTGACTAATTCAATAAATTATAATAGTTTTGTATATAAAGAGGCTTTTTCAAAGTTACCCAATTTTGAAATTAGCTGAACTGAAAGCGAGGTGAACTATGCTACAAGAGAAAGTGAAAAAGGCAATACAGGATGTAAGACCATCGCTTCAAGCAGATGGTGGAGATATTGAGCTTGTTTCCGTGTCCCCGGAAGGTAAGGTAACGGTAAAATTGACCGGCGCGTGTAATGGCTGTCCTATGGCGCAGGTCACCTTAAAAGAGGGAGTGGAACGGTACCTAAAAAAAACAATTCCGGAAATAACCTCTGTCGAGTCAGCATAAAGAATTTTTCTTCAAAGGAAGAATTCTACCGGTATATCTAAAAACGTACATTTTAAGGTCCCCCTAACGAAAAACTCATGTTCCCAGGAAAAAAACTTGAATTGATCAGATAAAGTGACGATAATGGGATAAAGAAACACATCCTTAGAAGGGGGATACTATTAAAAGTTCACAATCGGATGTGAAACAAAAAAGCTCCTCATCGAAAGAAACAACCTCCCGGTTTAAAGAGTTTCTCATTGAAATCCCAAAAACAGAAATTCACCTTCATTTAGAAGCCATTGCCAGTGTTTCTACAATTTGGGCCCTTATGAAGAAACATAACATAACTCTTCAGGGAATCAGCACAAAGAAGCAGTTGGCCGACAAATTTAATATTACCAGTCTGGATGAATTTATTGATCTTTTTATAAATGTAATTCAGAACTGCTTTCAATCCGAAGAAGATTTAGAACTCCTTATCGAGGATGCCGAAACCTACCTTCAACGAAACAACATTGTATATGCGGAAATCTTTTTTGCTCCCACAAAAATGACCATGAATGGATTAGAATTTTCCGGCATGGTTAAAACCCTCCATGAAGGGGCAAAAAAAATTAAACGCGACACAGCTATTGAAATTAAATTCATTATAGACGTTTCAAGAAGTTTCGGTGTCGAAAACGCCATGACAAATCTTGAAAAAACCCTAGAATTCAGAAACGACAGTGTCATTGGAATCGGGTTAGGCGGCGCCGAAGCTCAAGGACCTGCCAGGGACTTTAAGGGAGTCTTTGAAAAGGCCATTGCCAACGATCTGCACGCTGTGGCCCATGCCGGCGAAGATGTTGGACCCGAATCAATCTGGGAGGCAATCCAAATTCTTCATGCGTCCAGGATCGGGCACGGCATTAGCGCAATTCAGGATGAGAAACTGATGGATTTCCTAAAGGAAAAGAAAATCCCTCTGGAAATCTGTCCTACTAGTAATCTTTTTACTAAAAAGTATGTTTCCTCTTTAGTGGAGCATCCCATAAAACCATTTTTCCACAGAGGCCTCATAGTAACACTAAATACTGATGACCCAACCCTCTTTAGTGTTGGGCTTATTGACGAGTACCTCCACCTTTTAGAGGCCAATGTATTCACTCCCGATGAACTGGTAACCATTGTAAAAAACGGTATCTTTTCCACCTTTCTTCCTGAGAAGAAAAAGAAATCAATTATTCGGGACGTAGATCTTATTTATAAGAAACGAAAAGGGTCATTTTAGCAAAAAGCATTGGTTGATCGGTGTTTCACGTGAAACATCAATCTTCTTTTTCTACCCTTGCGAAGCTTACCAGAACATCCGGTTTTTCAATATTAACAATTCGAACCCCAAAGGCGGTTTTGCCCATAATCGGTATCTGCTTTACTTCCAGTTTCATTGCAATTCCCTGGGAAGTAATACATACCACATCATCATCCTCTCTCACCGAAGCTACTCCCACCACTTCACCGGTTTTTTCTGAAACCCGATAGGAGATCTGGCCCTTTGTTGCCCGATTGTGTGCATTGAAGTTATCGAAGTGTATTCGCTTCCCGTATCCGTTTTCAGAAATGATCAGCATAGTTGATTCTTCTTGCACCGATAATACACCGGCTAATTCATCGTTCTTTGACAGCTTTATACCCGTAACTCCGCGTGAGTTTCTTCCCATTGCCCTTACCGCTTCCTCATGGAAACGCAGTGTATATCCATTCTTTGAGACCAGAGCAATCTCGCTGTTTCCTTTGGTAAGAAGAGTACTTACAAGAATATCTCCAGGATCAAGCTTAATTGCTGTAATACCTCTAGTTTTAGCATGTACAAATTGGGAAACCGGTACCTTTTTCACAATTCCCTTTCTTGTTGCCATTAAGACAAAATGGTCCTCTGAAAAATCCTCCAAAGCGAGGACCTCCGATATCTCTTCATTGGCTGATATTGCGAGAAGCGTCTTAACATGCGCCCCCCTGGCTGTCCTGCTGGATTCCGGAATCTCATGGACCTTAATCCAGTATGCCTTACCGGTACTGGTAATAAAGAGAATGCAGTCATGTGTAGAAGCAACAAAAACATGTTCAATGAAATCGTCTGCTCGAAGAGACGCCGAAGAGGACCCCTTTCCGCCTCTTCCCTGGTTTCTATAGGAAGACACGGAGACTCGTTTTATATAGCCTTTGTTTGTAATGACCACCACCATGTCTTCTTTCTGGATCATATCTTCAATATCGATTTCTTCGATCTCTTCGAACAGGATCTCCGTTTTTCTTTCATCGCCGTACTTATCCGCAATTTCCTGACTTTCCGTTTTTATCAGATCTAAAATTTTATGCTCATGGGCGAGGAGGTCTCTAAGGTAATCGATAAGCTCCTTTACCTCCTTCAACTCGTCTATAATCTTTTGTGTTTCCAGACTGGTAAGTTTCTGAAGGCGCATATCCAGAATAGCCTGAGACTGCTTCTCTGAAAGGCCGAAGGTATCCATAAGACCCTTTCGGGCAGTATCCACATCCTTAGATCCTTTAATGAGGGCTATTACCCGATCAATATTGTCCAGAGCAATCTTTAAGCCTTCAAGAATATGAGCTCTCTCTTCAGCTTTTCGAAGATCATATTCGGTTCTTCTAATTATTACCTCTTTCCTGTGCTCCACAAAGTACTTAATTGAATCTTTTAGGGTGAGTACCTCCGGCTTCCCCTTTACAAGGGCAAGATTATTCACATTAAAATTCTGTTGCAGCGACGTATGAGTAAAAAGTTGATTCAGGATGATCTTTGGGATAACGCCCTTTTTTAGTTCAATTACGATCCGCATTCCGCTTTTATCGGATTCGTCTCTCAGGTCCGATATTCCATCGATTTTTTTGTCCTGGACCAATGCCGCAATTCGAACAATAAGATTTGCCTTATTAACCGCGTAAGGAATTTCCGTAATAAGGATCCTCTCCTTTCCGCTCTTCATGGTTTCGAGAGAACACCTTGCCCGAACTGTTATTTTTCCCTTTCCCGTTGTGTAGGCCCTTCGGATTCCTCGTTTTCCAAAAATGATTCCCCCGGTGGGAAAATCCGGTCCTTTTATGTGTTTCATTAGTTCTTCTATAGCTATATTGGGATTATCAATATAGGCCATTATCGCGGCTGTTACCTCTTTTACATTATGAGGAGGAATATTAGTGGCCATTCCCACGGCAATTCCACTGGCGCCGTTAATAAGGAGATAGGGAACAGCGGCAGGAAGAACAATAGGCTCCTGCATGGTATCGTCGTAGTTGTTTTGAAAATCGACAGTCTCTTTCTTAATATCTCGGAGCATCTCCTCGGCAATACGCTCCATCTTTGCCTCTGTGTACCGCATGGCCGCGGGAGGGTCCCCGTCAACAGAACCAAAATTTCCCTGCCCTCGGACTACCGGATATCTCATAGAGAAATGCTGGGCCAACCGCACCAGGGCATCATATATGGATTGGTCTCCGTGAGGATGGAATTTTCCAAGGACATCGCCCACTATACGCCCGCACTTTTTAAATGAGCGGTCGGAACGCAGCCCCATTTCGTTCATTGCGTAGAGGATCCTCCTGTGTACAGGTTTTAATCCGTCCCGTATATCGGGTAGGGCGCGAGACACAATTACCGACATAGCATAATTTAGGTAGGAATCTTTTATTTCGTCTTCTATGGCAATGGGAATTACTCTTCCTCTGTTCTCTTCCACGGTGTTCTCCATTAACTATATGAGGTGGGGCTAATTTCAAATATCTATGATTTTGAAAGAGCCTCAAACATCCAGATTTGAAACAAGCAGGGCATTGTCTTCAATAAATTTTCGCCGAGGTTCCACATGCTCTCCCATAAGGGTGGTGAACATTTCATCCGCCTCAACGGCATCTTCCAATCGAACCTGCATAATATTTCTCGATTCCGGGTTCATTGTAGTTTCCCAAAGCTGGTCCGGGTTCATCTCTCCTAGGCCTTTGTATCGCTGAAAGGAGAGATTACTTTCGCCATCCCCATTTAGAAGCTTTACAATTCGTTCCCGTTCTTTTTCGTTATACGCGTATTCTATCTTTTTTCCCTTGGTAATCTTATAGAGAGGAGGCATTGCCAAATAGACATGGCCCCGTTCAATCATCTCTGTCATATATCTAAAAAAGAAGGTAAGGAGAAGCGTCCGAATATGCGAACCGTCAACATCGGCATCCGCCATGATAATAACCTTATGATACCGAAGCTTTTCAACGCTAAATTCCTTTCCTACCCCCGCGCCAAGGGACGCTATAATGGGTTGGAGCTTATCGTTTGAAAGGACCTTGTCGATTCTTGTTTTTTCTACATTGAGCATTTTTCCCCACAGTGGAAGAATTGCCTGAAACTGTCTGTCCCGTCCCTGTTTTGCACTGCCCCCTGCAGAATCTCCCTCCACTATGTACACCTCACAGAGCTCCGGATTTTTTTCGGAGCAGTCAGCGAGCTTCCCGGGAAGGCCGGTGCTTTCCAAAAGGCTCTTTCTTCTGGTAAGTTCTCTCGCCTTTCTCGCTGCCGCTCTCGCCTTTGCAGCGGTAACTAATTTGTCTAATATCTTTTCCACTTCTCCGGGGTTTTCATAGAAATGCGCCGAGAGATATTCATTTACAATGGATTCTACAATCCCCTTGACTTCCGAATTCCCCAATTTCGATTTTGTCTGGCCTTCGAATTGTGGGTCCGGTACTTTTATGGAGAGGACCGATGTAATTCCCTCTCTTACATCATCTCCGGTAAGACTTTCCTCTATCTTCTTGGCAAGTTTCGATCTTCGTAAAAAATCATTAAAGGTCCTCGTAAGGGCGGATTTAAACCCCGCTAGATGGGTCCCTCCCTCTCGGGTATTTATGTTGTTCACAAAAGTGAAAATATTATCTACATACCCATCGTTGTACTGAAGGGCCACTTCAACTTCCACCCCTTCCCGCTCAGCCTCGAAATAGACAGGGTCCTTGTGAATGGTGTCCCTGTTTTTATTAAGGTGGACAACAAAGGATTTTACTCCTCCGTCAAAGCGGAATTCCTTTTTCTTCGGTGTAGGCAACCGTTCGTCGATAATAGTTATGGTGATACCCTTATTTAAAAAGGCCAATTCCCGTAACCTGTTACTGAGAATATCAAAACTAAACACTACATCATCAAAAATTGTACTGTCCGGCTTAAAACGTGTCTGGGTTCCCTTCTTATCGGTATTTCCACGCTTCGACACCTCTTCCTCCGGGATACCGCGGGTATACCGCTGATAGAAAATTTCCTCTTCCCTGTGCACCTCGACTTCGCACCATTCAGAAAGGGCATTAACCACGGAAACTCCTACTCCGTGGAGTCCTCCAGAAACCTTATAGCTTCCTTTATCGAATTTTCCTCCGGCGTGAAGTCGGGTCATAACAATTTCCAAGGCGCTTACATGTTCCGTAGGATGTATATCCACAGGAATTCCTCTTCCATTATCTACAACTTTTATGCTGTTACCCTTTTCAATTACAACCTGGATAAGTGTACAGTGACCCGCTAAGGCCTCATCTATACTATTATCTACAACCTCGTAAACAAGATGGTGCAATCCATCAGGGCCAGTGGAACCGATATACATACCAGGACGCTTACGTACCGCATCGAGGCCTTTAAGAATTTGAATATTTTGAGCTGAATACGTCTCTTGCATGCTCCTACCTATTTGCGATGAATTTAGACCGCCTGAATGAATGGATACGAAAGTATACCTGTTTAAGGGTAAAAAGTAAAGATAGGGTAAATTTCTATTGCAATGAGCTGTTCCATAGATTAGACTGTACAGGAATGAAAAGTAAATACGTGGTTATACATTTACCTGTTAATAACTTGTGGATATCTATTTCAGTAATTTTTTCTGATTTTGGATTAACCTAATGCTAACAGTATATTCTTATGTTGGTTTCACGTATTTGTTGCGTTTTTTTAAGTTATTTTATAGTAAAGAATTATAGAATAACTGTGTATATATGGACCTGTTTTTCCTAGGAAAAACACAGATTAAACAAAAGATTACAACACCGTTTACTGTTGATAAGTTGTTTATATCCTGTATAAGTATTTTTTGAGGTGTACATGTCTTCGGGAACCTGGGATGATTACATTACCTTTTGGGAGGAAACCCTCAACCAAATTCGGTCTTCCATCTCTGAACAAGAGTTCTTTATGTGGTTTAACAATATACAATACAACTCTTCCGAAGAATCAAAAATTATTCTTTCCGTGCCTTCCTCCTTTTACAAAGATCAGGTCCGTCAGCGATACCTATCTTTAATTGAAAATACCCTCTATGAGCTCTCAGGAAACAAGATTACTATTGATTTCATAGTAAAAAAGAATGAAACAGCAAAACCCTCTAAAGGGATGTCATCAGAAAAGGAGAATGCTGTTCCACACAGTACAAACAAAAAAGTAGTGGAGAAAAAAAAGCCTCATTCTCAGATTAATAGAACCTACACCTTCGAAACTTTTGTTATTGGAGAAAACAACTCCTTTGCAGCAAATGCAGCTATTGCCATTGCGAAAAATCCTGGAAGGGCCTACAATCCTTGTCTTATTTACGGTGGTGTTGGTCTTGGAAAAACGCATTTAATACAGTCTATAGGAAACTATTCCTACACTGCTTTCGACGATTTCACTATTGTCTATATCACCGCTGAAACCTTTACCAATGAATTTATCCATTCCATTCAAAACAAAACAATGAATCGTTTTAAAAACAAGTATCGCTCTGTTGATATCCTTCTTATAGATGACATCCATTTTCTTCAAGGAAAAAAGGAAACCCAAGAAGAGCTTTTCCACACCTTCAATGCACTCTACGATGCCAATAAACAAATGGTTTTTACCTGCGACCGCCCTGTATCTGAGTTAAAACAGCTTTACGACCGTCTTCGTAGTCGTTTCGAGCGAGGTCTTAATGTAGACCTTCAACCCCCCGACTACGAAACCAGATTCGCCATTTTGAAAAAAAAGGTCGAAGAAAAGACTGTTACCATCCCGGACGATGTTATATCTCTCATTTGTAACAATGTTTCCACCAATGTTAGAGATTTAGAGGCCGCCCTTACGAAACTCATAGCCTACGCTGATTTGGTTAACAAAGAAATCAATGTAGATATTGCCCAGAATCAACTCAAAGACATTTTCTCCAATCCTCGTCAGAGTAATGTTACTATAGATATGATTCAGAGAATTGTGGCTGAATATTTTAACCTTTCTCACAACGACCTTAGAGGAAGAAAAAGAACAAAAGCGATTGCCTTTCCCAGGCAGGTAGCAATGTATATAGTCCGTGAGCTTACAGAATACTCTACCACCGAAGTCGGCAGAGAATTTGGAGGAAGAGATCACACAACTGTTATGCACGCCTGTCAGAAAGTGGAAGATAGAATGAAGACAGATCCCACCCTTGAACCGTCGCTTCAGCATATGATCCGCAAAATAAAAGAAATGGGTTCAAGACCTTCATAAAAGGTGGATAATTGGGGTATACTATGTGTACTTCTTTTGTTTCTGTGCATAAGGTTAAGTATTTGGGGATAAAGCTCATAAGATAGTAACAACAGTAAATTTTTAGTGTATATAGAATTAGGGTCTGAATTCACAAATGAACAGGCCTTATTATTATTACTACTAAAATTTATATATATAATAAAAGGAAAGGGATATATGAAATTTACATGTGATAAAGACATAATAACCAAAGAAATCGCCATTGCCCAGGAAATAATTGCATCAAGAAATAGTATGTCGATTCTTTCAAATGTGCTGCTAGAGGTGGACAATAATACCCTTTCAATAAAGGCAACCGACCTTAAAGTTGGCTTTGAAACTACTCTTCCAGTTGAACAGGAAGAAGCAGGAACAACTACAGTATTTTGCGATAAATTCCTAGGAATCCTTCGTTCTCTTCCCGAAGGAGATGTAGTTTTTCATCATCAAGATAATGTTCTTTTTATAAATCCGATGAAAAAAACTATAGATTTTCAGCTTAAAACCATTTCATCCGAAAATTTTCCGGAACTTCAACAGATAGATCAAAGTGAATACTTCGAACTTGGACAACAAGACATAATTGAAATGGTCTCTCAAACCATTTTCTCCGTTTCTGAAGATGAAACCCGTTATTTTATGAACGGTGTCTATTTTGTACATAATGCTGGACATCTTTTAATGGTTGCCACAGACGGAAGAAGACTTTCCTATATAAGCAAAGATATCCCGGAGATAAAGGAATTTAACGGTATTATTATACCTTCTAAGATATTACAACTTATTAAAAAACTCTGTTCCGGCGAGGGAAATATTTCTTTAGCAGTAACGGACAAG
Organism: uncultured Spirochaetales bacterium; assembly: GCA_964466335.1. GTDB lineage: Bacteria > Spirochaetota > Spirochaetia > SPDA01 > CAYXSD01 > CAYXSD01. Next base: position 11,116 of record CAYXSD010000053.1, read on the forward strand.
CATATATTTGCTTCCTTCGATAATCAAAAAATATCCTCCAGTCTTATTGAAGGGCAATTTCCCGATTATAGTAGGGTAATTCCTGAAAAACAAAGCCATAAAGTTATTACTTCCAGAACTGAATTTATTGAAGCTTTACGAAGGGTTAGCTTATTGGTTGAACAGAAATCAAAGAGGATTTATCTTCTCCTAAAAGAAGGCAGCCTGGAACTTAGCTCTGAAGAGAGTGATATTGGAGTAGCACGGGAAACAATCGATTGCGATTACGCCGGTGAAGAGGTAAAAATTGCGCTTAACTATATCTATCTTATGGATCCCTTAAAAATAATGGAAACGGATACCTTCTCTATCAATTTTACTGAAGCAGCTAAAGCGTTGACCTTACAAGCTGAGCCTGAGGCCGGATATTTTCATTTAATTATGCCCATGCAGTATGAATAATGCGGTTTTTTTCCATTAAAACTCATAATTTTCGGAATTTAGCAAATCAGGAAGTAGTATTAAAAGAGAAAAATATTGTTCTCTTTGGACAAAACGGACAAGGGAAAACAAATTTTCTGGAAACGGTGTATCTTCTCTGTTTCGGCAGTTCTTTTCGCACTAAGCGAGAAAAGGAAATAATAAAACAGGATGAAAATGAGACTGCCCTTTTCGGCAGCTATGGAGATGCTAAGGACTCCAATAATTCCATAGCGTTAAGTGTAAAAGATGGAAAAAAGATAATTCGCCACAATGGAAAGGTTGTAAAAGATCGAAAGGAACTCATTCAACAGATTCCGTGTATTATTTTTGCCCATGATGACATTGAATTTGTAAAAGGACCGCCGGAAAAGAGGAGATGGTTTTTTAATCAGACTATTAGTCTGTATGATTTGCTCTATTTAGATACCTTAAGAAAATACAATAGGGTGGTAAAACAGCGGAATGTGCTGTTAAAGGAGAGAAATTATTCTTTCTTAGAAACGTATGATATGCAAATGGCAGAGGCGGGGTTGGAAATTCAGGAAAAGAGGTCAAAGGCAATACAGTTGTTCAATACTGTTTTTTTATCCTATTTTTCTCGTATAGCAGAAATAGAAAAAAACATGGAGATTCAGTATAAACCGTCATGGAGAAATTGCCAAACAGAAGAGGATGTACTGACGTTTTTAAAAGAGAAAAGAAAAAAAGAAAAAGAAAGAGAAGTTTCCTCTTATGGCCCTCATAGAGATAAGGTCCAGTTTTCAGTGGAGGGCAGAGATTTTTCGGTATTTGCGTCTACGGGACAAATGAGATTGATGTCTCTTCTTCTAAGAATAGCACAGTGTGCATTTTTTACTGAAAGAACGGGAAAACAACCTATCCTTCTTATCGATGATGTTCTCCTGGAACTGGATGCAAAAAAGAGAAAGGATGTACTCTTAAGCATGCCGGAGTACAACCAAGGGATCTATACCTTCCTTCCAAAGGAAAAAGAGCTGCCCTTGAACAATGAAAAAACACAAATATTTTATGTCGAAAAGGGAGTTCTTACGGAGAGAGAATGGAAAAAGCAGGAGATATACTAGGGAAACTCTTTAAAGAACTTCCATTAAGCGGCAAAAGAGAGTATTTGTCGAAAGGAGCTTCTCTATTTGAGCGGTGGAAGGACATTGCCGGAGAAGAAATTGCTTCCAGGTCGAGTATTAGGGAAATTGAACGCGGTTGTCTTATAGTGGAAGTCGAACATTCCGGAATATCCCAGCTGATAATGATGAAAAAAAAAGCAATTATTCGAACATTGAAGAAAAAATATCCCTCATTGGAAATACATACCATTAGAACTCTAACAGAGAGAGATAACCGAAAAAAAAAGCGAAGGGCCCCGGCTGTGGACCATACAGAGGGAGCAGAGGGAGAAGGGAAGAAAGAAAAGATAAACACGGTAAAAAAGATGGAAACAGAGGGGCTTTTACGTAATATTGAAGACACGCAACTAAAAAATGCTCTTGAGAGACTGAAAAAGACATTGGAGAAGAAGAAGAAAACCGCGTATTGACATGGATAAGGGAGAAAACGTATACTTACGAGCTAAAAAAATCGAATACATTACTTTTTGACATATGAAGGAGTTTCATCATGAAACGAACTTATCAGCCAAGCAAAATGAAAAGAAACAGAAAATTTGGGTTTAGGGCCCGTATGAAAACGAAAGGTGGAAGAAAAGTACTCGCAAGACGAAGAAAGAAGGGAAGAGCAAAGCTTTCCACTTCAAATGAAAAGAAGCCTTACTAAACAGGAAAGGATAAAGAAAAAAAGGGATATTCAGAGGGTTTTTACTTCCGCAAAGAAAGTGTCCTGTCATGGTGCCGTTTTACTGTATATGAACAATAATCTATCGAAAAACAGAATAGCAATAACGCTTCCAAAAAAATATGGAAACGCCGTGAAGAGGAACAGGGCAAAACGTGTTGCCAGAGAACTATACCGTCATGAAAAAGGTCATCTTGTCAAAGGACAAGATATGGTAATTATTCTCTATCCTAGTAAAGACGAATACGGAACAAGGCAAAAACAGTTACGTACGTTGTTCAATAAAGCTGGATTGTACCTATAATAGATCGTATAGAGTAAGAATATCCCTTCTTCATAGTAGTTTTTTCCTTTAGGCCTTTTCAAATCAACCAATTGTTACATTGGTTCAGGTAATGTTGAATGTGGCAGACCTAAGAGAATGTTCTTTTGCTGGTCGATTTGTCTGAAAGTGAAGCTTAGGAGTAATCATGGATAAAAAAACATTAATTGCTGTTGTCCTTTCTGTGGTAGTAATATCTATTGGGTTCTTTATCCAAACAAGTTTTTACGCGCCTGATACACAGGTACAACAGGAAACAGGAGAAGAAAGACAACCGGGTGTGGAAGCTCCTGCCGCAGCAGAAGAAACAGAGGATTTCGAAGGTCAGAGTCTTGAAAAACAGGAATATAGCGAAGTTGATTCAGCGGAAACCGATGAAGAAACTGCCGAAGAAAGAATGATAGAGGTGGAAACGGACCTCTTTCATATTGTTTTTTCAACGAGAGGGGCCGTTATTTCATCTTTGAAGCTAAAACAGCATTCAACAGAAAATGATTATGTGGATTTGGTGAGAAAAGCTGATCCTGAGGAAGGGGCCTTCAATATCTATTTTGGCGACCCAACTTCTGCTCCTGTGAAAACACCCTTTCACTACAAACAAACTGGACAGTACAGTCACGAGTTTTACCAAGATTTTTTCGCTCCCGGAGAAAATGGCGACACGGGAAAACGATTCACCTTGAGAAAGGAATTCGAATTTAAACCGGGAGAATATCTTTTCGAAGTAAAAATTACCATTGAGAATTCCGTAAAAGAATTTCCGAATCTTAATTATAACGGTTTTGCCTATACCCTTGGGTATGGTCCGCAGATAGGCCCGGAGTTCGACAAACTCGATATCCGTCAGGCGTACAGGAAATTCTTTGTCTATCAGAATGGGAAGAGGGACCAGATTAAGGTTTCCCGGGAAGGGACCGCATCGGTAGACGAGAGAGTTGGATGGGCTGCTTTAGCGGGAAAGTACTTTGCGTTAATAGGCGTTCCCGACGCGACTCTTTACAAAATTTCTTTTCTCTCTCGGCCCGATCCGGAGATAGTTCAAGAATCAAGGCTGTTTTTTTCAAGGCCTGTCATAAAAAGCTCTAAAAATACGGACACGTTTCGTTTTTATGCCGGTCCTAAGACAAACCAGCAACTGAGTAGGTACAATCTCCAGGATAAAAACGGCTTTGGAATAAAGGGCCTGGATCTGGACAAAGTAATGGACCGGCGGATTTTGTTGGGATGGTTAGAAAATATTCTTAAATTTTTCTTAAATCTCTTCTATAAAGTTGTTCCTAACTACGGTGTAGCAATTATTCTTCTCACCATCCTTATAAAGCTTCTCCTCTATCCTATTACCCGTAAGAGTTTTGAATCTACCAGTAAAATGCAGCAGATTAACCCAAAGATCCAAGAGGTAAGAAACAAGTATAAGGATAATCCACAGAAGATGAATCAGGAAATGGCCGCCCTTTACAAAAAGGAGGGAGTAAATCCCTTAGGCGGATGTTTACCCCTGCTTCTACAGATGCCTGTGTTTATCGCCCTTTACGGACTGCTTAACAATCATTTCGAGTTACGAGGCGCGGAATTTATTGTTCCGTGGATTACCGATTTGTCCTCTCCTGACTCTATTTTAAACTTTGCTCCCACACAATTACCAATATTAGGTTGGAGTGATCTACGCTTACTTCCCATTTTATTTGTAGGTACTCAGCTCATTTCCAGCAAAATACTGCAGAACCCGGCTTCTTCGGGGAACAAACAGATGAAAATGGTGACCTATGTGTTGCCTCTTGTGTTCTTCTTTGTATTGTACGATGCCCCATCGGGACTGCTCCTCTACTGGACAGCTACCAACTTTCTAACTGTTGTTCAGCAGTATTTCATTACAAAAAGAAGAGAAAAAAATGCGACCTGACCAACATGGAAGCATAAGGAGATAAATAGCTATGTTAAAAGAATTCGAAGGAAAAACAGAACAAGAGGCTATTGATCATGCAATAGACGAATTAGGATTAAATAGAGAAGAATTCGATGTTGAAATTGTAGAAACCACCAAAAAGGGCCTTATTTTTAAAAAAGGGGCCGTAAAGATCAGAGTCCATGTGACTGAAGAAGAAGGAGAAGAGGAAGAAGAAGAGGAAATAGAGGATACAGCGGAGGAAACGGCGGAAGAGAAGGATATTATTGTCTTTGTGAATACCTGTATTGAGAAAATGGGATACAGAGGTGCGGCCTCTCTATCGAAGCGAAAGAACCAAAAGCTTATCCTGGACATAACCTCCGACAATTCCGGCATCCTCATTGGACGTAAGGGAAAAAATTTGGATGCTCTTCAACTTCTCACAAATGTGTACGCCGGAAAAGTAGGATGTGAAAAGCGAATAATTCTGGATACTGAAGGGTATAGATTGCGAAGAGAGGAAGCTCTCGTTCATATGGCAAAAAAAGCCGCTCAACAGGTGAGAAAATCAAAGCGTTCAAAATTACTTGAACCAATGAATCCCTTCGAGAGAAGATTGGTACACACCTCACTAAATGAAATGGATGATGTAGATACAAAGAGTGAGGGAGACGGGCTTTACAAGCAGATAAGAGTAATATATAGAGGATTTGGAAACTAGGTCCTAAGAAATCTCTCCGGTCCTCTTCTTGTTTTTATAGTCCAGCACAATAAAGAAGAATGTACAGATCAACCAAGAGGCTATAACCATGCCTATAGCCCAGGGAAAGTCCGGTAATATCCACAGCAGTACCGAAATACCGAAGAAAAGAGAAAGGGTATAGCTTAAAAAAAGAATGACTCTTGTTTTTACCCCAAAGGCGAGGAGTTTATGGTGCATATGATCGCTGTCGGGGTTATGAATAGGTCTTTTTTTCCGGATTCTCCTCAGAATTGCCGCCAGGGTATCGAATATGGGAATAAGGGTAATGGTTATTCCCGCAAACAGCCAGGGCAGACCCGGCTCAGAAAAATTCAATAGTAGAGGTAGTACAGCTATAGTGAAACCGAGAAATTGACTGCCCGTATCGCCCATGAAAATCTTTGCCGGCGGAAAGTTAAACACCAAAAATCCCAGAATGCTGCCAAAGAGGGATATGCCAATAATCGCGGCCGTAATATTTCCAGTAGCATACCCGATTAGAGCGAAAAAGAGACTTGCTATTGCCGAAACACCGCCGGCTAAACCATCAATACCGTCAATAAGGTTTACGGCATTACACATACCGACAATCCAAAATAGTGTAATGAGTTGACCGAATGGTCCAAGTTCAAGGTCTATCTGCAATTCCGGAATTGCCAGACGGTGAAAAGAAAAACCGCCTATGACAACAACTACTGCTGCTAGTATCTGGGTAAGTAATTTATATCGAGGGCGAAGGTTTGAGAAATCGTCTATAACGCCGGCAACAATAATAAGGAACACTCCAATAATGAGGGGAAGAAGTTTTTTCCCCGAAATAACGGTTCGCGGTCCATCGCCGGCTGAAAAGAGAATGTAAAAGAGAAGAATTCCAAGAATAGCGGCAATAAATAGACCTATTCCGCCGATCCTGGGAATGTTTCCGGAGTGGATCTTCCTAGAATCTGTTTCGTCGTACCACCTGTTCTTGTGGGATATCCGAATCAGCAGAGGAATTAATGCTAAGGTGCCTCCAAAAGAAAAGAAGGCGGAAATGGAAAAAAGGGTAAAACTATTCATTCAGTATTTACATCATTTAAGTATGTTATGTATAACGTTCATAGCGAGCATACTTTGGATATCTTATTGTGTCAATGAATCCTAAACTAATGGCCATATCAACCAGCAATAATCCCTACTATAATCAGGCTTTAGAGGAGTATTTTCTCCTTCAGAGGAATGGACCTGTACTCCTTATCTACAGAAACAGTCCATCCGTTATCATCGGCCGCTGTCAGAACCCCTGGAAAGAGTGTTCTTTAGAGGAGATAAAGAAAAAAGGTATTTTCTTGGTCAGAAGACTAAGCGGGGGAGGGACGGTATATAACGACTTAGGGAATTGTAATTTTTCTTTTTTTCAGTCCCGACAGGCATTTGAGCCCAAAGAAAACCTAAAGATGATTCAGGATTACATTACGGCCTATGGTGTAAAAACAGAGATCAATGAGAGAAATGATCTGTTATTAAACGGAAAAAAAATCTCCGGCAGTGCCTACAGGCATACCAAGGACAGGACCATGCACCATTTTTCTCTTCTTGTTGAAACAGAGAAAAGAGTAATTGAGGAGTATCTTAATCCTTCTCTTAAGGAGGGCCGGTTCAAAGGGGTTTTCTCTGTTATATCTAACGTGGGCAGACTTATAGACGAAGAGGCGTTTCCTCGAACCGATGACTTCATCAACTCTATTATAGGGTCCTGGAAGGGGAAAAACCCGCATTTCTATAATGAGGAAGATTGTCGTATCCTCCCCGGTGTTTCCGAGAGAATTAAGGCTTTTCAGGAGTGGGCGTGGCTTTACGGAAAAACCCCCGAGTTTTCCTATTGCCTTTCTACGGAAGGGGATAAAGACTTAGAAATTACTGTCCGGAATGGAAGGTACTACTCTGTTACAGTTTATCTATGAGCATGGAGCACTTTCCGGATGGAATAGGCAGGGTCTTTTTTTTCTCTCCCAATAAATTAATGGTAAAGTAGTAGAGTTTTTCCGATTCCAAACGTATTTCCCAACCGCGACCGCTCTTATTGCTCAGGATGGTAATCATATTCCGCTTTAAGGAGAGGTCCTCAATGCCCATAATTTCCAGAGTAGGAACAATCCAATCCACAGTTTTCCTGGGAAGACTAATGTATAACCCTATGACGTTCTCTATCATTAAGGTAATCGTGGCAAGAGCATTGTAGGGCATATAGAGTTCCTTAGGAAATTCTTCATGTCCGGGCCATTTGGCGGGACCTTCGGCATTGGGCTGATATGCCTCGTAAAGATTTCCCTGCTCCTTTCCCTCCGGGTGAAGGGCATCTAACATATAATAAAGATGCCGAATGGCAAACTCTCTTGCCATATCGTACCGATCGTATTTTTCCAGGCCTTTAATAACCATAAAGGTAAAAACGGGATACACGGAACCGCGGCACCCCTTTCCCTTAGGATCGAATTTCGGATCGTTCACGGCGAGAGAGGGGAAGGGGTTTTCCGTCCCAAAGAGTTGCGGATCTTTTAATTTCTGGATCAGACAGTTGGCCTTATGTTCATTGGGAATTTCCGCTAAAAGGGTCCAGTAAGAGGCTATTGTTTGTATGGGAATTTGTTGTTCTTTTCTGTCCAAATCGTAGTAAAATTCTTCATCATCACTCCACATGAAGGAGTTGATCCTTGTCTTTATTGAAAAATACTTTCTTTTGTATTTAAAGCTTATCTCTTTGTCGTTAAGGACGTCTCCCAGGGCGGACATGTAGAGGGCGGTGGCGGCCATCTGCGCGTTAAAATCGACGGGGTAATACGCCTTTTTCCTTGGAGAATTCGGCATCATAAGGGCAGAGAAGGGGACGGAGAACAGACCGTTTTCCTTTTTAAAGGAGGCTTCGAGCCAATCGTAGTATTTCTCCAGGTTGGGCATTATTTCCCGGATCCTCTTTTTCTGTCCAACTTTGTGGTAAATGTTATACTCCGCCCAGGCAAATAGGGGAGGATGCACCCCTTCCGGGTTGTCTTGGGTAATAACCGGTTTTCCATCTTCTTCGGAGTACTCTCCTCGTATTGCTCCGTTTTCTTCCTGGTTTTGATAAAAATTTTCCAGTAAGGTATAGGATGGGTAATTTTTATTGCTGTACACCAAGAAGAACGTGGAGAGACAGGTTTCAAATTGATGTATAGAGGTATTATCCGGATAGTTGAAGTATCTGGATTTAAATTCGTTCTGTTGGGTCCCCCGTTTCCAAAAATCTTGCAGCCAAGCCCATGTTCTGTCATAAATATCCACAAAATCTTGGTCATAAAAATGGATGGTTGGAAATTCTTTAGATGCCACGATCACTCCATAAAGACGATTATATACAGAAAAGGGCACAGCCGTCCCTTACGCATTTCGTGTAAATGTAAGGAAATAATAAGGCGAATTATAGGAGAAGTCAAATTTTGTTTCTTTCTC
>CAYXSD010000054.1:0-19281 GCA_964466335.1 uncultured Spirochaetales bacterium
GGTGAAGGAATGCACATCGGAAAACCCTTCAGGAATATCAGCGGCATCCTTTCCGGAAATCCCCAGCACATAGCCCAAGGTGAAATGGATAGGCTGGGTTCCATGTTCACCGAGTAACACCATGCGGATCACCGGCGGTGCCTACAGCGGCCGTAGAGTGGAATGTCCCCGGGGCGTAATTCGCCCCGCCATGGACCGCATGCGGGAGTCTGTGTTTGCAATCCTGGGAGATCTCGAGGGGCTAAGCTTCCTCGACCTCTTCTCCGGAAGCGGCGTGGTGGCATTGGAGGCCCTCTCCAGGAGAGCTGCCCATGCCGTTTTGGTGGAAGCCGACAAGAAGAAAAGAGCAAGCATAGAAAAAAATACCTCTTTTCTTGACGAGAGGATTACCCTCTATATGATGCCGGTGGAACCCTTTATAAAGAAACACAAAAGCCAATACGATATCGTCTTTTTAGATCCGCCCTTCGCCTACAAGAAGAAAGAAACACTCATACAGGCGCTCCTTACCCATAACCTCATTGCCGAGGGCGGGCTCGTCCTGCTCCACTACCCAGGGGAGGACAAGCTGAAAGCGAACAATCTGCTTGATGCCCCCCCCACTCTTACCATAGTGGATCATAGGGAGTACGGAAGGTCTGAGGTGTTGTTTTTAAAGAAGGGGAAGCTGAAAGGGTAACTGAACACGGCGGGATTCGAACCCACGACCTCTGCCTCCGGAGGGCAGCGCTCTATCCAGCTGAGCTACGTGTCCAACATTTTTGTGTACGTACCCAAGTAGGTTGAGACTATCTTGAAGAATCCTTCCTGTCAAGTTACTATTCATTTCTTATGGAACCGGTGAATCAAGAAGAGGAACAGAACTTTCCTCACATCATTCTCGCCTCCGCTTCACCTCAGCGAAAGGTCCTTATGGAACAGACTGGACTTCCCTTTTCGGTGCACTCCGTATCTGTGGAGGAAAACGCGCCGGGGAGCATATTGCCGGAAGAGCGGGCCTGCCGCATCGCTTGGAAAAAGGTGGAGGCCCTCATTAAAGAGGCACCGGAACACAGGAACTCCTGGGTCCTTGGGGCGGACACCTTTCTGCGATTTGAAGGGAAGGATATTGGGAAACCTCAGAATGAGGAGGCAGCGAGAGAACTCCTCTGCTCCTTAGCGGGAAAAATCCACCGCGTTATTACCGGTATTGCCCTTTACGTCCCATCCTTATCCAGAGCCGGCTCCTTTGGAAACGCGGCCCAAGAAGGAGAAGCCGTCGATACGGTTTCGGCAGTTACGGAGGTGGAATTCTCGCATTTAGAAGAGGAAGAAATAGACTGGTACCTCTCCACGGGAGAGTGGAAGGGCGCCGCAGGGGGATATAAAATTCAGGGGAGAGGCGCTTTTCTGGTAAGCAAGATCATTGGATCCTACAGTAATGTGGTAGGCTTGCCATTACAGGAGTTATATGGCATAGTAAGGGCCAATCGGTACTTTTACCGAAAATCTTCCGGCAGCGGAAAAACCTAACCCTTTCGCTGTACGAGAAAAAGAGAAGGCTCGTTACAATCCGGGCAGAGAAATCAGATCATGCCCGAGAAAGGGAATAAGCTCTGATATTCCCCGGATGTGACAGAAGAAGCAGGAGGAATAACGTGGCAGTAGTAACAATGAAGAATCTACTGGAGTCGGGTGTCCACTTCGGACATCAGACGAAACGATGGGACCCGAGGATGAAGAAATTTATCTTTGCCGAACGGAACGGGATCCACATCATCGATCTACAAAAGACAATCGCGGCCATTAAAGAGGCCTACGAGGTTGTCAGAAAACTTGTTCATGACGGGAAATCAATTCTCTTCGTGGGCACAAAGAAACAAGCCCAACAGGCAATTGAGCGGGAAGCCAGCCGCTGCGGAATGTTCTATGTCAACAACCGCTGGTTAGGGGGAATGCTCACCAACTTTTCCACTATTAAGAAATCTATCCTTCGACTGAAAAAAATCGATAAGATGGAAGTGGACGGTACCTTTGAAAGCTTAACAAAAAAAGAGGTATCCATACTCAACAAAGAACGGGGCCGGCTAGAGAAAAACTTGGGCGGGATCAAGGACATGAAAGAACTTCCCGGAGCGATTTTCATTATCGATACCAGGAAGGAAGCCATTGCCGTAGCTGAAGCTAAACGGATGAATATCCCTATTATCGCAATCGTAGATACCAACTGTAATCCCGAAGGGATCGATTATCCTGTCCCGGGAAACGATGATGCCATTCGGGCCATTACCCTTTTCACACAGATAATTGCAAATGCCGTTATAGAGGCGGATAACGAAATCGGACTGGAAGTCATCGAGACACTGCAAGATGAAGACGAGACCGGTGGTGAAAACGTGGTAACCACTGCGGAGGAAGCCCCGGAAGGAACGAAAGAACCTGAAGAAGCTCCCGAGAAAGGAGCGGCCGCTTCCCAACTGGAGGATTTCGAACGTGTCTCCGTAGGAGAAACCTTGGGTGATACGGTAACCAAAGAAATAACCGAAGAGGTTGAGGAAGAAGAAAAGAAGGAAGAAGAAAAGGAAGAGGAAAAGAAGGAAGAGGAGGAACAAGAAGACTCCGCCTCTAATCAGTTTACCGATGAGGATTATTCAGATTACAATCCAGCGGAGGAAAAGAAAAAACCCGAAGAACCAGTAGTGGAATCCGCCCCTAAAGAAGAGCCCATCGTAGACGAAGAAAAATTGTACGAGGAGTAATAATATGGACATAAAAGCTACGGATGTTAAAGCGCTCCGAGAGAAAACCGGAGCGGGTATGCTGGATTGTAAGAACGCTTTGGTGAAGGCGGAGGGAGATCCGGCAAAAGCTGAGAAAATTCTTAAGGAACTCGGATTGGCAGCAGCGGCAAAGCGCAGCGGGCGTGCCACAAACGAGGGGAGGATATTCTCCGCGGTTCAGGAGAAGAAAGCCGGACTGCTGGAACTTTCCTGTGAAACCGATTTTGTCGCTAGAAATACCGACTTTATCAACTACGGAGATACTATCTTAAAAGAGATATTGGAAAAAGACCTTAAGGACGACGCCCCGGAACTTAAGGAAAAGGTCCAGGACGCGGTCAGCAAGATAAAGGAAAACATTTCTCTTCGTCGATTCAGGGTGATGGAGAAAGAAGATAATGAAATCGTTCAAGATTATATCCACGGAGAGGGCCGAATTGGGGTCCTTGTAAAAATCAAAGCGGACGACGCGAAACATGTGAACAAGGAAGAACTACAACAGTTCGCCTTCGATATTGCCCTTCACATTGCCGCGTACAACCCCCGCTTCCTCGACCGGAACAGCGTTGACGGCGCCTATATGGAGGACCAGAAGGCAATTTTCCTTAAACAGGCAGAAAACCTGGGGAAACCGGAAAAGGTAATAGAGGGGATAGTAAAGGGAAAACTAAATAAGCACCTCGCGGAGATATGTCTTCTTAACCAGGGTTTTGTGAAGGACGATAAACAGCCGGTGGAAAAGGTCATGAAGGCTGTGGGGGACTCCATCGGTGGAGTAGTAACAATTACGGATTATGCTTATTTTAGCGTTGGAGAAGAAATAGAGTAACCAATAGAGGAGGTGGTTTATGGAAGAAATAAAAAAAGACGCCGCGGATCGAATGGACAAGAGTATCGCCGCGTTGAAGGACGAATTCAACACTCTACGCACAGGGAGGGCCTCTGCCGCCTTGTTTGAAAAGATAACAGTGGACTACTACGGCCAACCCACCCCTCTCAATCAAACATCCACCATTTCGACCCCCGAGGCCCGGCTGGTTGTTATTCAACCCTGGGACAAATCGCTTCTGGGAGAAATCGAAAAGGCGATCCAAAAGTCGGAGCTCTCGGTAAATCCCAACAACGACGGCAAGGTAATACGGATCAATATACCTCCTCTAACTGAGGAACGGAGGAAAGAACTTGTCAAAGTGGCCAAAAACACAGCCGAGCAGAGTAGAGTCGCAATAAGAAACATCCGCAGGGATGCTAACGACGAATTAAAGAAAAAAGAAAAGAGCGGCGACCTAAGCGAGGACGTGGTAAAGAAGGGAATGGACGATATCCAAGAAATGACGGACAAGCACATTGAAAGCATAAACGAAATGCTCGAAGCAAAAGAAAAGGAAATTATGGAAGTATAATGGCTGAGGTCTATTCCCTCGACCCTACCCGCCTGCCTCTCCACATAGGAATTATTATGGACGGCAACGGCAGATGGGCAACAAAACAGGGTCTTCCCCGCACGGCGGGACATAAAGAGGGACTTACCACGGCCAAGGAAATTGTCCGCTGCGCCTCTGATATTGGTATCAAACACCTCTCCCTCTATACCTTTTCCACAGAAAATTGGAGAAGGGCGGAGGAAGAGGTAAGCTTTCTTATGATGTTGATAAAACAACATTTGAAAAAGGAGTATGACTTTTACCGAGAAAACAGAATACGGGTCGTCCACAGCGGGGACATTAAGGCCCTTCCTTCAGATGTCCAACAGGAGATCCAGAACGCTGCCAGGGACACAGCTGAGTACGAGGGTCTTAGGGTAAACCTGGCCATTAACTACGGAGGCCGAAATGAAATTCTCAGGGCCTTTGAACGCCGGCAACAATATGGAAAAGAAAGGAGTATAAAAAAAGAAGCAAAAATGGACCCACGTGAGCGAAGTAGAGCCGAAGAGGATGAGTTTCGCGCCTTTTTAGATCAACCGCATTTCCCGGACATGGACCTGTTAATCCGCACCGGCGGCGAGATGCGAATAAGCAACTTTTTCATATGGCAGTCCGCCTATGCTGAACTCTACTTCGATGATACCCTCTGGCCGGAATGGGGTTGCGAAGATCTTAAAAAAGCGGTATGTACATATCAAAAAAGAGATCGTCGTTTCGGTGGAGTGAAAAAATAGGGAAATGAAAAAGAAGATCGTAAAAAGGATCCTTCTCTTTGTTGTGGCCGTTCCTCTCTTGGTGGTGCTCATACTCGTCCTGGATTATTTTCATCATCTTATACTGAACATTATTGTAGTTATCGTTTCCATTCTTGCCTCTTCCGAAATGGGCGACCTTCTGGAAAAGAAGGGGAATCCGGTAAAGAAGTTTTTTCCTCCCCTTATTGGCGGTATCCTCCCTACAGTGGCCTTTCTGGAAAATATTCAATTCTTTTCACAAGGAAGTCTGGAAATCGTTCTTATTGTTCTGGCCATGGTTATTTTCGGAAGCCGAATCTTCGTCCAGGGCAAGGAGGAATTTACCGATATTCTCCCGGGAATTACCGCCTATATTACTGTTCTCCTCTATCCGGGACTCTTCATGAGCTATCTGGTAAAGATTACCTCTCTGCCCCATCCTTCCTTTGTCATACTCATGTTTTTAACCATGACCTTCGGAAATGACACTGCCGCCTATATCTTCGGCATGCTTTTCGGAAAGACCTCCAGGAATGTTGTTCTGGTAAGCCCTAATAAGTCCATAACAGGATTCTTTGCCGGCTTTATTACCTCTATAGGAATCGGTCTTGCCTGGTGGTTTGCAATGCCCGAACTTTTCGGAGAGAGTCTTCTCTACTGTCTCATTCTTGGGGTTGTCACCGGCCTTTCGACCATTGCCGGAGACCTTGTCGAATCCGCAATGAAACGGTCTGCTTCAACAAAGGACTCGGGCTTTCTGATCCCCGGGAGGGGGGGAATTTTGGATTCCATAGACAGTGTCCTCTTTACCGCTCCGGCTTTCTACTTTATCCTCGTAGCCGCGACATAGGCAGCACAGAAGGACGGATTCTATCATGAAAAAGATTATTGTCCTTGGATCCACCGGGTCCATCGGAATTAATACGTTAAAGATTATTAGAGAGTGGAGAGACTCTTTTCAGGTGGCCGGGCTGTCGGCACACACCGATGAAAAGGGTATACGGCAACAGGTAGAGGAATTTTCCGTACATCGATGGTGTCTCTCCGGGGCCGCGGCGAATACCAATCCTTCGCCCTACCCCGGGAGGGAGGGCCTTATAAGGCTTATCGAAGATACGGAAGCTGACCTGGTGGTGAATGGAATTGCCGGCGCCGAGGGGCTCGGCCCATCCGTTGCTGCTCTTACCGCCGGAAAAGACCTGGCCCTGGCCAACAAGGAGACGATGGTTATGGCAGGTCCCCTGGTGACGGCCCTGGCGGCGGAAAAGGGCAGCACTATTTTACCTGTAGACTCTGAACACTCGGCTGTTTTTCACCTTCTTAACAGGAGAAGCGGAAGAGGGGAGGAAGAAAAGCAGGCGGAGGTAACGGAGATTATCCTTACCGCTTCCGGCGGCGCCTTGCGGGACCTTCCCCTTAGCCAATTATACAAAGTGACCCCGGAAGAAGCCCTCCGTCATCCTAACTGGAACATGGGTAAAAAGATCACCATCGATTCGGCGACCATGGCCAACAAGGGCCTGGAGGTAATTGAAGCAAAAGAGCTTTTCCACGTTCCTCTCTCGGCAATTTCTGTTCTTATACATCCTCAGAGCATGGTCCACTCCATGGTCCGTACCCGGGACGGGTCCCTCTATGCACAAATAAGCAAACCGGACATGCGCCTCCCCATCCAGAACGCCCTTACCTTCCCCGAACTCTGGACCGCTGATTTTGCGTCTTTAGATCTTTCCGGGGTAGCTCTGGAGTTCCATACCCCCTCAGAAGAACGCTACCCTCTCCTGCGGCTTGCCCTGGAGGCTGCCCGGCAGGGAGGAGAATATCAGATCGTCTTCAACGCCGCTAATGAAGTAGCTGTTGGGGCTTTTCTCGAAGGTAATCTCTCCTTCATCGATATATCCGGTGTTGTGAATAAAACCCTTGATAGAAATTGGAAAAACCTGTTAGCCTCTTTCGAACAGGTATACGAAACCGATAAAAAAGTTCGGGAAATTGCGAAAAAGGTTGTATATTAGAAATAATGACGATGATTGTTAATATTGTAATAGGATTGATAGGACTGGGGATCGTAATAATGGCCCATGAAGCGGGCCATTTTATTGCTGCAAAGAGAGCAGGAATCCAGGTGGATGCCTTTTCCATCGGCTGGGGAAAACCTCTCTTAAGAAAGAAGATAGGGGAGACGGAGTACCGGATCTCCATGATTCCCATGGGCGGATACTGTAAAATGAAGGGAGAAAACGCCCTAAAAGTTGCTTGGGAGGAGAAAATGGATACCCTCCCGAAGGAGAAGGGGGATTTTTTCGCTGCCTCTCCTTTAAAGCGCATCTTCGTTGCCCTCTCCGGACCTTTGGCAAACCTTCTCTTTGCCGTGATAGTACTCTCTATACTCTGGGGGGTAGGCTTTACCTACCAAACCTACGAAAATCGCGTGGTGAATGTATCCGACTACCAGCTCCCCGGAACAAAAGCTGCCTATCCTGCAGATAAGGCTGGAATACAGACCGGCGACAGGATCATTTCCATCGAAGGAAAGGAAGTTAACCATTACCGCGACATTCAGGAGGCGGTGGCACCTGCCGGAGGAAAGACGTTAGAATTTGTGCTGAAGCGGGAGAACCAAAAAATCCAAACTACCATTACCCCCCTTTTGGATAAACAATCCGGGGTCGGGAAAATCGGTGTCTATGCGTGGATTGATCCAATAATTGGGGAAGTTAAGGAAAACTCTCCCGCCGCCAGGGCAGGACTCCAAAAGGGAGACAGGGTCCTCCGGGTTGAAGGAGAAAAGGTATCTCACAGCATAGATTTTTCCGAAGTCCTTGCAGGCGACCCGGAAAAGATAGACATACGGTTCCTTCGGAGCGGGACTGAACAATCCACGACCCTTGTTCCCCATTACACAGAGGAAGGGACCGTAGAACTAGGATTTTCTTTCGAAAACATCACTGTGAATACTCCGGATTACAACATCTTTCAGGCCTTAGGACAGGGAGTAAGGGAAACGGTAAACACCCTTGGTCTTACCCTTCGGGGCATAGGACTTCTCTTCAGCGGAATTAATGTAACGGAGGCCGTATCCGGTCCCATAAAGATATCCTACTACATGGGAGAAATTACCACCGCCGGTTTCAAGGTGGGTGTTGGTACCGGTATTACCAGCCTCCTCCAATTCTTGAGTTTTATTAGCGTAGCGGTATTTATTATGAACTTACTGCCCATTCCGCTTCTCGACGGCGGACTGGTCCTTCTCTATGCGGTGGAGGGGATTATACAGAAACCCCTTAAGCCGGTGGTGATTTACCGATATCAGACCATTGGAATGATGCTCGTGTTTGGAATTATAGTATTTGCCCTCTTCAACGATGTTCTGTTCCTATTCAATCAGTAATGTTCTATGTACAGCAAGGGGACGTGAGGAGTTTTTTATGAGTAATACTACTGTCCACACATTTCCGTGTATCTGTGAACATCTTATGGAAATAGAAGTGCCCGAAGTTGTGGATATAGAGGAGGAGCCTAAGGTCTTAGAGGACCTTAGAAAAGGTAATTTTCTCTCTGTCGTGTGCGAGAGCTGCGGAAAAACCCTAAAGCCGGAATTCCCCTTTCGCGTAATCCATCCATCTAGAGGAATCGACATCTATCTTTTACCGGAAAGAGAGCGAAATAACTTTCTTAGTGGCAGCACCAGCGTCCCCAAGGCTGAGCGGATAGCCATCGGCTTTCCGGAGCTGCTGGATAAGCTGGAAATTTTCCTAAACAACCTCGAAGACCGTCCGGTGGAACTAATTAAGCTGTATCTCCTTCAAAAGGCGGGAAAGGAAAATGTGAAACTCTTCTTTCATAAAAAAGAAGATGATTACCTCGTTGTCCATGTACATGGACTCAGGCCCAATGAAATCGGCGTGTCTAAGGTGCCCCTCTCGGTATACGAAAAAGCGAAAAACACTATTCTATCGGGAAACCTGGAAAAGGAGATCAAGGAAATGCTTACCCCGCCCTACGTTTCGGTAAGCCTCCTCTCCCCGGAGGAGGCAGAGCAATGAAACGGCAATGCGGACCCTTCTATAAGACCCTGCTTTTCCTCCTCTTTCTTATTCCTCTCCTTATGGCTTTCCCCTCGACCGCTTTTGTGCGGGCAGAGGAACCCCGAGTAATCGTTAATACCGGCCACACCGGCGGAATTAGGACCCTGAAATTCAGTACTCGGTACGATTTGCTTTTCTCCGGGGGGGAGGACGGAACGATCCGCGCCTGGAACCCGGATAACCGCGATTTAGTGTACCAACTGCAAGTTTCCCATCTTCCCATTCAAGCCATAGAGCTTAATCCTCAGAAACCCCATATTGCAGTGGTAGAGAAAGGGCGGCTCAACTCCTACCGGCTCACAGTCTGGGACTGGGAAAAACGGTCTCTCCTCTTTAGCAGAGATCTGGAGGGATTTCCCCTGGATATGGCCTTCTCTCCCAAAGGGACCTTCCTTGCCTACAGTAAAACCAGCTGGGATAGCATGACCTTTATAAACGCAAACACGGGACGGAAGCTCTACTATATGGACCGAGGGTTTGGCATTGTATCCGGGTTCGCTGTTTCCCCCAGTGAAAAAACACTCATGACCTATAGTCCCTCGGGAAACATACAATACCGGGAAGTACGGACGGGTACACTGAAAACCAAGCTGGATACGGTTTCTAACCTGAGAAACATTGAATTCTCCGAAGGGCTTCGTTACATGGCCGCCGCCGGAGAGGACCAGCTTCTCCTTATAGACCTTGTATCCGGGAAAACTGTAGCCAAGTATCCTCTGGGAAATATCGAAAGCATATCAATAAACAGCGCTGACAATAAAATTGCCTGTTATACCGGCGGCTTACGCGGTTCTCTCTACATCTTTACCTTTACCGGAGGAAACCTTCTTCGACAGGAGGTCCACAAACCTCGGGGTGAATCCTACGAAGATCTTCTTTTCACTAAGGATGTCCTCTTTGCGGCCGGAAGGGACGGAGCTATCTACACCTTCACCCAGGACGGTATCCGACTTTCCCCCTTCTCCCGGAACACCCTCCTCCCCATTACAGGAATAGCTTTTATGGAGGAACTCATGGTCCTTGCCTCTATGGAAGAAGTAATCACCGTTGAGTCTGACTTTTTCACATCCTTGAATCCTTCCTCCTTCCCAAGATATCTTGAAGCTGCTTTTCTTGAAAACCCTCTTAAGGCTGCCTCAGGTATTACTGCTTGGGAGAAAGAACGTTTTATCCTATGGAAGAAAACCAAGGATGAAAGAGCAAAATCTATATTTATCCATCCCGAAACAGGGGAGTATCAAGGTCTCTATGAGGAGTACAATAACGCCCTTGTATCATTGGACTACTCAGCTCAGGGCATGCTCACCCTGCAACGAAACGGTATTATAAAACTGATAAATCCAACCACCCTAACAGATACCTTTGAATACAACCTATTCGGTTCACAGGATGTTATACTTACCGGCAACTATATTATGGCAGGAAAAAACAGAGATTCCGGATTTCCCAGTTCGTTAGTAAGAATTAATCCTAGGACCGGAGAGACCCTTCCTCTTAAAAATGATGCTATGGTCATTTACAAACTAGCCTACAATGCAAAGGATGCTTCTCTTTTGACCCTGGGACTGGAGGACAGCGGGCCGGGGACAAATACGACCGCTTTACAAGAGCTCACCGGCGCAACCTATCAGTTCAAGAGAACCCTTTACACCTATCCGGGGGAAGACCTTAACGCTTCCGTGGTAGTTGAACCGGAAACGGGAGAAGTGTACACTTCCCTTGGATTTTCGGTTACAAAGATTGCTCATCTTGAGGGATTCTATTCATTCGAACAGAAGGAACGAATTCCCAGGGAGCTCTTCCTTCATAATACACATCTCTTTTCCCTCAACAAAGACAACTCTATTACTGTCTGGGACAAAAATACAGGAAAGAAATTAATGGATTTCTTTATCTTCCGGGACAAGAATTGGGTGGCTTTACTGGCCGGCGGAGAGTATTACAGCTCCTCAGGGGCGGATGAGTATATCTCCGTGTACGTTGGCTCCAGACCCTACCGCGGCTCTAGAAACTTTAAACGGTAAAAAGGGGAGCTGAGTCGAATACAGGCCTTAACAGGTCCCTTATTCGATTGGTTCCTCTTCCTCTTCTTTATTCTCATGGGAAGGATTTTGGGAAATCTTTTCTACAGACTTAGTTACCGCCTCTTCCACCTCTTTTCTGTAGTCCGTTTCATCTAAGGCCTCGGCGTAGAGTCTCCCTAAAAGAGAGGCCCGATAGACCGGCCTAATGTTGTTCAATGCGTAGGCAGCCATATCCAGAACGCAGTCTTCGCAGACGCACAGATCCCTGTTTACCGGTAATGATAGCTGTCGTTCCAACTCTTCAACCACCAGTCGTTCTGCTTCATTTACGAGAAATTCAAAATCGTAACGGTCTTTAAAATTCATATCTTTTCCTTTGCCGGCCATTTTTAGGGTCTCCCTAAATAATGCGTCCTTTTTCTAGTTTTTTCAAGTCAGTCGCTTTCGATTTTCTGTAATTGCATTAAACGGACCACGCTTAAACGTGAATCTTTTTAGGGGGTTTCGCGGGTAAGTTCTTCGAATCTTGTGTATTGGGGAATGAATGCCAATTCCACGGTGCCAATGGGGCCATTACGCTGCTTAGCTACAATTACCTCTGTTCGCATAACTGCCGGCGCTGCCTTCCCCCCTTCTCCGGACTGGTCTATCCGCTCCCGATGCAGGAAGATAACCACATCCGCGTCCTGTTCTATGGAACCCGATTCCCGAAGGTCCGCCAGCGTGGGATGCTTCCCCTCTGTCTCCCGCCGCACCTGAGATAGGGCGACAACAGGGATTTCCAACTCTCGAGCCAGAGACTTGAGGGAACGGGAAATCTCGGCAATCTGCTCATGCCTGGGAATTTCACTGTTTTCCGGACGGACCAAGGTGAGATAATCGACAAAAATGATTTCTATCCCAAACTGGCTTTTTGCCCTTCTCGCCTGGGCCCGCAGGTCTAAAAGCCTTATGTCCGAGGTATCTTGTATGTACAGGGGGGCCTCATAGATAAGGCTGGCCGCTTCGGTAAGGTTGTGAAAATCGGAGGGTTTAAGCATCCCGCTCCTCAGTTTTTCAGAGTTAATCCGTGCCTCGCTCCCCACTAGACGCTGCATAATAGCGAGCCGGGACATCTCCAGTGTAAAAAAGCCCACAGGGACCTTGTTACGAATCGTCATATTGGCGGCCATGGAGAGAGCGAAGGCGGTCTTGCCGACAGAGGGTCTTGCGCCGATTACAATAAACTCAGAGTTCTGAAACCCGAAGGTGTATTTATCCAAATCGGCGTATCCTGAGGGTATACCGGTATAGGGATTGTCCTTGTGGTAGAGCTTTTCAATGGCAGAGACCGTATCCGGAATAATCTCCCTGGCGCTAATAAAGGATTCTGACTGTTGCTTGTCCGTTACCTCGAAGATCTTTCTCTCAGCCGCTTCAATAATAATTCTACTGTCCTTAGAATCATCGTGGGCTTCGGCAATGATCTCTCTTGCAATCTTTAAGAGGTTTCTGCGGATCGAACACCCCTGAACTATCTTTGCATAGTACTCTACATTGGCCGCAGTGGGTACAGCAGATGTAAGATCAGAGAGATACGATGCCCCGCCGCAAGCTTCCAAGGCACTCTCTCGTTTTAGCTCCTCAGTAACGGTTATAAGGTCAACAGCTTCGCTCTGGTTGAAAAGGTTTATAATGGCTTTAAAAATTTTTTCGTGGGCGCTTCGGTAAAAATCTTCCCCCCTTAAATAGCGGAGGACATCGCCGATAGCTTCGCTGTCCTGAAAAAGCGCACCTAAGGTGGCACGTTCTGCTTCATCGTTGAAGGGGGGTACTTTGTCTTTTAATTCAGAAGAGACCATGCTCTATCTTCTATTTTTCTTCCTCTTCCGAGGCAGTAACTTTAAGATTAATCTCCGCTGTTTCCTTGTCGTAGAGTTTTACCCGGATCTTATAATCTCCCACGGCCTTTATGGTGTTTTCAGGAATGTCGATGCGTTTTTTCTCAACAGGTATTCCCCGTTTCTCCAATTCTTCAGCCACAGTGGCGTTATTAACGGAACCGAAGAGTTTCCCGCTTTCGCCGGCAGGGCGGGCAATCTCAAGTTCTTCCGACTCAAGACGTTCCTTTAATCCTAGGGCCTCTTTTCGTTTGTCTTCTTTTCTCTTCTCTATCGCGTCTCGACGATGATCGAAGAAGGCAATATTTTCCTTAGTATAGGGAACGGCGATCTTTTTAGGAATGAGATAGTTCCTCCCATACCCATCGGCTACATCGCATATATCTCCCTCTTCACCTAAGTTCTGTACATCCTGATTTAAGATTAGTTTCATGAACTGTTCTCCTTACTTGTTTTCCCTTTTTTTCGATATTTTATCCAAATTTCAGACACTCCCAGGGCCGGCACACCGATCATAACGATCAAATTCAGCCCAGGCCAAAACAGGAGGATTATAAAGACCACTCCGAAGAGTATCCGTATTCCCCCCGGGGTATTGTACTTTTGAAATAGGTAACGAATAATACCAATCCCCTGCAGTCCATAGATGAACATCATTATGAGACCGGCATTCCATACCAAATACCCGAAGAATTTAAGGTCCACCAGACTATCCAGAAGTATTCCCGCCCACGATATGAGCAGGGCCCAGACCATAATGTCCGGAACGGAAAACCTGAGAAGGACCTTTTTTGTGGTAAGCGGTTCCCGGCCAAACGGATATTCTGCTCTTTCCGCTTCCGCTGCACCACCTTCCGTGCCAACGCTGCCTTCACCGGTGGAACTGCTCCCTGAGGCGGTAGAAGAACGCCGAATATAGCGGGACGATAGAATCCTTCCCAGGTGCCAATTCAAGGCAATGATCATAAAGGTGATAAAGAGATAGTTTCTAAGAAGACTTTCCATAATCGTCGTGACCAGGGTCTCCGTATTAATGAGTACTTCCGCCTCTGTCCCTTGCTGCATAACAGCATTCCGCATCATCTCGGCAATGAGAGAAAACTGTGTTTTCCCGAACTCCCTCACCGTTTCATTTCCCGAGAGAATCAGAAAGAAAGGGACGCTCACTGCGCCGCATACCACAGCTGCCGCAAGTAAACGGTAGAGCCCCCTCACCGGTTTTTTCCACTCCCAGTTTATGACACTCAAACCAAGAAAGAAGAAAATAGGGAAGGCAAACTCCAAAGTCAAAAGGAACCGTCTAATCTCCTGCTGTCCAGTCAGCGGCCTTGTCCTTAAGAGTCCTATTACCCCAATTGCAATCAGGACCAGTATGGCCCCGATAATAAAAGATTGAAACCCGTGTTTCTCGTAGAGTAACTGCATGGGCACAAGGAAAAGAAAAAAAAGAAACCCCGTCTGATAGAGGGCCAGAGAGGCAAGGGCGAACCCAATGGTCTGTATCCAGTAATTCCTCGTATTCACAATGCTAATCTCACCTATAGGACCGTTTAACCCTTTGCTTACGTGGTGGTCTTTTACTGCCTCACATAGGGCAGAAGCGCCAGGGCCCGGGCCCGCTTTATCTGAACAGAAAGCACTCGCTGGTGTTTTGCGCAGGTGCCGGTTATCCTTCGGGGAAGGATCTTCCCCCGCTCTGTTACAAATCTTCTCAAAGAATCGGGGTTCTTATAATCCGCAACCAAATTTTGAGTGCAAAACCGGCATACCTTTTTTCGAAAAAAGGTCTTTCCCCTTCGAAAATTGGACCGTCCATCTCCGTCATCTCTCGAGTCGCCCCGGCGATTGTCCCCGCCTCTGTATTGGGAACCTCTGTCCCGGTAATCTCCCCTATTCTGGCTGCTTCTGTTTGGTGCTCCCGTATTGTCAGACATCTATTTTCCTCCGTTAATCATTCGTTACATTTCCAGGGTCTATATGTTATACTCTATATAGAGGCTCTAAAATGATAATGTTTAAAGAGCCTCTATACAGCAATACTTATCAGATTAAAAGGGTATATCATCGTCAAAGGCATCATTGCCACTGTTATAATCCTGAGTATCAGAGGGACCGGGCACCCTGTCCTGTCCACCCCCGGATTGCCCCCCCCGGGAGCCGCCTCCTCCAAGAAGTTGAAGAGTATTGGCGTTTACTTCCACCTTGCTGCGGTTTTGGCCGTCCTGTTCCCAGCGGCTCTGCCTAAGCTCGCCGTCAATAGCCACCTGCTTACCTTTGGTAAGGTACTGGTTCACCGCCTCTGCCTGCTTGCCCCATAGGGTACAATCAAAAAAGCTGACTTCATCTGTCCATTGGTCCCCTTTTTTGATACTTCTATTCACAGCAAGACTAAATTTACTCAAGGCGGCGCCGCTGTTCGTGTATTTTAACTCAGCGTCTCGGGTGAGTCTCCCTACTAGGACTACATGGTTTATATCTTTCATTCACATCCTCCTCTCTTCATTTAGCCAAATTGAAAAAAATGTTGGAAGCGCCTCTATTAAGTAACCTTTTCCTATTTCTAGCAAACTACAGGATCTACTGACAGAATATGAAAAAGCAGGAATACACCGGTCCTACCCGATTATTCCTTTTTCACAAAGAGATACTTCAACACATCATTGTTAAGTTTGAATGTTCTATCAAGAGAGTTGATGATCTCCGGGGCAGTTTCAACCTCGAAGAAGTAGTAATGTCCACGGTCCTGCTTTTTAATGGGATAGTTCAGGGCCCGGTCGCCCATATCTTCTTCTTTGACGAGAGTGGAATTGTTCTTCTGGAACTCAGATTTAATGAATTCTCTACCCCGGCCGAACTGTTCTTCATTCACCGGGAAAATACATACAAGTTCGTATGTCCTCACGAGTGTCCTCCTTGTGGTCTTCGATCCGTTTTCAGAAACGGATAAAGAGGGAATTATTATTGTCCTTGGAAGCTACCACAGAGGAATCATAAAGTCAAGAAGCAAATGGGCCGAAAATTGAACCATGATTTCGTACCGCTTATTACAATCCAAAAACGAGTACTTTCACCTTCTCTTGGAAGTAGTCAGGCAGTGTGCTAAAACCGGTATAGAGGACTGGAGAATTAGCAGAAAAAATACCGATGATATCCATTTCATAGGATTGGCCCTGGAGGACACTATTAGCGAGATTATGAATGGAGATGTATTAATAGGAAGGCGCTCCTTACTGGAGGGATTTTTGGAATTGGAACGGGAGTTTTGTGAGCTCTTGGAAGAAATAGGAACAGCACCTGAGAAATACTCGGTAATCCCGGATTCTTTCATTCTCTATTATCATTCACTTCTTAGGACACATGTAGACATTACGGTAAAAATACAGTCATTTTTGCGCAATAATGGCAGATCTACAGCGAAGCAGGAGGAAGACTTTATTTCCCCGGAGGAGTTTCGTTCCCTTCTAATGAATGATGTGACAAATTAGGGGAGTCGAAATAATGGAAAAAATAGCAGCCGGAGAGGACAACTATAGTTTTCCCTACACCCTTCTCGCCGGCGACCTGGGAGGAACAAATACGACCCTGGCTTTGCTTAAGTATAATCCGGGAGATGGAAGGGAAAGCGAAGAGAAAAAAAACCCCTTCATCATTCTCTACAAAAAGCGCTGGTCCACCCAGAAAATCGACGATTTTGCCCTCCCCTTTTCATCCATACTGGAGGAAGTGAAAAAAGAGGACCCGAGTCTTCTTCCGTCCGCTTGCTGTTTAAGTGCTGCCGGTCCGGTAAAAGATAATCGTTGTAATCTTACCAACGCCTCCTGGACTGTAGATGGTAATGATCTCTCTGCCCGTTTTCAGTTTCCTGTTCAGGTCATAAACGATTTCAGCGCTTTAAGTTACAGTCTCCCTCTATTGGATATATCAGACCTCCAACAAATATCTCCCATTTCACACACCGACGGTTCTCAACCCACTCCCCAACGGGCCACCCGGGCAGTCATCGGCGCCGGGACCGGGATGGGGTTTGGTTTTCTCATGGAAGAGAGAGGTAAGTACATTGCCGGTCAGAGCGAGGGGGGCCATATAGATTTTGCCGCCTTCGATGAGGAAACCTGGGAATTTGCCAGATTTAACGCTAAACTCCTCGGTGTTCATCCTGGAAGCGAACCCTGCATTTCCGGACGCGGGATTGCCTCCATTTTTGAATTTTTTCTCGAACAGGGCAAGCTCAATTGTAACGACGGGAGGGTCCGGGAAATACAAGAGGTCCCCAGAGAAAAAAAACCCGCCCTTATCTCAAAGTACGCCCGGGAACATGAAGGGTGTGCAAACGTTATGCGGTTCTTCGTAAAATTGTACGGTAAATATGCCGGAAACGCCTCCCTTATACTCCTTCCCTATGGGGGACTCTTCCTTGCCGGTGGAATTGTATCCAAAAACGAAGCCTTTTTTCTTGAAGAATCTACTTTTATGAGGTATTTCGAAGAGAATTATAATCCTCGGATGAAACCGATCCTAAAGGGAATACCTGTATACATAATCCGCGAATATGAAACCTCTCTCTTTGGTGCTGCCCATGCAGCGCATCTTAGCATAGCGCTTTAACTGCCTGGAAGCACTCGAATAAAAGACCTCGGTCCCTTTTCTATCCTCTCCTAAATGTGTCATACTATCGAGGCTCTTTCAAAATTGGTTAATTTTGAAAGTGGCTGTATCAAAGAATTATAAAGACACGGCAAAAAAAAGAGAAAAAGAGAAAGAGGACCATGAAAGCAAAAGTGCACCTGTCTAAAGCAGTGTTAAAGGACATGAAAGAGAAACACATCGATATCGAGCTCACAAAAGAGATACTCAATAACTATAACAGCGGGAAATACGATTCGGTAACCCCCATTATTGCTGAAAAGATCCCCGAAATCGACGGTGATCGTATTATCGATGTTAGAGAGGAGATCGAGTGGTCAATAAACAGGGAAGAAGCGGAAAAAAATATACAGGATCTTGGTTTGGAGCTCGATTTGGTCCCCTATGGGGAGCAAAAAGGCGATGATATCCTCTTCCGTTCCCAAGGATTGGGCCAAATTGGGGTACAGCTCTTCCCCCTTACTTCCTATGGAATATTAAATGGAGGCTCCGCTACTAGTTATATCGACGGTAAAAAAAACAAGTCCTTCAGCGAAGAACTCTTTCGAATATGTTCTGAGGAATTCAATAC
This sequence comes from uncultured Spirochaetales bacterium, assembly GCA_964466335.1. Lineage (GTDB taxonomy): Bacteria > Spirochaetota > Spirochaetia > SPDA01 > CAYXSD01 > CAYXSD01. Next base: position 18,128 of record CAYXSD010000054.1, read on the forward strand.
CATGACTGAACTGAGTAAGGGCAAGGCTAAGGGTATTACCCCGGCCTTCACCCAGCCCGACGGTACTCCCGGCCCGAGTTTTATTGAACTGAAGATGCGCAGCCTTCTCATCCAGGCCTTAGAGTATAAGGAGAAATACGGAATACAACACACCGAAAAGAAAAAAGCGCCTGTCTATCCTCTCTTTCAAATGACCTCCGTCCATAACAACGATCAGATTGCTGAAACCTACCGGACCTACCGAGAAAGCCCTCTTCTGAAACCCCTTATGCGGGAGACAGGGATCGATATTACCCAGGCCGAAACGGGGGTCCAGCCTCTTATTGCGGCCTTTACCCACAGCGATGAAGGGGAAACAAAGTTTATCTTTACCAGAGCCCACGGCAAGGAGAATTCAGTCCTGCCCCTTCCGGGGGGGCACGGTCAGAATTTCTCCGTTCTAAAAGAAATCTACTTAGACCTCTACCGTCAAGGAAAGCGGTTTGTCTATCTTGGAAACGTGGACAATCTAGGGAACACCGTTTCCCCAAAGGCATTGGCGCTTCTCGCTCTCTCAGGCAAACAAGCGGGATTTGATTTCTCCTTCAGAACGCCGGTGGATGTGAAGGGGGGTATTCTTGTGGTGGATCAGAACGGACGGCTTAACTGCGCGGATATCGGGCCGGCAATTTCCAAGGAGGAAGTCTTTAAAGCGGAATCTTCAGGAAAGGGAATTCTCTTTAACTGTGCTACGGGACTCTTCAATCTTAAGTACCTTACCACCCATATTGACAGAATTATTGAAGAGCTTCCCATGCGAATCAGCGATCAGAACAAGGACGCGGGAAAGTACTCCCAAGCGGAGCAGGTGACCTGGGAGGTCCTGGGTATTCTGGACGATTTCCTTGTCTTCGGTGTAGACAAGTACAAACGATTTTTAGCTGCAAAACTCCTTCTGGAAAGCCTCATGACAAGCGGCATCGGAATAGAAGACCCTGAGTATCCGACCTCGGAGAATCCCGCGGAAGATCTAAGAAGTACGGCGGAGAAACTACACCATGGTTTGCAAGAAACATTGACCACCGTCTACGGGATGAAGCGGGAAAAGGGTAAATGGATCCCGAAGACAGCGGCTGAACTTAGAACTTCATGGGGGAGAACTTCATGGGAATAAC
>CAYXSD010000055.1:0-6803 GCA_964466335.1 uncultured Spirochaetales bacterium
TCTTCTCTTACGCGCCTGGTTCTTTATTAAGCTCTTCCGCGATTCGCTGCTCCAGCTCGGAATAATCGAAAGGCTTGTAAATGACAGGAAAGGGAATGGAGAATTCCGGCTTTAAAAACCCGCTGGTAATGAGGACCCTCTTGTCAGAACAAAATTGTTCCAAAAACTTGATCCAATAGTCACCCCCCAGAACGGACATCCTATAATCGGTTACAATAATGTCGATATCATGGTCCAGGATGATCTTTAGGGCCCCTACACCGTCAGAAGCAACGTAGAGCTTGTATCCTTTCTTTTTTAAATAATCCCTCAGTGTAAGACGAATCGAGTCTTCATCTTCTACTATTAATATCGAGGCTTTTTCTTTATCCATCATAATCCGTTGGAGTAAACTACTCCTTTAAAAGATCGAAGACAGCCTGATAATCCAAAGGCTTTTCCATGATCTTTTGGGCACCGTTCTGAAGGGCGGCCTTTTCCTTTTTCTCATCCAGATTACTGCCAAAGCCCAAGACTTTTGTTTTCTCGCTGCCCAGGGTTTTCTTTACATTCCCCAGCATGTCCTCTCCATTAAAACCGGAAGCATCAAGGTCCACGAGTACAATCCCCGGACTCTGTTCCATGAGCATACTTCCTGCTTCAAATCCATCAAAAGCCTGCTGGACGACTAGGCCGTCTTTTACCTTTTCGAGGCCGGACTTAATCGTGTTGCTCTGTTTTTTATCGTCGCTTATTACGAGTATGGTCTTCTGACGTTTGGTTTCATCGACTAAGATTTCCAATTCCTCCGGAACTTTCATTCCTCGAGAGTTAAGAAAATCGTAGAGGTCCTCCGCGTAAATCCTGTACTGCCCGCCGGGGGTGGTAAAAGATTTAAGATACCCGTTTTTAATCCAGTTAATTGCAGTCTGATTGACCACACCACAGATGTTCGCGACTTCCAAAGCGGAAAAAATCCGTACTTTTTTACTTCTTTTTTTCATTCCTCATCCTCTCTTGTATTTCCGACAAATTCCGAGATGTACCATTTTTTCCATCGGTACTTGTTGGATTGTATACTCCATAGTAAACCTAAACAGTCTAATATGTCAATTCCAATCTTGAGAATTTTGAGAATTTTTCTTATCGCTTTCTCCGAAATAACGACTGATGAGCCCCCAGGCAAATCCCCTGCGAAGCAGCCTGGCCGTGAGTTTCTCCCGGTTCAGGGACCTTCTTCTGGTAAGTTTTTCTACCGCATTTTTTAAGGCTTGCCACTCCCCTTCCTCCGTTACAAGAAAGGTCACTGCCGCTTCAGCTGTTTTTCCGTCTATCCCTCTCCTCCTCAGTCCGGCTATCAATGCGGCGCTGCCCTCGGGATGTTTCCTTAGGCGGGAACGTACCCAAGCCTCGGCAAACCGCCGATCGTTTAAATAGCCTTTTTCCTCAAAACTGTCCAGGCTCCGATCAATGACATCTTTGGGAAACCCCTTCTTATAGAGCTTCCGATAAAGACCCTGCCGGGACTGCTCGGCTCGGGATAGAAGATCCAGGGCCTTCTTTTTAGCCCCATGCTCCGCGGCTAAGTCCTCCAGGGTCGCTACCTCTTCCAAGGAAAGCTCCTTATCCGGGAAGAGGGTAAGGTCCAGAGCGGATTCGGTGGAAATAAAAAAAGAGGAACCGTCGGAAAGGGAGATGTTCACATCTCCGCCGGTGGTCCCTCCTTTAATAGATGTAATGCTGAGATTATCGTTTGGAGAACTGGAATTTTCTTCGGGCGCCTCTCTGTCCATACTTCTTCCGTTCTTTCATTCTTGCGTCCCGGGTAAGAAAACCGTTTGCCTTTAAACTTGCGTTGTTTGATTCATCTTCTATGAGCAATGCTCGAGATAATCCGTGCCTGCATGCACTGGCCTGACCGTTAAGTCCGCCGCCTACAACGTTGATGCAGACGTTGTACTTATCCAGATTGTCGGTAACGATCATTGGCTGCCGCACCGTGAATATCTGCGTGGAATCCTTAAAATACTCCGCCGCCGGTTTTCCGTTTACCGTTATCTCACCATTACCAGTCCTGAGGTAGACCCTGGCAACCGATGTTTTCCTTCGCCCGGTTCCGTGGGTCAAATTTTCCTTTGCCACTTTTATCTCCTCTTTTATCTCCTCTACTATAGCTTTTAGAGCTCTACGATTTCAGGCATCTGCGCCGCGTGGGGATGGGTGTCCCCGGAGTAGACCTTTACATTCTTAAAGAGCTTCCTCCCCAGCCGGTTTTTAGGAAGCATAAGCCGGATGGCCCTTTCCATGGGATAGGTGGGTTTCCGCTGCACCATTTTATCATAGGTCTCTTCCTGTATCCCGCTGGGATACCCAGAATGCCTATAATAGGTCTTCTTCCAGGGTTTACTTCCGGTTAACACGGCCTTATCCGCGTTTACGACAACTACATAGTCTCCCATTTCTATATTTGGGGTAAACTCCGGTTTATGCTTTCCTCTAAGCAACTGGGCAGCCTTTACCGCCACTTTTCCCAGGACTTTGTCCTCCGCGTTGATGACAAACCACTTTCGCTCTACATTTTCTTTCTTCAGATATATCGTCTTCATTGCACTCTGCCTCTTTTTCTACCGTCCCTTCTGTCTATCTGTCTTTCTATCTTTCTTCTTCCTGTCTATCTCTTCTTATCCTCTTCGATCCCGCCTCTTCCGGTGATACAAGGCTTCCTCAAAGGAACGGAGGGGTATCATTCCACATTTTTTGCTTATTGTCAACTAGAGCAATTCTAAATGTGGGCATAATGAAAAAAGAGAGGAGAAATCAGTCCTCCTTAGAGGTCTCTTCCTCTTCGGTTTCTTCCTCATCCTCATCAAGATCCAGATCTTCTTCTTCCTCTTCTTTTTTCGCCTCTATTTTGTCCTTGATATCGGCTATACCTATGAACACGGCGATCAATCCGATGAACACCGCAATAATCGGCACGCCTCCCTGCAAAAAAAGGAGGACTTCATCCCACCAATTCAAACCCCATCCGGGAATAGGAAGGACCGAATATACGGCAAAGACGATAAAGACGATTCCAACTATTAATGCTACCACAGTAAACCTCCTGAAGGTGATATAAAATACTAATGCTCATTGAGACTCTTGCAAAATTACATTTTTTCAGAGCCTCAATATTGTTCTTAATTATCCATACAATACAGCCAATTTCAAAATTGGTCAATTTTAAAATTGGCCATTCCTCTATCTATCCTTTCTTCTTGATCTTAGCCCAGGTATCCCGGAGAGAAACGGAACGGTTAAACACCTTTTTCCCGAGCTTTTCTGAATCCGGGTCTACATAGAAATAACCGGTCCTGAGAAACTGATAGACCTCCCCGGGCTTTGCTCCGGCCAAACTCTCCTCAGCCAGGCAGTCCTCTAAAACGGTTAGCGATCCAGGATTGATGTAATCGGTAAACTCTTTCCCCTCTTCCAGATCAGAGAGGTCCTCTTTGGAAAAAAGATGATCGTAGAGTCTTACCTCCGCGGGTATGGCGTGCTCCGCCGAAACCCAGTGAGAAGTCCCCTTCACCTTTCTTCCATCCTCGGACCAGCCGCCCCTGGTCTCGGGATCGTAGGTGCAATGAAGCCTAATGACCTTTCCGGTGTTTTCGTCCTTCACCACATTTACACAGGTGATGTAGTAGGCGTGTTTCAGTCTAATTTCCCTGCCCGGAGCAAGACGAAAGAATTTCTTCGGCGGGTCCTCCATGAAATCTTCCTCTTCTATGTAGAGCTCCCTGGTAAAAGGAATTCTCCGGCTCCCCATGGAGGGATCTTCGGGATTGTTCTCCCCTTCCACATATTCCACCTTTCCCTCGGGGTAGTTATCGATAATCACCTTGAGAGGCCGCAAGACCGCCATTACTCTGGGGGCCCGCTTATTGAGGTCCTCTCGAAGGCAGTGTTCCAAGAGTGCACTATCCACCATGCTTTCGGATTTGGCCACACCAATGCGGTCGCAGAATTCCCGTATTGCTTCCGGCGTGTACCCCCGTCTGCGGAACCCGGAGATGGTAGGCATTCGCGGGTCGTCCCATCCGGATACATGACCTTCCTTTACCAGTATTAACAGTTTCCGCTTGCTCATAACGGTGTAATTCAGGTTGAGTCTGGCAAATTCTATCTGCTGCGGAGCGTAGGGCGACTCACATTCCTTTACAAACCAATCGTAGAGGGGGCGATGGGCCTCGAACTCCAGGGTACAGATGGAGTGGGTTATTCCCTCTATGGCATCGGAGAGGGAATGGGCAAAATCGTACATAGGGTAGATGCACCATTCGCCGCCGGTTCGGTGGTGAACGGTCTTTCTAATTCGGTAAATGGTGGGGTCCCGCATATTGAGGTTTGGCGAAGCCATGTCTATCTTTGCTCTAAGAACGCATTCCCCCTCTTCGAAATCTCCTGCCCGCATTTTCCGAAAGAATTCCAGATTTTCTTCCACACTCCGGTCTCTATAGGGGCTTTCCTTTCCCGCTTCGGTCAGAGTTCCCCGGTACTCCCGAATTTCTTCGGGACTAAGATGGTCCACGTAGGCTTTTCCCTTTTCTATGAGTCTAACAGCATATTCGTAGAGCTTTTCAAAATAATCCGACGCGAAATAGAGATGTTCCCCCCAGTCAAAACCGAGCCATTTAATATCCTTCTGTATGGAATTGGTGTACTCCTCGTCCTCTTTTAGGGGGTTGGTGTCGTCGAATCGAAGATGACAGGGTCCCCCGTAATCGAGAGCGATCCCGAAATTGAGACAGATCGACTTAGCATGTCCGATATGAAGATAGCCGTTCGGTTCCGGGGGGAACCGGGTCACTACCCTTCCGCCGTGTTTGCCTGTTCTGTTGTCCTCGTCAATGATAGCGCGTATAAAGTCTTTGGTTGTCTTTTTTTCTTCTTCCATGTTCCAGTGCTCTTTTTGGGGTGCTCTTTTTTACAAAAGTTACCATTTGACAGTATTATAATGAGGTGTATCCTACCGATAAATGGGAGGATGTTACAAGGGCACGCCTAAAACTCCCTTTACTCTTTCTCGCCAGGCTTATCCTCATCGGCTTCCTCTACTTCCTCTATTTCCCCTACCTCCTCGATTTCCTCCACATCTGCTGCTTCTGTCTCCTCCATGTCTTCGGCGGCCTCGACTTCTTCGCCATCCCCGGGCCCTTCTCCCGCTTCCAGCTCTTCAATTTCCTCCGCATCTTCCAGTTCTTCCACCTCTTCTGCTTCTGCTTCTTCCACCTCAGAGGAGCCACCCCCTTCTTCAGGTGGAGCAGGCTCCTCTGCTATCGGAACTTCCGTTGGAGGCTGCTGAGCTTTAGGTCCCTGCGCTGCAGGCCTCTCCGCCTGCTCTGCCTCCCTTTCTCCTGCTGCGTTATCTTCCTCTTGTTCTTCTCCTGTTTTCGCTTCTTCTTTCTTCTCTTTCTCTTTCTTCGCCTTTTTCTCCTTTTTATTCTCCTTTATACGTTTTTGCTTCTTTTCAGTTTTTGGTTTTTCTTTCTCATATGCCGAAAATCGCAGCCGAAGCCGAAAAAGCATAATAGTAAAGGCAATAATAAAAGCAATATAGGGAAGATTAACGAAGAGAATCCTCAGAACTGGTATACCGGCAATAAGGAGCGGCTCGCCGGAGAGAATACCGAAAAGCTCCAGGGTCCCATACATGACCTCGCCGAAACGAAGGACCGTACCAATTACAATAAACATCCACGCGGCGTCCCGGGTATTGGACCAGAGGAGAATAGCGAGGAAAGCCGCCACGGAACTGAGACCCAATCGACTCAAGATCATAATCATTTCACCGAGATCCATGTTTCTCCCCCAAGGTACGTATTAATGCAATCTCCCCTTCCGAGGCGTAAGCCGGTATAACGGCGGGACCGGGAGGACGGGGCGGAAGGAGGACCCCTGCCTCTAAAAAATGCCGGTACAGCTTTAGATAGCTGTCTTCCTTCTCCTGTATTATCAGATACGGCCCCACTCTTGTCCAGAGGGGAGTTTCAAATCGGGCCCAGTAGGGCTCGTCATAGGAAAAATCCCAGGAGAGGAGGGAATAGACAGAGCGAATAAGCCCCCCGAGGAGTACTGGAGAAACCGTGTCTGAGGGGGGTGGTTCCTCATTGGGACTGAGAAAACAGACCACCGAGGGCCCCCCGATCAGAGGGAAGGGTATGATGGGGAAAAGCGCTTTCCCCTGCATCAGCTCGTTTTCCCTTTCCTCGGGGAGGAAGGGGCGCCAGTAGGCGGTCTCCCAGGGCATCTCCTTAGAACTGCCGAAACCAGTGTGCGGAACAGGTTCTCGAGGCATAAGGGCGAGTCTATCGGATGGGCTTAGGCCTTCTTGGAGGTAAGCCCCCACTGCTTCCAGGGCCCGCTCGAGAGAGGAGAAAACCCGCACCTCCTCTGTTTTCGGGACAAGCCGACTCATAGCCTTTTTAAGGCGTCCCAAGTAGTAGGATGGGTACTCCCCCAGGACGCCCCGGGAGAGGATGTTTTTCATTTCCTTGAAAACACCCGCGGGGCGGTGTCCCAGCAGGGCCCGGCCGCCCAAGAGGTGCATGTCCAGGTATCGTCTGCCGTGGATATCGTAGAGCCTGCACTCCCGGGCCCGCTTTATCGGCGGCAGTTCGGGGAACCTTTCGGGGAAACTGCTATTCATAACCGTTGGTCCTCTCCAGAACACTGTATTTGGGGATAAACTTAAGGGCGGCCCCGGTTTCAAACTGTACCGCTACGGCTTCTTCCCCTCCTTTAAACCACTGTTTTACCACCACTCCCGACCCGTGGTCATC
>CAYXSD010000055.1:6903-18491 GCA_964466335.1 uncultured Spirochaetales bacterium
CCGCTCCCGTCACCGCTGCCGCCGATGCCGCTGTTTGTGCTGCCGAGACTCTTGGCTGTACCAGCCTTACCAATACCGGCGTAGTCCTCCTCCACAAATTCAATGGGGACCTCTTCTAAGAAGCGGGAAGGTTCCTGGAACATGGTCCGCCCCCAGATCCTCCGGCTTTTGCAGTAGGTAAAGTAGAGTTCCTCCTTCGCCCGAGTAATACTCACATAGAGGATCCGCCGTTCCTCTTCCATATCTGTGTCCTCCCGGTAACCGGGGAAGAGGCCCTCCTCCAAACCGGTAATGATTACCCTGTCAAACTCTAAGCCCTTGGTATTGTGCATGGTTATAAGCGTTACTCCATGGGAAACTTGATCCTTTCCACTGATCTGACTGCGGTCCAGCTCCAGGTCCTCCAGAAAATTCACCAACCCTTCCAGGGCAGCGGGATAGTCAGCGGCGGCATTTATGAGCTCCTCCATGTTGTTTACCTTCTGGGACCCGGCGTACTGGTCCTGGTCTCGGTGGTACTCCAAAAGACGGGAGCGGTTAATGAGAAGGGTGAGAACAGCTGATAGACCCGTTCCGTTAGTGGTGTCGGCGCCGGTGGTTCCCGCTTCCAGGGACTGCTTCACAGCCTCTACGGCCATAGCAAATTCCTCCACTCCCCCTTTCGCCCGGGAGGAGATGCGTTTCCCCGAGTTTTTATACTCCAGTGCCCCGCGGTAAAGGTCTCCCTGAGTTCGGGTAATGGCAAAGTCGATGATCCCCTTCATGGTGGCCGCTCCGATCCCTCGGGCGGGTTTGTTAACGATCCTGCGGAAGGCAACCTCATCCCGGGGGTTCACAATGAAGGCGAGGAAGGCCAGAACGTCCTTTACTTCCTCCCGTTCGTAAAATCGAAGAGACCCGACGATCCTGTAGGGTATTCCCATCTTGGTGAAGAGCGACTCGAAAGCCAAGGACTGGGCGTTGGTCCTGTAGAGGATGGCCGTTCCATCCAGGTTGCCGTCTTCTAAGAGATGGGCGCAGTACTGGGCCTCTTCAGCGTGGTCCCAGAGACGGGCCAGCACGGCCTTTCTCCCCTCTATCTTCCTTGTCCAGAGGGTCTTGCCCAATCTGTCCTGGTTGTTGGCTACAAGTTTCGATGCAATGGAGAGGATATTTCCCGTAGACCGATAGTTCTCCTCCAACCGAATGATCTCGGTACCGGGAAAGAGCCCGGGGAAATCGATGATGTTTTTTACCTCCGCGCCTCTGAAACGGTATATGGACTGATCATCGTCCCCCACCACACAGAGGTAGGTGGAATCATCCGCCAGCTCGCGGAGAAGCTGGAACTGGGCAACATTGGAGTCCTGGTATTCATCTACTAAAATCACCGAGAACCGCTGACGCATCCGCTCTTTTATCTCCGGATGCTCCCTTAACACCTCCACAGAGCGGAGAATAAGGTCCCCAAAATCTACGTTCCCCATGGACTCTAAGCGTTCCTGGTAGGCAGCGTATACCCGTGGGAGGTCGGGATGGGGGGCCAAAAAGGAGAGATCGTCCGTGGGGCGTAAACCGTAGTCCTTTGCCCGGCTTATCCAGTGGTTGAGCCTCTTAGATTCCTTTTTGGGGAAAGAGGGAAAGAGGGAGTGGAGGAGGGAGAGGGCATCCTGGTCGTCATAGATGGAGAAGCTGCTGTTAAGACCGACTACCCGGCCGTTGCGGCGGAGGAACCAGGCCCCGAAGGAGTGAAAGGTCCTTATAAGCATCCCCGAGGACCCGGGCACCATGGCCCTTACCCGTTCGGTCATCTCCCCGGCTGCTTTATTGGTAAAGGTCACTGCCAGAATGGAACGGGGATCTAAGCCTTTTTCTCCAATAAGATAGGCGATCTTAGTGGTAATGACCCTGGTCTTTCCGGACCCGGCACCGGCGAGAATGAGAAGGGGCGGCCCCTCGTGGAGGACCGCCTTTCTCTGCTCCTCGTTGAGTACTGACATGTAAGCTGGTTCACCCATGCTCCTGCCTTCCTTTTCTTTCGCCTTTTCTCTCGCCTGTCCCCTGGAGCAGTACCCTTCCTCGCATGTCCACCCCCTGGACACCCTGGATCTCCACAGGAACAATTTCGCCGGGAAGAAGATCTTCCCCGCCAACCACAATCAGCCCGTCTACCTCCGGCGCCTGAGGATACCCCCTGCCCAAAAAGAGCTCAGTCCCTTCCACCTTTTCTTCTATAAGGACATCTATGGTACGGCCGACAAAGCGATTAAGACGGCGGGTGGTTATTTCCGATTGTATCTCCTGTAAGGCCTTTTTTCGTCTCTCCCCCCAACGTTCCGCGAAAAAATCACTTAGGCGCCCCCTCATACGATAGGCAGGGGTGTCCTCCTCCCGGGAGTACACAAAAAACCCCACCCAATCCAACTGGGCGTCCTTCTGAAAATTTAGGAGGGCCTGGAATTCTTTTCGCCCCTCTCCGGGAAAGGCGGTCATAAAGGTAGAGCGAATAATTGCCTCGGGGCAGGTTTCCCGGATTTCCTTAACAAGGGCAAGATAGGCTGCAGCGTCCCCTCTTCGCCCCATACGGGAGAGGACCCCGGCATCACCATGCTGAAAGGGAATATCGAAATAGGGCAGAAACCGGGGCTCAGCTGCAATTATGGGGAGGATATCCCGGGGGAAGTTGTCCGGATGTATGTAGAGGAGTCTTAACCAGAAATCCCCGGGGAGGTTTTTAAACCGGTGAAGGAGCCGTGCCAGCGGGCTCTTAGGGATTCCTTCTACTTGGCTCCCCGACGGACCATTTTTGTCCATACCGTAGCTTCCCAGGTCCTGGGCAATGAGGATAATCTCCTTCACTCCCCTATTAAGGAGCCCCGCAGCCTCGTTAATTACTTCATCTGCTTCTCTACTTCTCAAGGGCCCCCGAATAAGGGGTATGGCACAGTAACTGCATCGGTTGTTACAGCCTTCGGAAATCTTTATGTAGGCGCTCCCCGGATAAGACAGAAGGACCTTCCGCTCTAAGTAGGGAGGGCCGGAAGATGTATGAATGCGCTCTGCCTCTGACTCTCTTCCTGCCTCTGCTCTGTCTTTTGCTCTGTCTTTTTGAAAGGAGTGTAAAAAATCCACCACTTCTTGGGGTCCACGGTTCCCGAATACTGCCTCCGCCTCGGGCAGCTGCCCGGCAAGGTCCTTGCCGTAGCGTTGGGAAAGGCAGCCGGTAAGGAGGACCCTCTTGCCGCTATACCTTCTCTTTAAATCGAGGAATGCGCGGATGGACTCCTCCTTGGCGGACCGGATAAACCCGCAGGAATTTATGAGAAGCACCTCCGCGTCCTCCGGGTCCTCCGTGTATTTCCATCCGGATTCTCCGAGGGCCGCTATGAGGACCTCCGCGTCCACCTGGTTTTTGAAACATCCTAAATTTTCTATGTAGAACTGTTTAGTAGACGGGGATGACTTGAAGCTGGTAGAGTCCTGAATCTTCATCCTGTACCCATTTTATGAGTTTCGTTGCCACTTCCCCAGGTCTTCCCATATCGATCTCTTGTCCGGCGATCCTGGCAATAAAAGAACCGGCATTGGAAATCCACAGCATAACCTCTCGATTCACATCCAAACGAAAGGTCTCTCCTTTATGAAAGTAGCGTTCCTCCCTCGTCCTGCCGTCGGAAAGATAGCGAAGAAGACAGTACCCTCGAAACACCATATTAAGAGAAAAGGCCTCCGGGGCGGCGGTTTCCATAATGACCTTCGGCTTGTCCCTGCGAGACACAACGGAGGTGGTCCCAATCTCCGGAACGGTCTCGGAAGACCCTGGGCCGGCCTCCTCGCCAGATTCCGGACCGGGAAGTTCGCCGGTGGCGGTTTCCTCCCCCTCACCGGACTGGGTTTTTGCCAAACCCGCTGCCTGGGTAAACTTATCGAATCGGAGAATTACCCCGTTTTCCGGGTCCCTGGTATCGATATCCCGTAAAAATACGGTTATGTCCTTTGATCCGTCTTCATTCAAATCGAGGAGTTTTTCCTCTCCCAATTTTATTGTGATATCTCCGAGAGGTGTGCCGAGAGAGAGATCATCCGCGACCTTTTTAAGGGAAAGAATATACTCTTCTCCTTCCAGAGAAATGAGTATCTGGTCTCCCTCTTTAAATCGCCGTTCTAGTATTTCGTTTTCCATGGGAATAGGTGGACCCTGGGAGGCTTTTTCTCCCAAAAGTCGTTCCGCTTCCTTTGCCTCTCGGCGCTCAGCGAGATATTGCGAAACTGACGGAAAGAGAAAATATCCCCCCACGCCCAAACCGGCAATAACAATAACAACCGCCAACACGATCCAGAGGGGGGAAGGCTTTTTGGGCTCGATCAACTCCTCCATGGGAAGGGGCTGCTCTTGAATTTTAAAATTCTTATAAAGGCCGATGATTTCCTTCGGATCCAATCCCAGGGTGTCGGAATAGGTGCGGAGAAAGCCGATTAAGTAGGGCTCGCCGGGAAAGGCATCGAAATTTTCTTCCTCCAGGGCCACAATATACCGTCTGGCTATGTTTGTCTCTCTGGCAATCTGCTCTACCGATTGCCCCAGCCCTTCCCTGGTCATTTTTAATTTTTCTCCTATCGATTCCATATACCCCTACTCTTCCGGTTCAAACAAAAAATTCTGAAACACATTAGCGGTGGGAGGAGATTCGTACTCAAAACGCGCGTCAGGAATGTTCTGATTGAGCAAGATATTTTCGAAATCGAACCGCGCCTCTTCATAGTCCACTGTAACACCCACCATTCTTCGAATCAAGCCATTCTCTCCAATGGACATGGTGATTTCTCGAAATCCCTCATCCGTGGTCCGCCACACGAGCTTCAATTTAGTAACGTACTCCGCAATCCCGTTGCTTTGGTCCTCATTGGTATCCCCGAAACCAGCATCTGTGCCCTCCGCTTCAGTCTCATCGGGAGAGTCCAGGGGCACCGGACTGGGCCCCTCCAAATAGGCAATACTGTAGTTCCGTTTCAGCAGCTGCAATCCCTGTTCAGAGGCCATTGCAGCCAGGCTCTGTTCACTATGTCTTTTCAGTTGCTGACTCATTATTACCCGGTAGAGAGGGATATAGATGGTAAGGACTTTTCCGTCGGTTACCAATACCTGTTCCTTCGGTTCTTCGAAATTGATCCTTAGGAGATTCGGGGACTTGTAATACATGACCCCTTTCATAACCTCATCGCCTCGCGTAATTGTTATGTCAGCCTGATAATCGGTAATTCTCCCGTACTGCTCGGAGATGGTTTCAAAATACGCCACCGCCGTGAGGACTTCCTGCGCCTCTAAGAAATACGTTTTGGGAAGGAAAAGACAAATAAAGAGGAACAAACAGAAAAGAACGGCCTTATTCAGGTGGTTTTTACCGTGAAATTGGCAAAAGATGTCCCTCTTTCCTTTCATGACTATGGTTTCTCTATATCTATACATTTACTGTGTTTTTCTCCCATCGAGGGTATTCTATACCGTTGAAATTATCTTACTTATTGTAACACCTTTGTCAAGTTTGCGCATATGAAGCAACTACATACCGGAGATAGGAGCTGTTGAGCTTTAAATTCACCCCGCAGTCCGGACACACAAAGCGTCCTTCCCGGAGGAATGGTTTGCCGCAGGCCACACAGTAGATTTTCCCGCATTCCGGACAACTTCCGGCAGGGGCCCCATCGGGAAGCTCAGTCCGGATAGTAAGGGCAGGCTGTTCGGGGATATTCTTCTCCACAGTCCAGCTCTTCCCGCAGCTGCTGCAGCGGATTTCAATCTCCGTTTCCTCCCTTAAGCGGCTGAAAAGCTTTTCCGGCCTCGGGTCCTTCGGGTACTCTTTGACCGCCTCTTCCAAAAGGGGTCTGGCATGGTCGTACTTCTTTAGCTCCAAGTAGAGGTCCGCGAGATTGCAGAGAAGGTCCCGGTTTCCAGGTTCCCCGGAGAGCCCCTCCCGGTAAATCGCCTCCGCCCGGGGGAATTCCCCCTTCAAGCGTACCGCGTTTGCCAAAAGGTTGTATACCTGGGAAGAAGGGGCAATGTCCAATAGTTTCACCAATAGCTCCTCGCCTCGGAGGACCATATCCATTTCGATACAAGCAGCAGCACAGTTCTCCATAAACACGGGATTGTCTCTGTCAGCACGAAGAGCCTCCTCGTACTCCTCCACCGCCTCCTCGTACCGCCCCAGGGCTGCGAGAATGTTTCCCCGCTGGTTCGCGTATTCGCCGCTTTTATCCCCTTCTCGGGGAAGGACCTTAAGGGCAGCGTCGGGATCTTGCATCTGAAAAAGAACACGGGATTTCAAAATACGAGCTTCGGTATGCTCCGGATCGAGTTGCAGCGCCTTGTCCACCTCTTCCATGGCCCTCTTTACCTCTCCTCTGGAGAGGGCATATTCACCGGCGAGAAGATACACCTGAGACTCCTCCGGAAGATAGAACAAGGCCTTCTCCATGGCCTCTTCGAAATCTTTACTATCAACCCCGGTTGTGCTATTCCTCCACTTAAGGTGGTCTCCCGGCGGAGAATCTCCCTGGAGAAGAAACAGGTTCTCCGCCACCCGAAGCCAAGCCAGCCCGAAATCCGGTTCCTCCGCTAAGACCTTCCGGAAATACTTCAGGGCCTCCTCTCGTTCACTCCGAGTTTGCAAAAGCAGTCCTTTCAGATACAAAATCGAACTGTCTCCCTTGCCCTCCTCCAAAAGGACATCGAAAAGCTCTTCGGCTTCCTGTAATTGCCCCTCCTGGAAGAGGAGTTTTCCTCGTATACCCCGGACCTTCGGATTTTCCGGGTCCAACTGCTGAACGGCGGGAAAAATCGTGGCAATTTCTTCGTACTCTCCCCGGCGAAAGAGAACAGTACAGGTTTCCGTGTACGACTGAATTGCCTTCTCCTTCCTCTCGAGCCTCTCCAGGGTCCGTCCCCGATTCAAATGAAAAACGGCTACCTCCGGATCAAGTTCTACGGCCTTAGCATACTTCTCCGCGGCCTTTTCCAAGTTCCCCAGGGAGTATTCTATATTTCCCCAGAGGTTCCAAAAAGCCGCCTCCCCTTCCAATTCAGGCCCATCCTGATTACACCAGTCGCGGGCGTCAAAAAAACGATTTAAGGAATAGAGAATGTTCCCCTTAAGCAGAAGGGCCTCCTTCTTTCTGATATTCTCGGTGAATGGTCTTTCCTCTTCCCGGTCCAATGTTAATGCCTTTTCCACGCTCTCTAGGGCCGAATCAAAGAGCTCCAACCCGAAGAGGGCCTCTCCCATAAGGAGAAACTCCTCTGCTGAAAAACGATAGGTCTTTGAGGCCTTCCGCAGCTGCACCACCACCGGTGAGTAGCGTCGGTGCCGGAAGAGGTGCCGGGCAAAGTGGACCCGGTTCTTAGGGGGAGGAGGAACGCGGTCCTGCCAACGATAGTAGGCAGTCTCCACTTCTACCGGAATGGAATTGACGGCCAAACTGGAGAGGAAGAATCTAGCTTCAGGCTTTTCCTGGTAGTTCTGGGCAGCAAACCCGATCCAGCCGGCGTCTATGCTCCCATCTTCTACTTCGAAGGTCCATTCATCGTCGAGAAAGAAGGAAATGCTTTTTCCCCGAAGAATGACCCGAAAGAAGAACTCTTTTTCCATAGGGGTAGGCAGTTCCATCCAGGGTACAAGGTGGATTGGATTTCCGTTAAACACTACCGTAAGACGCGCGTATCCTCGGTTCGAAACAAGAAGATAGTAGAAGTTCCGCTCATCGGCATATCGAAAGACCAGACCTAACGATGAATACCCGTTTTCTTCGTCGAAGGCGGCTTCACCTTCAATAACACAGTCCCTGTAACGATACCATTGGTCTAAAACCCAGGCAAAGAAATTCCGCTTCCTAAGTTTCAGTTCCAACCCCTTTTCCCCTACACTGCTGCTGTACCCCTCCTCCCCTTCTAAGGAAAACCGGATTTCCTTGGGTTTAGAGAAGGTGGTCTCCCACTTCTCCGCGACTATATCGTCCTTCTCCGGCGCGGGAGTTCCGCGGAATAATCTTTTAATGAAATCAAACATAGAAATTCAGTATACGGTCCGGTCTTCTATTGGTCAAATCCTGTCAGGGTCTTAATGGTATCCCGGAGGCGTGCCGCCCGTTCGTAATCCTCCTCCTCTACTGCCTGCTTCAGGTCCATCTTAAGACGTTCGACCTCCGAAGGCTCCTCTTCCGAAAATTGCTCTAAAGCGGATTTAAGATAACTTAAGGAACGGGCTTTCTCAAGCTTGAAAGCCGGACTGTCCACATCCTCCATCTCATTTATTTGATTAATGGCCTGTTGGATTATTTTACGCGCCAGATTTTTTACGTTCTTCTGCAGGGAAAGCATGGCATTGGCCACGGCATTTATCCTAAGGATATATGGTTTGTACTGGAGGATCGCCTTGGCCTCCTCTTTGTCCTCGCAGTATTTCTCTGAGAGTTGACAGATCTTTAGGTTGTGCTCCGTATCTCGGGCGGTTCTCTCGAAATCGCTTATCTGAAAGAGATGAAGATAGCGAAAATACATGAGGATCCCCTCATTTTGCAGCAGGTGGAAATCGCCGCTGCTTAAGATAAATCCACTGTCGTCCTGGTCATGCGCGCTTTTCCACTGCTCCAGACGCTCTTCGAATTCCATTAATACCGTTTGTTTTCCGAAGGGACGCTTGCCGTCGGGTCTTCCTTCCATTTCATACTGCTCGATACCCAAAGGCTGCCGGACTTGGAGAAGTTTTCTCCCGTCGGCGGCATGAATAATTCGAATATTGTCTTCCGGGTTATACTCCCAGTCTCTTAAAATTTCGCTAATATCCTGTTCCATATGTCTTCATCTATAATATAACGAATTTTCTCTCCATCGCCGAGGGGAACATAGAAGCAATTCTCTTTCTCCCTTCTCTTTCTTCAAACTTGTTTTTATCATTCGGCCATACTATACTTGCCAAAAGAGGTGAAGAATGGGAGATGTAAAGGTAATTTCTCTTGGTGGTTCCATCGTAGCACCGAAAGAGGTGGATACCGGCTTTATTAGGTCCTTTGCCGAGGGTATCCGCCGGTACTGCGGAGAGGAAAAGGACCGACGCCTTATTTTCGTTATAGGCGGAGGTGGTCCTGCCAGGGCCTATCAGCAGGCTTATCGGGAAATTGTGGACGACCCCGATTCTAATGACCAGGATTGGATTGGGATTGCCGCTACCAGGATAAACGCCGCCCTTATCCGGGCAGTTTTCAGTGATCTCTGCCACCAGGAGGTGGTTATAGACCCTTCAGAGGTGCACCAGTTCATCGGTACTATTATGGTGGCCGCGGGATGGAAACCCGGCTTCTCCACCGACTATGACGCGGTCATTTTGGCGGAACGTTTTGGCGCGGAGGTGGTTATAAACCTCTCCAACATCGCCAAGGTCTATACGGCAGACCCGAAAACCGACCCCCAAGCGACACCCATTGACAGTATCTCCTGGGCAGATTTCAGAAAACTCGTGGGAGATGAATGGGTCCCCGGCAAGAACAGTCCCTTTGATCCGGTGGCCTCCAAGCGGGCGGCGGGGCTGGGCCTTAAGGTGATCTGTGCCGACGGGAAGGACCTTAAAAATCTGGATGCCATTCTGAGGGAAGAAAGTTTCGTGGGGACAGTTATCGGCCCTAACTAGGCCCGGAAGATATTCCCCGCAATGCCATATCAGAATTGGTGATGCCATACGGTTTTTGCCAAATCAGAGGGAAATACCTTCCATTTTGAAAAATCGGGAAGCCACTCCCTCTCTTCCGGTACCGCGAACTCCGGTTCCTGAAGGAAGCCGTCTTCAATTCCGAACTCATCGAACATGTTAAGGACCTCTTCATACTCCCGCGCGGAAAGCGTCCGGCTCGGTTTTACCTCCTTCGCCGGGGGAGTATACTGGGCCATGAGACTCAAGACAGCCTTTTCCCGGTACTTCCGGCTGTAGAGTCTAAGCACCATCCTGGTGCTTTCCAGATACCCTGGGACTACAAGATGACGGATAATGACCCCCCGCCTAAGGGTGTATAGCCCCTCTTCCTCTTTATCAATCTCTAAGGCCCTATTTTGAACAATAAAATCCAGTCCTTCCCGGACGACTTGGGGATATTCGGACGTGTTACAGAAACGCTCTGCCACCCTCCCGTCCAGGGTTTTACAATCCACGAGAAAGATGTCCACCTCCGGTGCAATGAGGGAGAGCGCGGTTACACTGTCAAATCCCGAACTGTTCCACACGATAGGGAGGCTGAGCCCCTCCTCCCCGGCAATCCGCAGCCCTTCCAGTATACTCGGTATAAAATGGGTCCCCGTAACGAGGTTAATATTCTCCGCCCCCTCCTGCTGGAGGGTAAGACAGATCCGCGCAAATTCTTCCACCCCTACCTCGCGCCCCATACTCCGGCTTTCCCTCTTTTCCCCGCGGCTTATCTGAAAGTTCTGGCAGATTGAACAACCGAGGGAACACCCGGAGAAAAACACGGTCCCCGATCCGCCCCTCCCCACAATAGGGGGCTCCTCCCCAAAATGGAGGGAAGCGAGCGCGATCCTCATTACCGATGACTCACGGCAATAGCCAATTTGCTTCTCTCTGTCCACCCCGCAGTTTCTACCGCAGAGGGTACAGGAACTGTACATGGAATACACTGTTACTTCTTACCTCTTTTATACCGATAAAGATAGTATGGACACATACACATATCGAATAATGGTAAACGATGGGGGTGATCATTTTTTTACCGTCCTGGGAGAAGAGGATGAAAACTACTCCGTGGAAGCCGTGCATCGGTATTCCCGGAAAGAAAACGTGGTAGTCCAAGTCTACGATAAATGTCTCTTCGAAGAACTTGTGGCCCTTCATGTCTTGGAAAAAACACCCCTTGGCCGGGTTATCTAAAAATATAACAAAACCTCTTTACTACAGGATGTTCGAGGATATAGGCCATTCTCCGGGGCTGAAATCGTCCTTCATTAAGAAGATTTATCTAAGAAGCTTTATCTCTTTTGTCCTTTCCTTCACGGCTGCTTTCCCTTACACTATTCCCATGGAGCCGCTCTCACTAGTTTTTACCTATACACCGGAGGATGTCCTGGCGGGCTATCAACTCCACTTTAAGAAAACCCTTCCCATGAGGATGAATTTCCTCGTTTCCTTCGCCTCCGTTGCCCTGGGTATATTCTATCTTATCTTCACCGAAACCGCCAAGGTAGGGCTTCTTCTGGTCCTTCTTCCCCTTCTCCTTCTGGGGATCCTCGGTTTTTTCTACTACCGCCTTCCGCTTATTCTCTACCGTCACCACGATATTTATCAGGGCACGTTAGAATGCTTTATTGATAAGGATCGGGTAACGCTGATTCACAACGGCGAGGTGCTGGACCTTGACTGGCGGGTGTATACGAAGGCCACCTACAACGAAACAACGGCAATCCTCTACTACGAAAAAAACAAGTTTACCATTCTTCCATTAAGGACCATTTCCGATGAAAAGGAGAAGAACTCCCTCCTCTCCCTCCTCCATTCTAAGCGTCTTGTATAGACACAGCCTATGGTGGTTTTTTGATTTGAATAGTGGGGGTTTGA
>CAYXSD010000056.1:0-15370 GCA_964466335.1 uncultured Spirochaetales bacterium
GGAAGAACTCCCCTCCTTATAGAGGCGGCAGCATCGGGTTCCTTGGATGTGGTGAAAGCTCTCCTGGCCGCCGGGGCGAATCCCGATGTGGCGGATACAAGTGGGAGGACTCCGCTCTATCATGCGGTGGAACAGGGGCATACGGCCGTGGCGGAAACCCTTATACAAAGGGGAGGGGATATCCGGGCTACCGACAAAACAGGGAAAAGCATTCTTTTTCATGCAATAGACAGGAGAAGAGGAGAAATTCTTGAGCTCCTCATAAACAATGGAATAACCATGGAGGAGGCTGCGAAGGCGGTGGCCGGTGACGGAGAAACCGCTCTCTTTGCCGCGGCTTGGGAATCAAGAGTTCTCCTTGCTAAAAAGCTCTGCAATGCCGGAGCCAAGGTAGACCAGGAGAACAACAACCAAGAAACTCCTCTGATGCTGGCAGCGGAACAGGGGGCAAAAGAAACGGTACAACTCCTCCTCGATTATGGCGCGGACCCGAACCGAATGGCTAGGTACAATAAAAGCCCATTAAACGCCGCTGCCGGATCGGGAAATACTGAATTGGTGGAAACCCTCATTGCCGCCGGTGCGGTCGTTAGGTCCGAAGCTGACCGTGGGGAGAGGGCTTTGGCCCAGGCAGTTGTTCTGAATAACACTGATATGACGGAGCTCCTCCTTATACATAATGCTGAGCCTTCTTTTGTCCACCAGTCAACCGGAGATACCCTCCTCATAATTGCAGTGAAATGGGGGAATCCTAAGATGGTGGAGCTTCTCTTGGACAAGATAAGCGAGGAGGTGCGGGGTAAGAAAAATCGTTTCGGACAAACAGCTATCGATGCCGCCCGGGAATACGGGTCCTCCGAGGTAGAAAACCTTATAGTTAAAGCGGGGGGGGAGAACCGGCAAACTGATACGGCAACGGATCGGGGAGAGAAGGACGGGAATAAAAGGCTCCTTCCATTTTTTAAACAGGATGAGCCCTTGGCCCTTCTGCGTCAAGGAAAGAAAAACTATGCCTCCGGTAAGTATCAATTGGCAAAACTCAACTTTCTTGAGGCCCATAAAGCAGCTGTACTGTATTGGAAACCCTTTAAAAGACCCGTTGAAGCTGCTATGACGGCGGAACTGTTCTACTACCTGGGGAAGACCGAGATGGCGGAAGGGTATCCGGAGAGATCCCTTCTCTGGTTCTCTATGGCCTTGGATCAGTGGTACGACCGAGGTGAGAGCAATTTCTTCTCCGTGGATTTTCCGGATTCTGAGAAGGTCACGAGATGGTCTATTGTTAATCTGCTGTGGAATGAGTTAAAGGCTTCTGATGGTCTTATCCGTTCCTACCCGGAGGCGGACAGAGTTAGCCGGCTCTCTCTTTTGGCAGGTCTTCTTAATCCCGGATCTCCTGAAGAAATCATTATTGAGCTTATAGAATATCTTATAAAACCTATTAATGGATGGGTAAGAAAGATCTACGATCCTAAGGCCCTGGTAATGAGCATCGGAGATTTTGAAGGAGAAAAAGAACCCGGCCTAACCTATCTCCGGCAGCTTTCCGACTTGTTGCACAACGACATGGGCGGCAGCGCGACTTACAGTTACACTCAGGCGGATACCCTCTCCGATCCTATGGAAGTACTCCCCCAATTTCTTAGACAGCTGAGGTATATGGAGAAGCAGTATTCACAGGTGTCCCTGAAAAAGTACTATCATGATCTTGTCCTCTCTCTCTTCTATCAGGGACGTCCCGCTATGGCCCTGCATTTTCTTGAAAAAACAGGTCCGGCTGTGGGTGTATCCCAAAAGTACGATTTTCCGGAGAGAAGCGTACCTTCGGGTACCTCAGCTATGATATCCTCCGAAATACTCCGTTATCTTCTGTACAGCAGTCAAGGCTGGACGGAGGAGGCCTATCATCATCTGTTGAAGGCCTTGGACTATGCAGCCGCTTCCGGACATTCTCTTCTTTTTTCTATTGTGAGCGAAATGAGTGAGGATTATGATTTTTTGGAAGATCTCCTCTTTCAGGCACCCTTTGAGAAGGACCTTATAACGGTGGAGGTAAATTCTTATGGAGAAGAAAATCCATTTATCTCCTTCGATCTTCGTACCTATCCGCGGCTTCATCAATTTCGGCAGGCATACCTCAATGCCCGGGAGCTGCTCTACCAGGGGGATCTGGAAAATTCATTTTGGCAGATGGTTGAGGATGCGGAAGCAGCGCTGCAGGACGGGGAAGAGGCTGAGGCGCATAGATTACTGGAAGATGCTCTAGAAGTACTCGGGAAGATACCTCCCCAGTATGACGATGTAGAAGACCTCTTAGGAGTTGCGGAGGATTTCTCTTTCGACGGTTACCCTGAGCAGGCGAAGGAGATTCTTGAAAGGGTGAGGCAAATCCTTTCGGAACGGACGATCATCGGGGACGATTATTCCTTACCCGATTATGAAGATATGCAGACCCTCCGAGACGATCTTTTCGGCATAGCCCTTATGATTCTGCTGGATTCAGATGCTTCCGAGGAATTGGAAGGGTTTGCTTATGACCAGTGGAGAGAGTTCTCCGTTGTTTTGGATGTAACTCCCCTGTTCCAGGGCGGGACCGACATTGTTGGGGATGATTTGGGCCGGTTTCTCAAGGAAACCATAGGGCTCTTCTCGACCCTCGGCAAAGTCGACAGGAGTTTGTATTTTCAAAATGTCTTTATCAATGTTATAGAAGAACAATACCGTTCCATTGCCTTCGAAGATCGAAAGACACCTCAGTGGTACGGATATCCGGTGGACGCGGGATTGGTAAACGCCTATCTCAATCGAGCGGTCTTTCAAACCACCCGGGGATACTACAACGATGCGTTAGTCAGTCTTGTAGAAACCTGGCAGGGCGACCAGGGATTTTCCGGTCAGCGGATGGTAGAAGAAAAACTATATCTTAACCTGGGAATGCTCTGTCAGTCCTGGGGGCTTTTCGAAGAGGCCCAAGGCTATCTTGAAAGGGCTTGGAGTGCCGTTTCGGTAAAGAAGGATAAAAACAGCAACATAACCCGGGCGACCATACTGAATAACCTGGCAGTTCTGCGTTTAACCTTTATGGAGCTGGACGAGGCGGAAGAATTGTTAGTCCGTGGTCTGGATGCTCTAAGAAAGGCGGGTGATGTTACCAGGCTGGACCCGGAGCTCTTCGGAGAGTATGTAAAAACTGAGACACTCTTATACAATAATAGTGGAATCATCCATTATATGAAAAAAGACTATCCGAAGGCCCTTACCATTCTGTTGAACGGTATGGACCAGACGGATAGGACTGCCGCCTCCTATATGGAGGACTTCGACTTCCAAAAGATCTTTCAGTTCAAGTCCACCTACATGAATGCCCTGGGGGCGATTTATTCTGAACTGGGGGAGTACGATAAGGCAATCGATGTTTTAAGGGAAGGTCTGGCCAGGGCGGAGGAACTTAAGAACCTCTCCTTTCGATTTGGTCTCCACTTTCAATTGGGGATAGTGTACGAGAAAAAAGGAAATCTGGAGAAAGCGGAACATCACTACCGGGAGGCGATACGGCTTTTGGAGATGTGGCGGGACACCGCTCCCGGAGATACGCGTTTGGGGTTTCTCTCCCTCTCTGTTGAATATTACAAGAGACTTGCATCAGTCTACTTCGCCAGGGGAAATGTGGAAGCCGCCCTCAAGGCTCTTGAGCTCTACAAAGCGCGCTATCTATCGGAAAAGGTAAGTGAGGCCAGGGAGGAGGTCATCCCCGTTTTCCCGGGGCTTGAGAAGATCCAGGAAGATATGGATGATGATACCACCTTTCTCGCCTATGCCGAGCTTCCGCGGGAGAGGCTTGGTCTTATCAGTCTAAGAAAGAACAGAGTAAAGACTTGGGTACTGGATGTGGCGGCCTTCAACAAAAGGATGAAACAACAGATAGAAGACCCTGCTTCACTTCTGACGGAGGAGGAAAGCGCCTTTGCTGTCTATACCAACACTCTTCCTTCAATTTCAGAGGAGGGACCGGCTTTAGAAAAGGAGAGGTATTTTCCTGACCTCCTCGCTTACTATCGCAGGCTCCTCTCAGACCCCTTAAACGCCATTGGTCCGGAGAGAAGTTTTATCGCCCGGGAACTCTATAACTTTTTGTTAGAGCCGGCGAAGGGCGAGCTCGCCGAAGCGAAACGCGCAATAATCATTCCCTCGGGAAGTCTCAGCGTAATCCCATTTGAGAGTCTCATTAATAAAGAGGGGGAGTATTTTATCCAGGAAAAGGTCGTACAGTACAGTTTTTCCCTCGCCCTCTACAGCTATCTTCATGCAAAGAGGGAAGAAGAGAAGGAAGAAGAACCGGCAGGAAAGAAACCCTTTTTAGGATTCGGCGGTGCCCCTTACAAAAGTGAAAAACCCTCTGTTCGCACCGGCATTACCATGAAGGAGATCGAGGCGGCAATTTTTTCCATGAAGATGAGAGGTCCAGGAGGGGATAATCATCGTCTTATCTACGACCGCATGGGATTTACCTGGACCGACCTTCCGGGGACAGTAGAGGAGGTCCAAGGAATCCGGGATAGCTTACCCGGAGCGGAAGTCTTCCTGGGAGAGGAAGTAACCGAAGGCAAGTTCAAGGCCCTCGCTGAAAACGGCACCCTTAATAATTACCGAGTGCTCCACTTAGCCGCCCACGGCCTCTCTCTGCCCTCTTTCCCGGAACTATCGGCGATTGTCCTCTCCCAGGTTGCCGAGGACGGAGAAGACGGCTACCTGCAGATGAACGAAATTGCTGATTTACAGCTGACAGCGGACCTGGTTACCCTCTCCGCCTGCGATACCGCGGCCGGAACAATCTATGCCGGCGAAGGGGTGGTGGGTCTCACCCAGTCCTTCATTATTGCCGGGGCTAACAATGTGTCCGCCTCCCTCTGGCAGATCTCCGATGAAGCGACGGCGCGGTTCATGCGGGGACTCTACAGCTTAATCTTTAACGAAGGGTACAGTTATTCAGAGGCCCTCAGGGAGATGAAGCTCCGTTTTATAACCGGAAAATCGGGATACGGCCGGTATAAAAACCCCTTCTTCTGGGCTTCCTTCCTCCTCTACGGCGGGTAAAGGCTTTTGGGCCTCTATGGTGCTGGCTCATTTGAAAAGAAGTGAAAAGATAGAAAGGAGAGATACAATGGTTAAAAAGGAAAGGATTACCCTCTTAGCTTTGAACGGCTTTTTGGGATACGGCTACAGAGAGGAGAGTCTGGAGGCAGGATTCGAGGCGAAACCGGACGTTATCGGTGTGGATGCCGGTTCCAACGATCCAGGGCCCTACTACCTTGGGAGCGGGGAAACCCTGGTCCGGGAATCTCAGGTGTACAGGGATTTGAAACCCGCTCTTCCGAGGGCGGTGAGGGAGAAAATTCCTTTTATTATCGGTACAGCCGGGACAGCAGGCGGAGAACCGCATCTTAAGGGTCTTCTTCGGATAATTGAGAGGATTGCCGGAGAGGAAAAGCTTACTTTCACCATGGCGGTTATCCCCAGCGAAATTGATCGGCAGAAACTTGTGGCGGCCTTAGAAGAGGACCGCATCGAGGCCACCCCCGGTGGGCCTTCGATAACCCGAGAGAGTATTCTTGGCAGTGACCGAATAGTGGGACAGATGGGGACGGCCCCCATTATCGAGGCTTTACAAAGAGGAGCGGATGTTGTTGTCGCCGGCAGGGCCTGTGATACGGCAATTTACGCCTCCTATCCGCGGATGCTCGGCTATTCCCCCGGGCTTGCCCTGCATATGGCAAAGATCCTCGAATGCGGGGCCCTCTGCGCCGTTCCTGCGGCGGCCAACGATTGTCTCCTAGGCGTGTTAGAAGAGGACCGATTTATCATATCCACCCTCACCGAGGACCGAAAGGTTACACCCGAATCGGTGGCAGCCCATACCCTCTACGAGCAGAGCCACCCAATGCGCTTAATTGAGCCGGAAGGGCTTGTGGACTTAAGCGGATGCTCTTTTTCTCAACTTGACGAGAGAAGCGTAGAGGTAAAAGGCAGCACCCATACACCCCATGAAGCGGGTACGACGATCAAGCTTGAAGGGGCGAGATGTGCCGGATACCGGAGTATTACCCTCGCCGGAGTCCGGGATAGGGGAGTTATCGCGCATCTGGATGAAATAGAACAAAGGGTGCGGGAAAACGTGAAACGAAACCATGCAGGATCGGGAGGAAGAGAAACTGAAGATGCCTATCAGCTGCATTTCCGCTACTACGGGAGAGACGCGGTCTTAGGCGATCGGGAGCCGCTTAGAGCAAAAGAAACCCCCTACGAAGTGGGAGTGCTAATTGAAGCAATTGCCGATGATCCTGAAACCTCCGCATCTGTTCTCTCCTTGGCGCGATCCAATTTTTTGCATACCCATTTCCAAGGCAGAAAAACCACCGCTGGAAACGCCGCTTTCCCCTTTTCCCCATCGGATATAGCCTGTGGTCCGGTCTATGATTTTTCCATCTACCATATACTAAAAGGAGAGGATTGGCGGGACCTTTTTCCAATTGAATTCAGAGAAGTAAGAGGAGATTAATACCATGGCATTACTCTATGACGCGGCTTCGGTTATTCGGAGCAAAAACGCGGGACCCTTTCTTATTACCTTGGATGTTATGTTTGACTCCAAAGTGGAATATGAAAGAATTAAGAAAGACGGTTCTATATCCAAAGAGAAGGTTGCAAAAGCATATCGGATTTCTCAAAATGACTGCGACATTATTTTTTTCGATCCCGTTAAGGCGGTAAAAGTGACCCTTAAACGCTGGGGGCCCGGGTCGGGGTCCGCCGGGGACAGGGACATTTACGGAGCCCAGCAGCACGCGCCTTTGGGAGGATTGGAAGTAGGAGGAATAAAGACATGATTGACCGGCAACTTTTAGAGAAAGCCATGTTCGAGGCAATGAAAAAAGCGGCTCTCCTTATGCCGCCGGACGTTAGAGAGGAATTGGAGAAGGCGATTGGAGAGGAGGAGGACCCTGTTGCCCGGGAACACCTTCGCGTCACCCTGGAAAACGCCGATTTGGCGGAGAGAGGAGAGGGCTTAGTCTGCGGAGATACAGGCTTTCCTCTCTACTTTATACGCGTTGTGGGTGATCCGAAAATAGAAGGAAATTTCGCGGAGCTAAAAAGGATTGCCCGGAGAGCCGTGGTGAAAGCCACTGAAGAGAGTTATCTTCGCCCTACCATGGTGGATCCCATTACCAGGGACAATCCTGGGAACAATTTGGGTATTCATATACCCGCTGTGGACATTGAGTTTTCAAGCCCGGATAAGGGTGATGCTGGTTTGGGAGATCGTCTGGAAATTGTGGCCGCTCCAAAGGGAGGAGGTTCTGAAATTTTCGGTACCTTCTACAGGATGATGTATCCCGCCGACGGTATGGCGGGGGTCCTGAAATTCATTGTTGACTCCGTTCGAAGGGGAAGCTACGCCGGCAAAGTCTGCCCGCCGGCGATTGTCGGTGCGGGTATCGGGGGGACCTCCGATATTTGCATGAAAATGGCAAAACGAGCGGCCCTCTTGAGAATGGTAGGCTCCAGGAACCCGGACCGAAATGTGGCCTCATTGGAAGAAAAGCTGGAGAAGAGTTTTATGGAACTTGGTCTAGGGCCTATGGGGTCCGCGGGAAAGCGGGCAGTATTGTCGGTGCACTTAGAGAAGGATGTGACCCATACCGCCGCCCTGCCGGTGGCGGTGAACGCCCAATGTTGTATAGGTCGGCGCTGGAGTGTGACTGTCCCGGGAAATGCTCGAAAAGAGGAGGACCTCATCTACAGTGGAGAAGTCCCTGAGGGGTTTTATAATGCTGTTCTTCAGGAACATGAGGAGGCGCTATGAACAATGAAATTATCAGACTAACCACCCCGGTGACCGAGGAGGACGCCAGGAACCTTGCCTTGGGGGATTTGGTTGCCCTAAGCGGGAGGGTGTTTACCGGGAGAAGCCGTTTTCATATTCGCGCGATAGAGGAGGAGATCTTCCCTCCCATCGACTATGCAGAGATAAACTGTTTCTTCCATTCCGGCCCGGTAATGCGCCGGGACAGTGGTTCCGGGAAGTGGGAGATTGTCAGTATAGAACCTACTTCCAGCATCCGCTTTGAGAAATACGGAGCGTCTGTGGTGAAGAAATTCCGTCTTAGGGTGTTAATCGGTAAAACCACTATGGGACCCGGGACTGCCGAGGCCCTCAAAGAGGTGGGGGGAGTGCATCTCTCGAAGATCGGAATTTGCGGGAACCAGATCCGGCGGCAGGTGAAAGAGGTAGAGGATGTCTTTTTTTTAGATGAACTCGGGAAAACGGAGGCAACCTGGATCTTTAGAGTCGAAGATTTTGGACCTTTCTTTGTGGATATCGATGCCCGGGGCAGGAATTATTTCAAGGAAATGGAGAAGAAGGGCATGGAAAACATAACAAAGGTGTACCGGGATTTGGACATACCCGCAGACTTTTTCTATACCGATGTAGGGTAAGGGCCCTGTAAAAAACGTACGTTTTTCGTGGGGCTTATAAGGTTTTCTTCGCTTTCTACCGATACTGTTCCTGTGGGCAACATCGGTAACTACGCGAGAGGTCTATGATACAGATCGAGGAACTCTACAAGCTGGTGAACATAATTGACAGAGAAGCTTCGATTTCCGGGAAGCTTACCTGTTTTAAGGATTGGATCTCTCGATATCCTGAAGTTTTTGATACTAGGATCATTAGCTTTTGTAAATCATCTCTATCAGAATCATCCGACATTCTTCATTCCCTTCCGCCGAACAATCGCTCCACATTCCCGAAGGAACCGACCGTGGTAAACGGGAGATCCGCTATTCCAAAGGAACTCTTTCCCCCGCCCTTGCAGCAGCAGGTGACCCTCTTCATTCCCTTCTATATTAGAGATGAAGAACCCGCCGGGGCCCTGCTGTTAAAGTGTGAAAACCCTAAAAGAATGCTGAGACGGGACAAGCATGAGCTTGGTCTTTTAGCATCGAAATTAGGAGATATGATTACGGTAGGGAATCTGTGTCGGGGGCTGAAAGAGCGCGAAAAAGGTGATAGACAGAGTGATTCTGTATCTCCGGAAATGCTGGGCAAACTTATGAATTACCTGGATCTTCCCATGTATGTTACCGACAGACAGGGAAATTTTATTTCCGTTAACAGATGCTTCCTGGACCACTTTTCCTATCCCAGTATGGAGGCCATGGTCGATCAGGGGGATTTCTTTGTTGAAACAGATAACTGGACTAAGGGGATAAAGAGACTCTTCGGGGAAGACTCTCCCGGGACAACAATGAAAGTAAGGTCCGGAAAGGGAGAAACAAGGCTTGTAAAGGACGCGGCAACTCTGGTGGGAAAGTACACCTTAGGGGTCCTCTTCGACATAACCTCCTATATAAATTGGAACGAGACTCTAGAGGAGACCCTGGAAGTACAGAAAGCCTTAAATGAAAAGCTTCTAACAGCCACTTCAATGCTGGAGAAAACACAGTGTACCACCATGAAGTCTCTGGCAAAATTAGCTGAGTACCGGGACATGGAAACGGGCAACCATCTGCATCGAATCTGTGAGTTCAACCGGCTCCTCACAAGCGGGGTATATGAAAGACAGCCCTATCATTTCCATATTGGAGAGGATTACGTAAACGATATCTATCTTTCCGGAATGCTTCATGATATTGGAAAGGTAGCCGTACCCGATCAGATCCTTCTAAAACCGGGGAGTCTCTCGTTGGATGAGTGGGATGTGATGAAAAAACACACCGTACTGGGGTGGGATATTCTTAAAGAGGCGGACCACGAGCTGGGGGAGCAGTCTTTTCTCACCCTGGCATCCAGGATTGCTCTTTCCCATCATGAGCGGTACGACGGCACAGGATATCCCAAAAAGCTCCAGGGAGAAGATATCCCTTTAAGCGCGAGAATTTCCGCTGTGTCCGATGTCTACGATGCTCTTACTTCAAAACGGCCCTACAAGGAAGCCTGGTCCCACAGTCAGGCTGTAGAAGAGATCTTAAGCCAGGGGGGGACTCAATTCGATCCCGTACTTATGGATATTTTCACCGAAATGGAAAATGATTTCCTCCGTATAAAAACCGAACTTCCCGATTCCAACATTCTTAATTAACACAGCCTCTTTCAAAATTAACTAATTTTGAAAGAGCCTCAACACTTTTCCAGAAATCCTACTTATTACAGCGCCGGAATTGCTTGGTAGAATCGTACGAAGGGGTTTGAAATAATCGGGTGTTTGCTAGTATACTCTCCCTAGGGTATACAATAATGTTGCGCGGGAGGAGAACGATTTGGCAGAGGACCTCTTTTTCGGTAAATTAGACAGAACTTCGGCCCTGCAGGTAGGGGCCCTTTACGATATCTCGGATATAGCAAAACACGAAGGCTTCGGAATTCCCATCGATGTCAGTCCCACCCTTTGGACCATCCTGGCCAACGAAGATATCAATGTTGGACAGACAAGGGTGGCCCGGACCCAGTATCTTCTTCAAATGCTGAAGAAGCTCACCTACAACGAGGACAACGGCCCTCCTGGCGCCAGCTTCCAGGCGGCTTTTTACGATCCCCAACAGAAAAATTTCGATGAGTACACCCTCTATGCCGTTCTTCAGTCGGACCCTGAGCACGATTTTGTCATGAGCATTTGGATGGAAGGGGATTTCTTATAGTGTGTGATTTATGATTTAGTCTTGACTTAGTCAAGTGTGTGGTGTATTCTATCTGCATGATTCACATAACAACCCACGAGGCAAAAACCCATCTTTCTCGATTACTCAAGAAAGTCAATGATGGAGAAGAAGTAATTATAAAGAAAGGGGACCAACCGGTGGCAAGAATTCTCCCCTATAGGGGTGGAGATGTTTCGAAGCGACCAAAAGTAGGGAAGGTTACTACCGATCCGATTGAGCTTTCCGATGATGCCTTTTCGCCATTAACCGAGGAAGAAATGAAAGAGTGGGGTATCTAGTTGAGGGTGCTCTTGGATACCTGTACCTTGCTGTGGCTCTGCGGTAACCCAAAAAAACTTTCAAATAAGGTGAAGGAATGTATCGATTCTGAGGATACGGAGATAGTTGTGAGTTTAGTCTCCGTATGGGAAATGGGGCTTAAAACGCAATCAGGGAAGATGAAATTCCCCAAGCCCCTTCGAAGATGGATACATGACCAAAGAGAGATTTGGAAATTTGATGTACTGTCCATTTCACTGGAGCATATACTTACCACCAATGAGTTGCCGGAACATCATAAAGATCCCTTCGACAGGTTACTTATTGCTCAGGCCCTGCGAAATAATATTCCCTTTCTTACCCCCGATAAAATCATAGCCGAATATCCGGTGGAAGTTATCTGGTAAGAATTATCAAGACCCCCGCGCAAACACCGCCTAGCCCAGTCCATATGCCGGAATAGGGTTCAATAGCAGACCTTCAAATTAAATATAGCTTTCTATTAATACATCAGGCGATTAGTTTACCCGATTTTTTCTATTTTTATGAAAACGCTTTGAGTACAGCGTCTAAGGTTAAATAGCTAAATCAATTACCTATGTCTTTCCTGCCGCTTCGCAATAATAAAAGTCTGCGGGACCCTGATTCGTTAGAACCTAGCTGCGTACCGGTACCACCTCAAAACCCAAACTTCATGTAGATGTTATCCCGGTCCACCGTTGGGTGCTGGGGGTGAGCGTAGAGGAGGGGATTGGACTCCGTTTCTTCGGCCACTTTCCTCCGCACGTAATCCCGCAGTTCTTCGGTAGAGACAGCACCGTCTCCGTTTGTGTCGCCCTCGCCGCGGAGGGCCCGGAGAAGGTACTCGGTGAAGAGGCCGTTTTGGTACTTGCTGTTCTCGTAGGAGACCTGGTCGCCTCGACAGGAGGAGAAGACGATAGCCCCGGAGCGGCGGACTAAGTCGTTGTAGATGAAGCGGTCCCTGTGGGAAAGATAGGTCCTGGCGGTTTCCGATGCATCCTTAAAGGGATTTAAGGTTTCCCCGGCGGCGGACTCGGAGGATTGAGTTTCCGGAATCGACGAAGATTCAACCGAAGGATCTGCCCTTCTCGGTACCCGCGCCTGGACTCCCTTGTCCCCGGTTATCTGGAAGACCTTTTGAAGCATCTCCGGGTCCCATTCGCCGGAGCCGCAGGTGTCCATGAGGAAGAGCTTCCGCCGGGCAGGGATCTCCTGTAAAAGACCCTCCAGGTCCCGGAAGGGTACGGCCGTTTCTGAAAGATTATCCAGGTCCGTTTCATGGCTTAGGAAGTAGTAAGTGGCTGCTTCGTCTCTGTCGTGCACTCCGTGACCGGAGATAAAGAGGACCACCGTATCATCAACTCTGGTATCCATAAGAAGTTCCTTTACTTCCACAATACTTGTACGTAACATTTTTTCATTTTTATACGTAACAGAAACCACCGAGTCGTACTTGTCGGATGTCTCTCGAAAGATTTTTTCCAAATCCTCGGCGTCCTTGTGCGCGTACCGAAGGTTAAGCGTTTCGTCCATGTATTCGGAAACACCGAATCCGATAAAGTAGAGGTCTCCTCTTTCCTCCGGTGTTTCGTAGCGGACGTAGACGGCGGGCCTGAAGGATTCCAGTCCCGCCTGGTTTAGACAGGAGACCTCTATTTTGTTTTCCCCCGGTAAAAGCAGGACTGTTTCTTCGATCACGGTCTTGGTTTCCCTGCCGACTTTAGTGTCCTTGGTTTTTTCTTTTATCCTTTTCCCTTGGGCGCCGTAGACCGGCACGTCGTTGACGTAGAGGTTGTAACTCTTCAGGGGAGTCAAGCTTTTTGAAAGGGTGAAGGAGAGGGAGAGTCTTCTGCCGTCCTGGACTGCGGAGGTGATTTCGGCTTTAGGAACCGCGCTTGTATCGAAATCCAAATCTTTTTCGTCAATCCCCATTCTCCGAAGCCGCCGCTGGTACCGGTTTCTAAAATGGCTTATCAATTCGGTGGTAGTTTCCGACGGATCCTTATTGAAACGCTTGAGGATAATATCCGGTCGATTGTTCCTCGCCGCGAACTGGTCTATCCGGAAGACATCCATCCCATCCACCATGGCCACTAAGTCGCCGCAGTTTCTGCTCCCGTCCCAGTATCCATCTTCCGTATAGAGAAGCCAGTCGGAGAGGGTAACAATGAGGGTAACATACTCCCCCGTTTCGATGTCCCAGAAGCGGGCCGTATCGTCGTAAGAGCTGGACCAGAACTGCTTTCCATCCGGGGTAAAGGAGAGACCCTGGATACTCCCGGTATGGCCTCGAAAAGTTTTGGGGTTTTCCGGGTCATTTAAGGGGATGAAGTGGATGTTTTCTTTCCACGCTGTAAGAAAAGCTGACCCGTCTGGAGCGGCCACGATTTCATCCGCCGGTTCCGGTGTGGGGTAATAGGCGGGTTGTTCTTCCATCTCCCCGGAAGCGGCATCCAGATCATAGACTTCTATTCCGTGGTTCTGGATAAATAAGTGGTACCCCTCGCCCGGCATAAACCCGAAGGCCCTTTTCCCAAAGGAAACATTGGATCCTGTTTCCTCTACTGCCGATGGAAGAGGCAGGGTTTTGCCGGTATCGAGTTCCCAGTAGTAGATACCCCCGTCCTGATCCAGAGAGACCACCCGCCGGCTGTCCGGGGAAACGGCGAAGCTCACGTATCGGTTCTTGTGCATGGAGAATTCGTAGCCCTTCTCAGGGTCCTCCATGAAGTGAACAACCACTTTACCGCTTTCGAAACCTGATTTTATAAGGACTTTCCCGTCGGGGGAAAAGGCGTACTCAGTATCTCCCGTATCCGCGTTCAGCCCCGGACCGATGGACTGTCCGGGATGGGTAAATCCCTCGATTTTAGGATCTCCTAAGAGGTCTAGAAATTGATGTGTATCAAATTCTCTTTCTTCTTCATAGCAGTTGTAGAAAAGAGAAATCCCTTTATTATCTGGAGTAAAGATAGCACTCCCTAGAAACCAGTCTTTCTTTCTCACGAGGGGAATTTCTTTAATCCCCGCCTGGTCTCTGTTGAAGATGATCAACCCCAGGGGAAGGCCTGCCGTGTCCCGGCTGTAAAGCAGCCTCTTTCCGTCTCGGGAAAAGGATAGGGGCCAGTTTCCGTTGAAGGTGTGGGTGGAGGCGATGATTCCTCCCCCCGGGACCTCTCTCAGCTCAATCTGGTTGTGTGCAATCGAGTAAAATGCGTCCAGGTTCGGATGCATACGGACCAGATGGTTGGACATGATGACATTATTACGGTCCACAAATCTTTTTTTTACCTCTCCGGTCTCAGGATCCAGAATGATGACGGGAGATCCGTCGATTACCAGGGAATCGCCGTTATAAGTGAACTGAGCTCCCTGCCCGCCGGCCAAGGTGGGGAGCGTCTTCTCCCATTGCAGTTTCCATGAGCTGAGAGTGGAAGATTTCAGGAGACTGAGCCTGCTTTCCCCGCGGAGGATTCCCACAGTACCGGTATTCGAGGTGATGATTCCCAGGGTCCTCCCGGATGGTGAAAGGGCCAGAGATTCCACGGTGAACCCCTCATCTGCAGAATAAAGGAGCTTTGTCTTCCCGGTCCTCAGATTGAGGCTTTTCACCTTCCCGTCCAAACCCCCGGTGGCAAGAAGCCCTTTGTCATTCATAAGAAGAGCGGCAGAGACCTTAGCGGTCCATTTTTCGGTTTTCTCGTGGACCCGGTATTCCCCCATGGGTTTCAACGTTTCCGCGTCTATAATTCTAAGCTTTCCGTCATCTGCATTAATATATAATGACTTCCCGTCTTCAGAGAGGATGAGAAAAGAAGGACTCCGGCCGGTGGTTTCTTCGGAGCGCTTTAGAATTTCTCCCGTCTCTAAGTCCCAGAGAAATAACCTGCCATTCTCATTAACCGAAATCCCCCGCCGGTTCCCGGGAAGAAAAATGGCATCCTCAACATCCTCCTTATGTCCCTTTAGGTTTCGCATGAGGGACATGGAACGGGTATCCCAGAGTTTTACGATTTTATCGGAACCGCCGGAAGAGAGGAGGAACCTTCCGTCATCGGATATTCTCAAGGACTTGACCTGATATGCGTGGGGGACCTGGGGTACGAAATCCAGGGAGAGGATAGGCTCAGATCCTAAAAAGAGAAGAAGGAGTAAACCCAAAGTGTATATTTTCATAATCGATTCACTCATAAATGTACATCAATGTGGGTGAAAAATCTATCCTAAGCATGGTAAAAAGTATGGTAAAAAGTATGAAAAAAATAGTATTCTCCCAAGGGTAATCTGAATTCATTTTCTATAGAGAGGGTATGGTCATGCAGAAGAATCAGGAACAAAGAGGAATATCACAAGTCCTTCAGGGGATGAGGATTTT
>CAYXSD010000056.1:15470-18246 GCA_964466335.1 uncultured Spirochaetales bacterium
AGAAGAATCAGGAACAAAGAGGAATATCACAAGTCCTTCAGGGGATGAGGATTTTCTTTTGGCTTGTCTTTTCCCTGGTATTTGTATTGTTTGTCACTTCCTGTATTGGGTTGGAAGAAGGCACCAGGTCTTCCGGTGGAGACATCGAGGTCGGAGGGACTGAAAGCAGCAGGAAGGAGTCCGGAGAGACAGAAGAGGCGAAGAAGGTCTCTCTTCCCTCCATCGATTTTCTCTCTGACCCTGAAGTGGCCCGGTATTTTACTGCTTTTTCAGATGAGGCTGAAGTCTACCTTCCACCGCAAGCCGCGGTAAAAAACCTTCCCCCTGATGAGGACCCGAAGATACAGGTGGCCCTCTCTCGGTTGAATGAGTACCGCGAAGCGGCAGACCTTACGCCCTACGCCTACAGTGAGGAGCTGACCCTCGCAGCCAGGGCCCATGCCCGCTACGGTGTTGTCAACTGTGAGAAGGGGAATCCCTATCAGGGGCATTACGAGCGAAAAGAACTCCCCGCCTATTCGGAGATCGGGAATAAGGCGGCAGAAACCAGCGGGATAAGCTATTCCGGAGATCCTCTGGCGGGCCTTGATGGACTCATTGCCGGGCCTTATCATCGGAACCAGTTTCTCTCCCCCTACGATGGCTACGCGGGGGCGGGCTCAGAATCCAGAATGGAGGGGAGATGCGGGACCACTCTCTTTGTTACCCGCGGCGATCCGACCTTGGACGGAGAGACCTACCGAAAGGTGGACCGTCCTAGATTTATTCTATTTCCGCCGCCGGAGTTTTCATCAACCCCTACTTCCTTCGTTAATGAAAATCCCGACCCTCGTCCGGGTTTCGAAGAGATGGACTACCGCAAGGTACCGGTTACCGGGTTTCCCATTACCATTTCTCTCTCCCATGAGGATACCAGAAACTATAACGGCACGAAGGCAAGGGTAATGGAACAAGGGGGAGATGAAATAGCTGTCTGGATTACCGATCCGGCTAATCCTTCCCATAGCCGGGGGCCCTCCATATACGCCGAAGGGGAGACCCACGACGCTGCCTTTTCCAGAAATTTCAATATGGTATTTATCATGCCCAAAGAACCCCTTAAGCCGGGGACTATCTACAATGTGGAGGCGGAGTGTATTATCGCCGGTGAAAAGCATAGCCTTAGCTGGTGGTTTAAAACCCGGCCGGCAAAGGTCTGGGAGGTAAAGGCAAAACCCGATCCTCGG
Organism: uncultured Spirochaetales bacterium; assembly: GCA_964466335.1. Taxonomy (GTDB): domain Bacteria; phylum Spirochaetota; class Spirochaetia; order SPDA01; family CAYXSD01; genus CAYXSD01. Next base: position 16,697 of record CAYXSD010000056.1, read on the forward strand.
AACCCATGGGAGGAGCTTCAGACGGCACTCTCCTGGGCCAAACCGGGGGACACAGTACGGTTGGATCCGGGTGAATATAGTCTGGAAAAGACCCTTCACCTCAGCAATATTCGGATAATCGGGGCGGGACCCGGTGTTTCAAAGATTCGCAGTTCCCGGGAGATCGACGGACCACCACTGGTACTATCCAACTCCGTTATTGCCGCGGACCTGGAAGTAATTACCGGTGGTTCGGCTTTCTATGTTCGGACCGGAGCTTCTCTCCTTTTAAGTAATGTTGCTATTTCAGGGGGGAATGGGGCCAAGTCGTCCATCTACGCGGAGGAAGACTCCGTTCTCGCTCTAAGCGGGGTAGACGGAAGGGGTTTCGACACCTACTACTTCATCTACGCGAAAGAGGGAGAGGATAAGCCCCTCCTCCTTATGGACGGGGAGAAGGGAATCTTCGGCGATTTTACGACAGTCTACGGGGAGGCGGAGGTTGTGAAGGTCCCCTAAACTTCGATGTATTGAAAATCCATGGGGGGATACTATGAACACGATAACCCACTCTTCGGAACCCCGGGAGCTTGCCTTCTCCTCTAAGAATAGGTACCTTCAGGGTAAAGGAAAAAAGGTGATAGATTATGTCAGGAAATAGTGAAAAGAAGGTAGCCATTGTAACAGGCGGATCCTCGGGGATCGGAAAGGCAACGGTGAAAGGGCTTCTGAAAGAGGAATTTCAGGTGCACGCCCTGGCGAGAAGAACGGAGCGAATGAAGGATCTTGAGGACCTGGGGGCTGAAACGGGCTTCCTCGATCTTACCGAGACGAAAAGCATAGCCGATGCGGTAAACAGCGTATTGGAGAAATCCGGGAGGATCGATGTTCTTGTGAATAATGCGGGGTACGGGTCCTACGGTACGGTGGAGGATGTCCCTCTGGAGGAGGCTCGTCGTCAGTTCGAGGTGAATCTCTTCGGGTTGGCCCGTATTACTCAATTGGTGTTACCGGTTATGCGGAGTCAGGGATCAGGGAGAATCGTAAATATCTCCTCCATGGGAGGGAAGATTTACCTTCCCCTGGGTGCCTGGTATCACGCTACAAAGTATGCTCTGGAGGGATGGTCCGATGTTCTGAGGAACGATGTCGCCTCTTTTGGAATAAAGGTTGTTATTATCGAACCCGGGGTTATACAGACCGAGTGGGAAGGGATAGCCAGGGAGTCGGCGCTGCGATTCTCCGGAGATACTGCTTACGGCGAAATGACAAGGAATTTTGCTGAAATGCTCGAGAACATATACGGCGGCGGAAAGGGCAGCCCCCCAGAAGTGGTGGCAAACACTATTGTAAAAGCAGTCAGAGTCAAAAAACCTAGAACCCGTTACCCTGTGGGGGTCTGGGCAAAACCCCTCCTTCTTATCCGAAGCCTCCTCTCCGACCGCGCCTTCGACCGGCTCATTCGGAAAGCGTACGGTATATAAATCAGTTTTATCTAATTTGCCTTTCCAATTCATTGTTGCATTGGGCAATCTCTTCAGTTTCGACCAAACCATGACCTTCGGTATCAT
>CAYXSD010000057.1:0-9848 GCA_964466335.1 uncultured Spirochaetales bacterium
CCTTCCAGATTGAGAACTGACCTTCTATTTCCTTGAATTTGTTTGTAATTCAAAGAATTGTTACGGAGAAATATAGTCTCCGGCAGGTTTTTAATGCCCGGGCATACTCCAGATGGGATGTAGTTCTTTTTGGACTTGTTTCGATTCTTCCGGGGGCGAGGGCGGGGTCAGACTGGCGGCGAGGAAGAAGCTAAAATGTTCTTTCCCGCCCCTTATATGTTCTAAGGGTAGGGGAGTGTAACTTCCCCAGGGATTTATAGAAAAGGTAAAAACCTTTCCCTGTTTAGAGACCCGAACCGGTAGAGCTTCGGTTATATGCTGTTTTTCCTTTGGGAAAGCCAGCAAAAGAGTAGCTCCGGTTTCCTCATTGGAAAAGCGGAAGGTGGAGCCGGGGAAGAGATACATCTCCTCCCTTGCGGGGACCGGACGTTCATAGCTGCTCTTATCGGGGTATTCACTTTGAACGAAGATCGAGGAGTTGTCTCTGAAATTGAAAATTGGTACTTCCAGCAGAGCGTAGCCCTTGACAGATTGGGCGGAAGAAAGGCAGGGATACTGTGCGTACACCGATACAGTAATGTAAGGAAAATCCTCTATTGTGTAATAATCAATTATCAGGGTGCCTGGTTCTTCCGCTATGGGATGATCGAAAAGAAGGAGCTCGCGCATTCCCCTTACATTATCACCCTCAAAGGCGAAAGAACTTGTTTTACTGAAATCATACCTATTATCTCCCAAAATATATGAAGAAGCAGGTCTTCCAGCAAGAAGATGGGTATTGTTTGAGGAAAAATCGCGAAGCCTTCCTTCGGAAAAATGTGCGGAGAAGGGTCCTTCCCGCATAACTGTATTACCCGGCATATTGGCAATAAGGAGACGTTCCGGCGGAAATTCCCCCGCAAAACTGTGGCTGCTCCTATGAAGGGTGGGATTTTCCAATACCGAAAGTGTAGAGAGCACCTTCCTATTCCTGCCGGGATTCTGCGGTGATACCCTTAGGGAGTAGGCTTCAATCCTGTTCATGCGGGAGGCCGGGTCCATACCCGCAGCGACAAGTCCTCTTAAGGGGTCCCCTACTCCCTTTTTGGGTCCGCTATGGGAGTTTGAGAGCTTTGCTATAGGATTGAAACGAAGTCCCATATTCTTTTTAAGACCCCTCTTCAGGGCCTCTAAAGACTGTATCACTATCTCCGGTCTCATAGGCGAACAGTCTATAATTACGGCAAGGCTGGTATGCAGTTTCTTGTTCACCAGCTGGTACATTCGCCTTATCTCCTTGAAAACAGGTCCTGGAAAATGAAGAAGAGGAAAGGACGATGCTTGTCTACCCTCATGGAGGGTAATTTCCGAGCCGAGAGGGTATTCTATCTTTTTAAAAGGAGGGGCCTCTATCCACCATTTGGGATTGTCTCGGTAGAAGAAGGTGGAAGATCTTCTGTAAAGGTCCATCATCATGGGCATCCATATGGCGGGATCTGCATTAAAGACTTGTTTGAATCCCGTCCCCCAAGGGTTTTCCTTAGCCCATTCTATCTCGTCTTTCAACTCCTCCGTTAAGAGGAGCGGATGAAAAGCTCCGGCGTATCCCATGGGGATAAGAAGATCATTTCCCTCGCTGCACCTGCGCATAAGAGATGTTATGGCGGCGCTGGTCTTTCCGCTCTCGTCTTCCAGGAGAGACCGACAGGAGAAATTCCAATGGATTGCCGCAGTTTCCTCTACATCATAATGCTCCAATACTCTCAAAGTCTGTTCCAAGAGCGGTCCATTCTGATTATTTTGTTCCGGAGGAAAGCGAAGAATAAGATGTATGTCTATCGTTTCTTGTTTACTCACTACATAGGTTTTGATACAAATAGAGGGCTGCGTCAAGAGTAAAGGCCGATATGAAAAAAATTCATTTTTTTGTTGATGATAGGGCAAAGTATTTGTATCTTTGCAATGAATTATAGGCTATTAACCTTACAAAATAAAAAAACCATAAGAAGAGAGGTAATAGAAAATGGCAAAACAGTTGCAGTTCAATGAAGAAGCCAGAAGGGCGCTTTTTCGGGGAGTTCAAAAACTCTCCAACGCGGTAAAGGTTACCCTTGGTCCGAAGGGAAGAAACGTTCTTTTGGACAAGAAGTTTGGAGCACCTACGGTAACCAAAGACGGTGTAAGTGTAGCGAAGGAAATTGAACTGGAAGAACCTTTTGAGAACATGGGAGCTCAGCTCCTTAAGGAAGTGGCAACAAAGACGAACGACGTAGCTGGTGACGGCACCACTACGGCGACGGTACTTGCCTACTCGATTATTAAAGAAGGACTTAAAAGTGTTGTTGCAGGACTCAATCCTATGGCATTAAAACGGGGTATCGACCATGCTGTTGATATTACTGTTCAGGAAATTGCCAAGGCTTCTAAGACAATCAAGGACAAGGCTGAGATCGCTCAGATAGCTTCTATTTCTGCTAATAACGACATGGAGATTGGTGAAGAAATAGCAGCAGCGATGGAAAAGGTCGGTAAGGACGGCGTTATCACCGTGGAAGAGTCGAAGACTATCGAATCCAGCACCGACTTCGTAGAGGGTATGCAGTTTGACCGAGGGTATCTTTCCCCTTATTTTGCGACCAACCGGGACAATATGACTGCTGTAATGGAAGATCCTTACATCCTTATCTTCGACAAGAAGATCTCCAGCATGAAGGACCTGCTTCCCGTATTGGAGAAAGTTGCCCAGGCGAGCAAACCCATACTCATTATTGCTGAGGATGTGGAGGGAGAAGCCCTGGCTACCTTGGTGGTAAACACCCTTAGAGGTACCTTAAATGCCGTTGCCGTAAAGGCCCCTGGTTTTGGTGACCGCAGAAAGGCAATGCTGGAGGATATAGCTATTCTCACCGGCGGACAGGTCATCTCCGAAGAGTTGGGCCTTAAGCTCGAAAGTACCGAGCTGAACCAGCTTGGCCGGGCAAAAACGGTAAAGGTAGAAAAGGAAAACACCACTATTATCAATGGCGCCGGAAAGCAAAGTGATCTGAAAGACAGGATTGCTCAGATTAAGGCCCAGATCGAAGACACCACCTCAGATTACGACAGTGAAAAGCTCCAAGAACGGTTGGCTAAACTGGCCGGTGGTGTCGCGGTTATCAATGTGGGTGCATCTACGGAAGTAGAACTGAAAGAGAAAAAACACAGAGTGGAAGATGCACTTTCAGCAACCCGGGCCGCCATTGAAGAGGGAATAATCCCCGGCGGCGGTCTCACAATGATTCAAGCGGTACAGGCTCTTGAAAAGGCAGATGTTACAAGCCTTCCTGAAGATGAAAAAGTAGGGTTTAAGATTGTAACCCGGGCCTTAGAAGAGCCTCTTAGACAACTCGCCATTAACGCCGGTTTGGATGGCGCGGTAATTGCTGAAAGAGCAAGAGCTGAAAAGAAGGGAATCGGTTTTGACGCTGCTAAAATGGAATGGACGGACCTTGTAAAGGCCGGAATTATCGATCCTGCAAAGGTGACCCGTTCTGCTCTGCAGAACGCCGCATCCATTGCCAGTCTCCTCCTTACCACTGAATGCACGATAACTGATCTTCCTGAAAAGGAAGAGCACGGTGCAGCCGGCGGTGGTGCCCCCGGAATGGGAGGCATGGGTGGAATGGGAGGCATGGGCGGAATGATGTAAGCCCTGTCCCATTTATATAGCGTGAATTCTATTGACGTAAAAAAAAGGCCCCCGTATGATAGTGTATACGGGGGTTTTTTTCATTGACCGGACAGCATTGAACTGGACAGCATTGAACCTCTGTAAAGAATTCTTGGTTTGTGGAATTGGGGAGTGTGTATACTATGAAACGGGAAGATTTTATGTTTACCATAGGGTATGATGGAAATACCGCTCTGGTGAACAACGATTTGGTAAAGAAGTATAAGAAAGCCGGCATTACTCATTTACTCGAGGATGGGCTTTATAAACCCGCTTTCGCCGCCGCACTTTACGATGAATCTGAAGATAAAATAGAGGAGGTCATTCGGTTTCTCAACAAGCAGTTCAATACCCATTACGAACATGCTGATCAGGTAAAAAGGCTCTTTGGTGTCTTCGCCATTTCTGATGAGAGTATAAAAAGCTCTTACCTCTGAATAGATTCATCTATAAACAAGTGGTTTGGCCTGACGTTATTATCTTTTCCGCCTTCCACTAAAATGAAAATAGCCGGGTACGGCTACTTTCATCGTTTCGAGTGCCGCGAAGCAGCATGAGAAAACTATTAGGGTGGGAATTCGAAATCCGGCTTAGAGCTTCTTGACCTTTCAGCTCCAATTATGGTATTTTTTACGTCACAATGTAATGGGGGTTTTCAAAAGTATTATTTTCAAAACCCCGATATTGAATTAAAAAGATCTTAATTAACAAGGATGAGAATACAATATGGATAGTTTTTTTCAGAATTTAGTAGTGTTAATGGCACCTCCTGAAGCAGGTGCGGCCGGTGCCGCCGGTGGTGGGGGCCAACTGGTTACCACTTTTGTGACCTTCGGCCTGGTTATTCTTATTTTTTATTTTCTTATTATTCGTCCACAGAATAAAAAGCAAAAAGAAACTAAAAAGATGCTCGAATCTTTGAGGAAAAACGATAAAGTCGTAACCATCGGAGGTATTCGCGGAGTTATTCAAAGCGTCAAGGAAGATACGGTTATTATTAAAGTAGATGACAGTACGAAGCTGGAGTTTTCAAAGAGCGCCGTTTCTCAAGTGACTGAACGTAAGGAAGAAAAAAGCGAAGAAAAAGCGGAATCTTCAAAGAACGACGAAAAATAGCCATTTAAAACCCGGTTATCCTGAAATGTAAAAAATTTCAAGGCGAATCGGGTTTCGTCCCAAGTATTTCCGCAAAAATTACCCCCATTCTAAACCCGGAGTAAGAAATATGAGCAAACGATTACGATTTTTTCTGGTACTAGTTGTGCTTGGCATCTGCGGAGCATTTCTGTATCCCACCTTCCAGTGGTATTTTTCCGTACCGGAAGATGCAAAAGAACGAGCTTCCGGATCCAAACAACAGATACGTGATTATGCTCAGCGGAAAGCCGCGGAGGATCTGGAAACCCTGAAGGAACTGGCCAGAGAGGATGAAGACGCGCCGGTACCTCAAGAATATGAGTTTCTCTTAAAAGAGGCCCAGGAGAATTACTCCTTAGCAGAGAAAGAACCCCCCGATTCTTGGACGGTAAGTAATGTATTAGGCAGTTTTAAAAACCAGGAGGAGGTCTTCTCCACCTTAGAGGACCACTATCGGACGGAAGTGCTTGCCCTAAAAGAAAGGGGTACGGAAATACTGCAGCTTGGACTCGACCTCTCCGGGGGAATGAGTGTTCTTCTCGAAGCGGACATGGATAGCTTGGAAGAGCGTTTGGGAAGAGAACCCACCCAGCAGGATGCTGAGCAAGCCGTAGATCGTGCAATGGAAATTATTAACAACCGAATTGATAAATTCGGAGTTACAGAACCCCAGATACGGAGACAGGGAGACACGCAGATTTATATTGAGGTACCCGGCGCGGCAGATCCTGAAAGGGTGCGTTCCTTTCTAATGGGCAAGGGAAGTCTTAATTTCCACATTGTAGACGATGAGGGGTCTGCCCAACTGCAAACCTATCTTCAAAACAACCCCGGAGTTTTGGCAAAGGACGAAATCCCGAGACCAGATTTTTTGGAAGCGGGAACGGTTATCCGGGGATTTTATTCCAAGGATGAGTACGGCATAGACCAGTTGGAGCGGTACATTGTTATTCAGGAGGATGTAGGTTTAGATGGTTCTCACATTCAGGACGCGCAGGTAGGCTCAGACCCGATTACAGGGAGGCCTGTAATTAATTTTACGTTGGACAATGAGGGGGGAGATATTTTCTTTCAGCTTACCTCTTCCAATGTAAACAAAACTCTTGCCATTGTCTTAGACGATAAGGTAAAAGCCGGAGCGAGGATTTCCGAGGCAATTAGAGAATCTGTTCGGATGTCCGGGTTTGAACGGCAGGAAGCACAGGACTTGGCCCTTGTTTTAAGAACGGCGGCCCTTCCGGTGGACCTGGTTATTAGCAATCTTCAGTCCATTGGTGCATCTCTCGGAGAGGATTCTATCCGCATAGGGCTACGGGCAATAAGCTTGGGATTTCTTTTGGTTATCGTTTTTATGATAGCCTACTACCAGCTTTCCGGATTCATCGCCGATTTGGCGCTGGTCCTTAACCTGTTCATCATTGTGGGTGTATTGTCTGCTTTTAATCTTACCCTTACCCTTACCAGTATTGCCGGGATCATTCTTACCGTGGGTATGGCGGTGGATGCGAATGTAATTATCTTTGAGAGGATAAAGGAGGAGTACCGGTTGGGTAAATCACCGCAGGCATCGGTAAAGGCCGGGTTCAAGAAAGCGTTCTGGACCATTATGGACGCCAACATAACTACCTTTATCGCGGCGATCTTTCTCTCCCAATTGGGGAGCGGGCCTATTCAGGGCTTCGCCTACACGCTGGCAGTGGGTATTGTTTCATCCATGTTCACCGCTCTTTTCCTCTCCAGACTCGTTTTTGACTTTTTTGTTGAAGTTCTCAATGTTAAAAAACTTAGTATTTCTTGGAGGACCAAATGACAAGGGTAATTAAATTCACAAAGATACGGCTTTTTATGTTTGCCCTTTCCTTGGTCTTAATAGTTGGAGGAATAACGGGCACAATTGTACGGGGAGGGTTCGATCTGGGAATAGATTTTCAGGCGGGGTTGAACCTGCGGGTGCAAATAGCGCCACCGGCAATGTCCTTTAACTATACCGGCCCAGGAGACGCAATTTTGGATGTATCCGGTCAAGCACTGCGGATTGACCTTCGTGAAGCCGGTGAAGCCTCTGGGAACTATTCTTTTACCTTTGAAGATTATGCGACAATGGGAGAACTCCAAGAGGATTTAAATGCCCTGCCCGGAATAACCTGCGATCTTCTCTCGGGGCCGGATATTTCCCCGGAGCGGATTATCGGACTTAACTATCCAGTTAATCTCGAAGAAGCCCCGGGAGTAATAAACTATGTAATCGTGGAGGAATCGGAAGTCTACGCTCCCATTGATATAGTTCGAGAGAGCATTACAGAGATGGAAGGAGTACAAATCCAAACAGTGGGTGCAGTAGAGCGGCAGGAGTTTATGATCCGGGTGGAAGACCCGGGGAATGAAAAGGATTTTAGTACCCAGATGATGACCAAGATCGAGGGCCAACTTAAGGACCGTTTCGGGGAGGACCAGGTAATTGTGAAACAATCCGATTATGTCGGTCCCCGTTTTTCACGAAATCTTTCAGGGCAGGTGATCTATCTTACAGCCTTTGCCCTTCTCCTTATCCTAATATACGTGTGGTTCCGGTTTAAACTAGCCTTTGCGGTGAGCGCTATTATTGCGCTTGTTCACGATGTGGCAATTATGCTCGGATTTATAGGCACCTTCCAGATGGAGGTTTCCACGGCAACGATTGCAGCTGTGTTAACGATTATCGGATACTCCTTAAATGATACTATCGTCATTTTTGACCGAGTAAGGGAAAACATCGGCATCCTCAGGGAAGAGAGTTTTGAGAATATTATCAATGCCAGTATTACCCAGTCGCTAAGCCGGACCCTTATTACATCTCTTACTACATTGCTGGCAGTATTGGCGATTTTTATCTTTGGCACCGGAGCAATAAAAGATTTTGCTCTCAATCTTATTGTGGGCATTTTCGTCGGGACCTATTCTTCTATGTTTGTGGCTTCACCGATTCTCCTAAGCTGGATAAATACCAGAGAGAGGAAAAAGAAAGAAGAAAGTTTTAGGAAGTATGGAAAACCTGTGGAAGCTCCAAAGAGTGAAACCGAAGAGGAAGAGAAAAAGCAACCGGAGGTCTCTAAGGAAAAATCCAAACAAGAAGAGGAATTAAAACCCCCGGATCCTCCAGAGAGACCAAAACGGAAGGGGAGCAGCACGAGAAAGAAGCGAAAGAAGAAATAGAATGGCAGCGGTCCGAAGACAGCAGGAAAAGATTGCTATTTCAGCTAAAGATTGCTAGTGTAACACGCTTGCTCTTTTTGGGCCTAATAATGACGTCCGTGGATTTCTAAGAGATTACACTGTCCCACATGACTTATAAGCATAACCGCCATTACTCCCGCTTGAACTGGATCTGAAACTACCAAATCAGCTTCTTCTGGAACGGAGCCCGCCATATTAAGGGATATTACCGGTATACCATAATCTTTTCTAAGGTGTTTCACCGCTTCAGTTATCTTCCCGCCCATAAGAGCGCCGGCTAAGACGAGTATAGCCGCACGGTGGAGCCTGCCCACAGCATAAACACCCCTGGCAATATCTTCCTCCCCTACCACGGCGGCGGTGTCTACGGAGATGGTCTCGCCGCGTATGTTATGCCGGTCTGCCTCGGCAATTGCTCCTGAGGCGACCTGGGCGACCTGGGCCCCTCCACCGATAACAATAATGCGTTTTCCGTAGATCTTTAGATAGGTGGGTCTCGAATGCACGGCAATTACCGAGGGTATTTTTATGATTCCCTTGGTAATGCTATCTTTATTTCCTTGGTCGCTGATTTGGACTAAGGTGTGGACAGAACTGTCGTATTCCGTCCAGGATTGAATATAGGTTACATTCTCGTTGAAAGACCTCACTAAAGAGGTTATATCGGAGAGTAAGCCGATCCGATCAGAGGAGATTATTTCCAAGGCAAAGCCCGTACTTTCCTCTTTTGCAGAGTGTTGTTTTATCCAGAGATAGTGTTCTCTCAAAGCTTTGGGTATTCTTTTCTCCATAATGCCCATAGTATTCCTTCTTTTCAGATGAGGCAAGATGACGCTCCGACGATTAGAATTTCGGAAAACAGCCGGCATTGGCGGTTTAAAAAAAAGCAGGTATAGTACTATCCATGAAATGTAGCGTATATAAGGCCGAAACCCTTGGGTTTTGTATGGGGGTAAGAAGGGCAATTAGGATAGTGGAGGGATTGACCGCTGGGGATTCCCCAAAGCCCATACAAACCTTGGGTCCTCTCATCCACAATAGACTGGTACTGGAGGAACTCGAAAAGCAAGGGGTTAGAAGCATAAATTCCCCTGAGGAATGCAAGGAAGGGATGGTTGTCCTTAGGGCCCACGGAGTTACGCCTAAGACAGTAAAAGAGTTGGAAACCCGAGGTTGTACAATTATCGATGGGACATGCCCGCGGGTCCTAAAGTCCCATAGGATCGTTGCCGAATATGCCTCGAAGGGGTGGATGGTGCTTCTCATAGGTGATCCCGAACACGGCGAAATACAGGGGATTGCGGGTCATGCCGGGGAAGATTATACGGTGGTCCAAAATGAAGAAGAAGGCAATAGGGTGTGTCTTTCCCGTAAGACCCTCATTCTAGGACAGACGACCCTTAAAAAAAAGACCTATGAAAGCATATGCAATTCTATTCGACAGGGGAACCCTCAGGTCCTAATAGAGGTGGGTAATACAATTTGCCCCGCGACGGAGGAGCGTCAGAAATCTTTACTCAAGCTCTTAGAAAAAGTGGATGCAGTGCTGGTTATCGGGGGGAAAAACAGTGCTAATACCAGGAGGCTTTTCAACACCGCCAGGGAGAAGCTTGAAGCGGTATGGCATATTGAGGAGGCTTCGGAAATTCCGGAAGAAGTCTTTTCGTACTCCCGAATAGGCGTTACCGCGGGTGCATCGACGCCGGATTGGATAATCGATGAGGTAATGGAGCAGCTGAATTCGACCAATCCGGATTGAATTTTTTATTTGTTCCACTATACTTTAGATTATACTATATTTTAGATTATA
>CAYXSD010000057.1:9948-18176 GCA_964466335.1 uncultured Spirochaetales bacterium
TTTAGATTATACTATATTTTAGATTATAACACAAAACCGGTGAAGATTGATTCTCTTCTCGAAATCCTGGAACAATACAGGAGCAAATGAACATTATCCTTTTTGAAGAAAATGAAAACACGGATTCTCTTTCCTTAGAAGATAGAAGGGCGCGGCACATACTGGAAATACTCAGGCTTGCTGTGGGGGACAGCTTTGATATGGGTATTATCGGTGGACCCCGGGGAAAGGGGGTAGTGGAAGATGTGTTAAAGAAGACAATGCGCCTCCGATTTATCCCCGGGAAGGAGAGACAGGTCCCATTGGCCCCCATAACACTTATCTGTGGTGCTATCCGCCCAGTGGGGATGAAACGTATTCTCAAGGACATGACCCAACTGGGAGTGGAACGGATCTGCGTAACCGGGACTGAAAAGGGCGAGGCTTCTTATCTGAAAAGCCGACTCTGGACAAGAGGAGAGTACCGTCAACTTCTCAAGGAAGGAGCGGAGCAGGCCTTTGTAACCTTGGTACCGGAAGTTATGCTTTTGCCCGAGCTTGCTGCAACTCTTTATGAATGTATCCGAGATGTAAAGGAGACTTCACTCGATCTTCTCGCCTTGGACAACTATGAAGGAAAAACCCTCCTGGGACACGCTAAGCTGAGCGGCGGGAAATGCGTTGTTGCTGTCGGCCCCGAACGGGGCTGGTCCTCCCGGGAGCGAGATATCTTTAAGCACTCAGGGTACAGTATTTGCTCTATGGGAAAACGGGTATTAAAGACTGAAACCGCCGCAACTGCCGCTGTCTCTCTCCTCCTGAGTAAAATCGGAGAGCTCTAAGGCGTAGAATTGCTGACAACGTAGAAGCGTAGAATTGCTGACTTGACAAGGACCCTCCTTTTTCGTAATAGTTAATTGGTGCGCTTTCATTTTTTTTAATTATTGAAAGCGGCTTAATTGAATTGCGATGATGGAGACGAGTAGGGCACTTCCCCTGTCAAAAGAGAGGCGGTCTACGGCTGAAAGACTGCTGTCAGATGGGTGTTCGAAAACCACTCCTAAGCCGCGGGCGGAACCTTCGGTATCCTTTAATGTAAGCGGTGCCAGATCAGTAAGCCTTGCCGTTATCTCCGCGAAAAGGGGAAGAAGAGAGCGGACAACTTTGTCCGAAATAAGGTGGAACCGCGGAAGGCCTTTACGCCTTTCGTCCTTATCCGTAAATAGATAGGCTAGACCGGCCTGTGGGTAAGGATGAAGGAGTAGGGGTTTTTTTATATCCTTTTCCTAATGCCCGCGTGTATACTAATACAAGGTACTAAGACAATGGAGGAGCGAGAATGTCCCAAAAAGAGATGAGCAAGGAAGAAGAACAATTAGAAAAAATACGCCATTCCACTGCCCATGTAATGGCAGAGGCGGTCCTAGAACTGTTTCCCCAAGGGAAGGTCGCTATTGGTCCGGCTATTGAGAATGGATTCTACTATGATTTTGATCTTCCCCGAACACTACGTTCTGAAGAACTTACCCAAATAGAAGATAAAATGAAAAATATTATGCGGGAGGACCACGAGTTTACCCATTCAACTATTTCAAAAGAAGAGGGGGAAACCCTTTTTCAAGACCAGCCGTATAAATTGGAGCTTTTACGAGACCTGCCCGAAGGTGAGGAGATCTCCATTTATAAACAGAACAAGTTTGTCGATCTTTGCCGGGGGCCGCATGTGGAAAGCACTAAACAACTCAATCCGGAGGCTTTCAAACTACTCTCCGTTGCCGGTGCTTACTGGCGGGGGAAGGAGACAAACCCCATGCTTCAGCGAATCTACGGTACTGCCTGGAGTAACCCAAAGGAACTGAGAGTCCATCTCCAGCATTTAGAAGAAATTGAGAAGCGGGACCATCGAAAACTCGGCAAGGAGTTGGATCTTTTTTCTACCCACGAAGAAGCCGGACCGGGTCTGGTCTACTGGCATCCCATGGGGGGGAGGGTCCGTCAGGCTATTGAGGATTACTGGCGGAAGGAGCACAGAAAGAACGGATATGAACTCCTCTTTACTCCGCATGTGGGAAAATCCTGGCTCTGGGAGACTTCCGGGCATCTGGATTTCTATCAAGAGGGGATGTTTTCTTCTATGGAGGTGGACGAGAACGATTATTATGTAAAACCCATGAACTGTCCCTTCCATATACTGATCTACAACAACGACCTTCGTTCCTATCGCGACCTTCCTTTGAGGTGGGCCGAACTGGGTACGGTGTATAGATACGAGCGTTCCGGAGTGCTCCATGGGCTCATGCGGGTCAGGGGTTTTACACAGGACGATGCCCACATCATTTGCACGCCCACTCAAATCGAAGAGGAAATATTGGAGGTGCTTCGCTTTTCCCTTCGGATGTGGAAGGCCTTCGGTTTCTCCGATAGTAAAGCTTACCTTGCCACCAAACCTGAGAAATCCGTTGGAGCAGAAGAGTTATGGGACCAGGCGGGAGACTCCCTAAAAAAAGCCATTGAAAAGGAAGGCTTGGAATACGAGACGGACATAGGCGGCGGGGCTTTTTACGGACCGAAGATAGATTTAAAAATCAAAGACGCTTTGGGCAGAGAGTGGCAGATGACTACAATCCAATTCGATTTTAATCTTCCCGAGCGCTTCGATATGACCTTCGTTGACTCTGACGGAAAGGAGAAGCGGCCGTACGTGGTGCATAGAGCTCTTCTCGGATCTTTGGAGAGGTTCTTCGGAGTACTGGTGGAACACTACGGAGGGGCCTTCCCCCTCTGGCTGGCGCCGGTACAGGGAGTAATTATTCCCGTAGCCCCTCCTTTCAATACGTATGCCCAGGAGATAACAACACTGCTTCAGAAGGAAGACTTCAGGGTAGAAGCAGACTTAAGCGATCAGCGGATGAACGCGAAGATTAGACAAGCCCAGAACCGAAAGATACCCTACATGTTCATTATTGGAGAGAGGGAAGAGGAGAACAGAACAGTATCAATTAGGCCCAGGAAGGGAAAGCAGCAACACGGGATTACCCTGGAAGAGCTGGTCCCCCTATTACGGAACATTGAAGAAAACAAAGAGGTACAACATGAGTAGCAGAGAGTTTGAAGAGCTGGAGAGTTTGGGAAGGGAGCTCTACCTTCTGGAACATACAATGGCAATTCTTGGCTGGGACCAAGAAACCTACCTCCCCGAGGCCGGAGTGGAGGAACGTTCAGAGCAACTAGCCTATCTGGAGGGAGAGTACCACAAACGGGCCACCTCCGATAAGGTGGGGCAGCTTTTTAAAAAACTTGGAGTAGACCAGGAACACCCCATGGGACGAGCAGCCGAGGGCAGTTCCGGCGGAAAACCAGAGGGAGAAAAGAATTACGAAGGGGCCTACATTCGCTATTTCTTCCGGCTATATTCACGGATGAAAAAACTGCCCGAGAACCTGGTAACGGAACTGGCAAAGAAAACGAGCATCTCCCAACATCGCTGGGGAGAGGCAAGAAAGAAATCGGATTTTTCGATTTTCGCGCCCCATCTGAAAGACATCCTGCGATTAACCAAAGAAAAAATCGATTATATAGGATATACGGAACATCCTTACGACGCTCTCCTGGATGAGTACGAACCATGGGAAAAAACGGAGAATGTCCAAAGGATTTTCAGCGAGTTAGAAGGTCCTCTATCAAATCTGGTCTCTCGCATTGCTCAGGTAAAACAGGTGGAAGATTCTTTCCTCTACAAAGAGTATCCCCGGGAGAAGCAGGAAGCCTTCGGTATGTCGGTACTGAGGAAAGTGGGATACGACTTTACAAGAGGACGCTTAGATGTTTCTAATCACCCTTTCACAACAACGCTGGGAATCGATGATGTACGACTTACTACCCGTTACAATGAGAATTTTTTTAACACTGGCTTTTTTGGTTCTCTTCATGAGGGAGGTCACGGACTCTACGAGCAGGGGTTCGGTGAATGGATAAGGGGCAATCTTTTGGCTGCCGGTACGTCCTTGGGCATACACGAATCACAGTCCAGGACCTGGGAGAATATGGTTGCCCGCGGCAGGACTTTCTGGCGGGGGCACTTTACGAAGCTGAAGGAGATTTTTCCCGAAAATCTAAAGGACATAGATGAAGAAACTTTTTATCGCGGAATAAACAAAGTCGAACCTACGCTCATACGTGTAGAGGCGGATGAAGTTACTTACAATCTGCATATCATCCTTCGATTTCAGTTGGAATTGGCCTTGGTGGAGGGAGAGCTGGATGTGGATGGGTTGCCTGCCGCTTGGAATGAAAAGATGAAGAAATTATTGAAAGTGGTGCCGCAAAACGATGCCGAAGGGGTCCTGCAGGATATCCACTGGTCCATGGGGGGTATGGGATACTTCCCCACCTATGCTTTGGGGAACCTCTATTCCGCTCAGTTCAGCACCGCCATGAAGAAGGGCATTCCCAATTGGGAGGACCATATTTTCGCCGGAAAATTTGATCAGATTCTGAACTGGCTTAGAGAGAACATTCATACCTACGGCAGCGCTGAAACCGCCGAGGAAATTTCTCAGCGAGTTACGGGAGGACCCCTCTCGCATCATGATTTCTTACGATATGTGGAGGATAAATTCTCTGATATCTATGGATTGTAGAGGAATAGACCCGCTAAATCCTTTTCTATGGTTTACTCTCTCCGGTATTGTTCTGGGTATTGCCGTCGCTATGTTGATAAGGCGCCTTTTGGGAAAGGGAAGGTCTAAGCCGGTACTAACAAAGGTTTTCACTCTTATAAGTCTGGCCATTCTCCTTCTTCTTCCGCCGGTTATTGCGGGCCTGGGAGAGCAGCTTCTGGACATGCGACTCCTCGTTACCTTGGGAGGCTTCTCTTTTATCTCTGCTCTGGGGTGGACATTTCATAGAGCTGTAGGAATACCCTTTCTTTTTATTATCCTTATCATCTCATTCTTGATAGCCCTGGAGCTTTCCCAGTGGAACTGTGCTGGCCCCGGAGATGGTCTTTTCACTATAGAGGTCCTCTCTCGGGAAAAGGACACTCTAGAATTTCAAATAGATATTCCCGGGGAGGACATTAAAATCGGTACCGGTAGTATTAGCGAACCTCCCTATTCGGTCCTTCTCGTGGAGGTCGCGGATTGGTATTTTTTTCTCCCCTCCCGCTTCTTTTTTCGGATAATGGAAAGAGACGTCTCTCCGGGATTGAAGGTGCTTTTCAGGGACTGGTTACCGGGAATAACGTATAGTCGTCATGATCTTTCCAATCTGCTTACCCTTCCTCTTATCGAACAAGAGGCGTTTCTCCTTTCTCCGTTAGGTTTGGAATTTCATCCCGCCTATTCAGCCAATTTCAAATCAACCAATTTATAAATTGGTTGATTTGAAATTGGCCCACCCTTTCGATTTGTTAATTCATTATTATATAATGAATTAACAAATCGACCCGATATAGAGGCTCTGAAAAATAGTTATTTTGTGAGAGTCTCTATTGATTTTCTTTTTCCAGGGGTGTTTCGTTCTCAGTTTCGTTGAATATCTTTTTAAAGAGGAAAAACTTATCAAAAATAGATATCACGATTATCGCCCCGGTAATATACTCCAATATATTCACTATTATGTTATTCCCGGCCCAGGGTATATCCAGAATTCTAAAAATCTCAAAACAGTAGAGGACCATAGTAGAAAAGATCGTCGCTTTACCGAAAAAGGAGGTCTCCGGTCTTAATGTTCCTGTGTTTATCACCACTATGGTGGTTCCGATCATTTGGAAGACAAGACGAAAGATAATCAAGAGAAAAAACCACGGAGGAATAATATCGTAGACCAGGAAGGCAATGGAAATAACAAGGAGAAGAGAGTAATCGCTTGCACTATCCATATATTTTCCTATCTGGGTTACCTGACCTGTCCGTCTTGCCAAAAGACCGTCGAAAAGATCGGTCATAAAAACAAGAGCGGTAAATACGAGAAGTATCGGGACCATAGGATAGTTTTCGCTTAAAATTAAGAGATAACAAATAGTGGGGAGAGAACTTATTCGAAAAAGGGTAATTTTGTTTGTTACATTGATCTTATCAAGTTTTTCCCTTGAAGGCAGAACAATAAAATTGGGTTTCATTACATAGAGAACGGCCAGGATCAGAAGATGAAAGAGGAGGGCGGTTATGTAGAATGCCCATTGAGAGAAAACATTCAAAGAGAATACAACAAGTACCAGGGAAAAAATCACCCATTGTGTACATAACAAACAAAAAACAGTTATTAAGATACTTTTCACCAATGAAGATGTGTTTCTCATGTAACTTTACTCTATTCACATACATCTTTCAGGTCAATACCATTATCAATACTATACTTAGTGGATGGTACATAGTGGATGTTTTATATTTGAGGAAAGAATATTGACAGGCATAAAAAAGAAGTATTACAGTTTGACAATGACAATTCCGAATAAACTAACATTTTTGCGGGTCATTTTATCTCCGATTTTTTTTATTGTATTTTTTATTCCCCACTGGACAGGACCTCTCAGCCAAACCTCCGGAATAGCATTCAATATAATCCTCTGGGTACTCTTCCTGCTTATTGAAAGCACCGATTTTATCGACGGATACCTGGCAAGGAAACTCGGTCAGGTTACCGACATCGGCAAGGTGCTCGATCCTTTCGCTGATGTAATTAGCAGAATTACCTACTTTGTTTGCTTTACCGGCATCGGTATTATGCCTATTTGGGTCCTCATTATTATTATCTACCGGGAACTATCCATTACTTTCTTCCGACTCCTTATGATTAGGAAAGGAATTGCCATGGCCGCAAGTAGATGGGGGAAACTTAAAGCCGTTACCTATGGCTTTTCCGGGGTTTGTGGACTATTATTGGTTTCTCTTCTTCGTTTATTTCCTGATCATGCCTTCACAGGGACCCTTACTTGGATTACTTTTGGGGTCTTTTTGGCCTCCGCCTTTGCAGCTATAGGCAGCTTTCTGAACTATTTTATGCGAATGAACAAGCAGCTTATGGAATAACTGGGAAATCGAGTGTATTCATACCAATGAAAGATATTAAAAGTATAACTAAAGACTCAGTTTCTTCTGTAACACATGTTCTTACAGATATTGATGATACCTTAACAAGGGAGGGGCTTCTTGAAGCTCAAGCGTTCACAGCGATCTGGGACCTCCATAATGCGGGAGTTTCCGTTATTCCCGTTACCGGTCGTCCCGCGGGATGGTGTGACTGTATCGTCCGTCAGTGGCCTGTAGAGGGGATAGTGGGTGAAAACGGTGCTTTTATATTTTACCGAGATGAAGGAAAGATTAAGGAGTTAATCAACCCGAAAAATCCAAAGGGTAAAGAACAATTACAGAACACAAATGAGAAGAGGAAGAGCAATACTAGTTTCGACGAAGTATGGCAGGCCGTAAAAAAAGAAGTGCCCGCTGCGAGAATTGCCAGAGATCAATTCTCAAGAATGTACGATTTAGCCATAGATTTTAGAGAGGATGAGCCGAAGCTGCCCTTTTCAACCGCGGAGAAAATTAAGGAGATCTGTAACACACATGGAGCTGAGGCAAAAATCAGTTCTATCCATGTAAATACCTGGTTTGGAAGATACGATAAACTCTCCATGGTACGGTATTATTTTGATTATCGCCATGGGTGGAAGGATGAGGAGATACAAAAGCGAATTTTCTACTGTGGCGATTCCCCAAATGATGAACCTATGTTCGCGTTTTTCCCCAAAAGCTGCGGGGTGGCCAATATCGAAACCTTTCTAACCACCATGGTATCCTTACCAACCTATAAGACAACCCTTATCGGTGGGAGTGGATTTGCAGAGTTTGCAACGAGGTTTTTGGCACTTCTTCATACTTGAGGTTCTTTCAAAATTACATTTTTTCAGAACCTCAATATTGGAAAAACAGTAATAGCACTTGACGTAAAATGAAAAATTGAATATATTCTCCGCCAGTAGTTAAGAGATAGTTAATAACAAATGCTTAACAATAGATCTTTCTATTGTGGAGCATACGAGGATAATCTAACTGCTAAGTAGTGTAGCAGATTTCATGCTGTCACAGCATTTTTTCCATGCGTCTTTTTATATTATTGTGGAAATGTTGATTGACATAATTTCATAATATTGCTACTATTACAGTCCGCGCTAAAAAAATGAGCGCAGGCTATATTGATCTTTGTAAGGTATTAGGGAAGGGGAGAGAAAGCCTTTAAAGCGAGCGAAG
>CAYXSD010000058.1:0-2274 GCA_964466335.1 uncultured Spirochaetales bacterium
ATAGCGGTGTTCCCAGCGCATACTACGGCGGTTATGTCTTTTAGGTGGACATCCAAGTCGTTGGCAAGCCTTTCAACCAGGCTGTTTATGTCCTCCACAATAAGCCGCTGCAGTTCCTCCACCCCTTTTCTTTCCGCCATCATCATCCTGCCGGTCACTTCCCGGCCGTAGACCCCTTGGGAATTAAAGCAGGCTTTACCGTCCAGGGTGTCCCTGGTTTCAGGATTTACCAGATGGGCTACGATGGTGGTTGTTCCCATATCTACAATGACAATATAGTTGTGTTCTCTCTTGTCTCCCCCCTCTACATCCATGATCTCCGCAACCTCCCGACGAAGACCTACGGTTGCGGTAATCCGGTACTTGTTGTTCCGCAGTATCGAAGGAAGGGATTTTATAATTTTCAGTCCCATCTGCATTGAACTGGAGGGGACATGTTTTCGAATTGCATCGCAGAGGCGCTGATGATCGGCGGCGTTGTTGGCGAGGTTCGGTTCTTCCAATTCAAGATAGATTTTAGAAACCAGGGGGCGGGGGTCGTAGCCCCTCCGCTGAGATATGCCCCGCTTCAAGTCTCTAAAGCGGGCGGCGTCCTCATCGGATATGAGCTTCTCCTTTGCCCAGGTCTCTTCCGGGATCTCCACAATTAGGTCGCCTAAAACCTTGGTCATACAGGAGAGGACTACCCCGGCCTGCACCTCCTCCCTGGTGAGTTTGGGAGATAATTCACCCTTTACCTCCCCCTCCTTTACCACCATCTTGCAGCGTCCGCAAATCCCGTCTCCTCCGCAGAGGTTGTTTAAGGAAATCTGTCCTCGGGCGGCCGCCTCCAAAAGCGTTGTTCCCTCCGGTACTTCTACTGTAATATGTTGCGGGTAAAACCGTACCGTGCAATTCTTCATTCTTCAGTGCCGCCTACTTCCAGTTCTTCGCCAAAAAGGCGGGGATTTCCCTGGCGTTCTCAGGACCTATTATAACCTCTTTCCAATCCGAAGTATCCTCGATTTCGGCCCTAAAGATGGGAAGCAGTCCCGGAATAATTAGTTTTCTATGCTTCACCTTGTCCGCCACTCCTTGGGCATCGATGGACTTAACCACCTTCTCCGCGGAGATTTTATCTCCGGCATACGCGTTAAGAACACCTAACCCTTCGGTTTCCACGACGCTGATATAGGTGGGGACTTTACTCCGTTCCACCTCGCCGGCCACACTGAAGTAGGTAAGGGAGAAATTGGTGGTAAAGAGCACAGGAGAATTTTCAGTGACATTACCAATCTCGTAGAGTTTCGCTTCCACTGTATTGGGCACCTGCGGATCGGTGTAAACATCCTGTACGATGGTCATAATGGGGAGGAGTTCCCAAGGTTCACTGCCTTTAATGAGGACAATCCCTCCGTATTTGGCGGCATAAGAAGCAGCCAAAATGGTTTCCATTTCCGGGGAGTCTTCCTCCAGTTCCACCATCGAAGGATATCCAAATGTACGGTGCTGTTTCTTCAGCGCCGCTCTTCTAGTAATTGTAAGGTCCCTGATAGTATCACCAACATTTTTCCCGCTAAAAGAGAGGATCATCTCCTCCACACCCTTCTCCTTGGCCTTAAGGGTTAGTCCTTCCAACTCCTCCAAGTCCTTTCCACGGACTGCCAGAGGGAGCTTATGTTTTGCAGCAACTTCAGCGTAAGCGTCCAGGTTCTCCGCGGTGGCGCGGTAGAGAAGAGGGCGCAGAGAAGCCGCTGCCTCCGCTGCCTGGGTCATGGCATCCGCTTTGTCGCTTACCAGCATCACCGGAACAGCGCTTTTCTCCGCCAGTTTCGCGCGAGCAGCGGGGTCCGAAGCATTTCCCACATCTATCGCCGCTAAGGCAACCTTTAGGGTGTCCCCCACACGGGTAAAAACACTGGAGTTGATCTTTTCAATAAGCGCGGCCGCCTCATCGTCCGAGGCTTCCCCGGGGACTAAAACGGCGATACCCGTGGAGCGATGGAATTTTTCCTCGTGACGAAACATGACCGTCTCCTGTCCCAATTCGAAGATCTTGTCTCCCGAACCGATTTTTACCAATTTCATCGGCGGGGCCGACGCTTCCGAAAGCGATTCGTTCGCCTCATCCGAAATATGAGGACAATCAGAAAGCTCCCGCTGCTTTGCGGCTACCTGCATGGCAAAGGCCATACATGTCGGTAACCCGCAATCCTTACAGTTTGTTTTTGGCAGGTTCTTATAAATCTGCATTCCCGTCAAAGCCATATAATTCCTCCCTCCTGGGTTTCTATT
>CAYXSD010000058.1:2374-17869 GCA_964466335.1 uncultured Spirochaetales bacterium
TATTACACTTCTACACATTAAAACATGGGGTCCATGGTCAGCGCGGGGTGTCCCAATTCTTCGAGCTTCTGCACCAGGGCTTCCGGGTCTTCCGCGTCTTCCTCGGTGGGGATCTTGTCGAAGAGATCTTCCATACCCATCTTTTTAAGCTGCTCCTTAAGCCGTTCTTCCACTTCGTCTTTTAGTTGTTTGCTCATCCAGACGATCCGCGGTTGTCCTCCCTCGGCTGATATGAATTTCGGACTGGAAATGTACATCTTTCCAATTCCGGTGAATCCTGGGGTCTGTACTCCGCCCCCTATCTGCCCGGCTAAGGTGGAAAAAGTCATCCCGACGGGAGTCATGCCGGTGTAATCCCGGTCCACTATCATAATCCCGTTCGCCTCCGGGACCACCGCGGCTATACATTCGAAACATCCGCAGGAGGTCATGGGGTCCTCCATTATTGAGTAAGCGTTAAACTGTTTCAAATTTCCGTTGGATTTTATCTCTACATATTCGTTTATATTTTTCCACGCTCCCTTCACCGGATCGAGACACTCCCCCTTAGTGACCGGTTCGTTGGGTCCGTGGGCATTAATCTGATGAGAAGCCTTACAGTCCAGCCAGGTATAGGCGCCGCAAAGACCGAGACGCTGTGGGGTGACAATACAGACATGGTCCGGAGCATAGGACTGACAGAGGGTACAGGAGTAGTAGTCCTCCACGTCCTCGTCGGTCATGTTTCCGATCCGCTCGTCCCGCTGGTTGTATACCTCCTTGGCTGTTTCCTGCAGTTTCGCCGTCTCCTCCGGGTCCGTGTAGAGGGTCACCTGCACTCTATCTACAATCTTGGAGAATTCCTCGTGCATCCTGGCTAAGAGGATCTCTCCGAAATCCTTTACCTTAAAGCCCTTCTCTTTTGCCTCCTTGCTGATCCTGACCCAAATAATGGAACGCTGTCCCATGTGGAAGATCCCGTTGGCGCAGGAGATAAATTCGTGGATTCGTCTTTCGAGAACACTTTCGAAATCCTCCTGGAAGTCTCTTCCCGCCACCTGGACGTATATCCCTAAGGGGTATGCCTCTCCTTCGGTCATCTCGTCCACCTCAGGTCCGACGACTTCTATTTTTCCGTCCTCTACCTCATCCATAGGGGACGAGCGGAGAAGCTCGAACCCGTCGGTGTACTTTCCTCCGAATTGGACAAACATGTTTTCCTTTCTGACCCTCTCTCCCTCGAAGCCGGCGCCGTAGGGTACCGGAATGGGGATTTTCTCCATCTTCAAGGTGAGACCCCTGAGCTCTACCGCCCGGCTTATGATTTCTTCTACTTTTACTCCGGAGATAACATGCTCGTAGGTACAGATTCCCGTAGGCAGGATCTGGGGTATCTTCTCGTCGGCGATGACGGGAAACCCGTAGTTTATGGCACCGGCGGCGGTAGCGTACTTTTCGTCGGTAATAATCTGGTCCTTCGGCACATTATCATCGGCGCCTAGGGCCATGACAAAGGCGTAGACCCGGTCCTTGTTGTAGAGGAGGATCTGACGGGCTGCCTCCACATCTCCCGGTTCGATCCCGCCGAAGGTCATGGCGGAACGGGAGGCAAAATTGAGAGCGTGGACCGCCGCGGTAATGTCCTTGCCATAGGGCACGATAAAGGTGTCCCAGTTCATTTCGATCCCCTCTTCCTGAAGCTGCTCGGCAATGGAGACCCCCTTGGAATCCCCGGCGATAAAAACGAGGATACTCCGTTCCTGAAGTCCCCGAACGAGGTCCACCGCCTGCTGATTTGTTTCGGTTTTTCCCACAATGGCGGCAAAACCCGGCATTCTCCCGTCCACAAGTTTTATTCCCTGCATCCTTAAGATATTGTCCGGGGTAAAGCCCAGCCAAAGGTCGTCCACAGGTGGGGACCCGTTATCCTTTAAGTACTTGAGGACCTCAATGGTCTCCTCGGAGAGAAGGGTGGCCACCCCGGAATTCAGGGTCTCTCCCAAATAGGGGAGCCAGTTCGACTTACTGGGGACCCTTCCTAAAAGTTTTTTAGCCTCTTGAAGAGACTCCTCCAAATCTCCAAGCTTTGTTACCTTCTGTCCCAAAAACAACAGCATAATAGGCAGGTAGTAAGCGGTATTCGGATACGCCACTTCCTTGTCTTTCCCGAACTTCTCTATTGCCTTTGCTAAGGCCTCTTCGGCCTGCTTATGAAGGGTATGAGCTCCCCGAATTGCAGCTGAAGCAATAATTTTTGACATTGTATCTCTCCTTCTATCTCCATAGGTTCTTTTTATGTTCTTTTATGTTCTTTTATGCTCTTTTATACTCTATCTCTTCCGTTTTTCCCGGCCTTGACCGGAAATAACGCTTGTTCCCTCATCAGTAGTTGGCCCCTCTTAGTTGGCCTTCTTAGTTGGCCCTTCCCTGGACCAAAGCTAAGGATTCGGCTGCCCGTTTTCTTCGACAAACCGGGCAGAGCCTGGCCCTAAGGCGAAACTCTTCCCAGTCGAAACCGGTCCGTTTTAGTGCCTCCACCCCCACCGGTTCGGTTACCATCCTTCTTCCGCAGTCCTCACAGACCAAAAGCTTTGCCCGGGATTTGAAGGGCGATATCTCCGCCTCCCCGGTGTCTTCATGGATCCGAACCTGAATAGTTCCCACGGGACAGACAGCGGCGCATGCCCCGCAGGCAATGCATTCCTCGGAGGCAAGCCTGAAGGGCGTGGCAATGGTTCTGTCCGTGCCCCGCCCGGTATACCCTATGGCGGAGGAGCCGATGGCCTCCTCGCAGACCTTCACGCAGAGACCGCAGAGAATACAGTCGCGCTGACTCTCCGTTACCGTTGGGTAGGGAGTGCCTTCCACTCCCATGCGGTGAGCTAAAGCGTGAAGCTCCGGGTTTTCCGGTGACCGAGCGAGGAGGAGTTCCATTACTCCCCTTCTGGCCTCCACCGCCCTCTTAGAGGAAACCCGTACGGTTATGTCCTCCCGAATAGGGTAGTTACAGGCGGTGACGAGCTTTGCCTTTCCATCCTCCCTGACCACCTCTACCATACAGAGCCTGCAGGACCCGCTGGTAGTAAGCCCCTCAATATAACAGAGGGTAGGAATCCATATCCCCAGCTGTTTCGCCGCTTCTATTATTCTAATTTCTTCTTCTACCTTCAACTCTCTGTCGTCAATCTTTACTGTCGGCACTTCCTTGTCCTTCTCCTCTTTTTCGATAGCTTTTCGTTAGCTCTTCACCACAGCACCGAAGGGGCATTTATCGAAACAAACACCGCATTTGGTACAGATCTCCTGATTGATGACGTGTAACTGTTTCCGTTCTCCCGTAATGGCCTCCACGGGGCAGTTCTTCCTGCAGAGGCCGCAGCCGGTACAAGCGTCCTCAACAATGGTGTAGGAGAACATCCCCCTGCATTCGCCGGCGGGACAGTGCTTGTTCTTAATGTGCTCCTCGTACTCCTCCCGGAAGTACTGAATAGTGGAGAGTACCGGGTTCGCCGCGGTACCTCCTAAAGCGCAGAGCGAGGTATCGGAAACCAGCTTTGCCAAATTTTCCAGTTTTTCGATGTCCCCGTTCTCCCCTTTGCCGGAGGTGATATTCTCCAGGATGTAAAGCATCTGGGCCACCCCTTCCCGACAGGGAGTACATTTTCCACAAGCCTCGTCTTTAAGGAACCCGAGAAAGTACTTCGCCACATTGACCATGCAGGTATCTTCGTCCATAACGATGAGTCCGCCGGATCCCATCATGGAACCAAGGTTGGTGAGTTCATCAAAATCCACAGGGGTATCGATACACGTGGCGGGAATACATCCCCCCGAAGGCCCGCCTGTCTGGACCGCCTTAAAGGCCTTTCCCCCCTGAACGCCCCCTCCGATATCGTAAATGATCTCTTTCAGGGTCATCCCCATGGGGACTTCCACAAGTCCAGTATTTACCACTTTCCCAACCAAACTGAATACCTTGGTGCCCTTTGAATTCTCGGTGCCTATGGAGGAGAACCATGAACTACCCTTAGAAACAATGGCGGGGACATTCGCCCAGGTCTCCACATTATTCAAGACCGTGGGACATCCCCGTAAACCGCTTTCCACCATGTGGACGTACTTGTCCTTAGGTTCTCCCATTCTCCCCTCCAAGGAGGCGATAAGCGCGGAGGATTCACCGCATACGAAGGCGCCCCCTCCCCGGTTTATCCGAATATCGAAGGAGAAGGAACTTCCCAGTATATTCTCTCCCAAAAACCCGTAGTCTCTGGCGGTCTCGATGGCCCGGGAGAGGTGGTCCACAGCCAAGGGATACTCGTTTCGAACATAGATGTATCCCCTCTCGGCCCCAATGGCGTAACCGCCGATAATGAGCCCCTCCAACACCAGATGGGGATTCCCCTCCATAAGGGAGCGGTCCATAAAGGCCCCCGGGTCTCCCTCGTCCCCGTTACAAATAACGTACTTCTTCTCTCCTTCGGCGTTCCGGCAGGAGCGCCACTTTCGACCGGTGGGGAACCCTCCCCCGCCCCGGCCGCGAAGGCCGGATTCTTCCACGGCCGTAATTATTTCTTCCGGCCCCATGGAGGTTAACACATGAGACAGGGAACTGTATCCGTTATGTTCTATATAATCTTCAATGCTGGTGGGATCGATCCGCCCGTTCTGCTCCAGTACGATTCTGTGCTGGGCACTGTAAAAGGGGATCTCTTCTTCCTTCTCGGCCCGCTTCTTCGTATCCGGGTCCTCGTAGAGGAGGCGCTCTATCAACCTGCCGGAGAGGACCGTTTCCCGGAAGATCTCCGGTACGTCTTCTTCGGTTACTCCCTGGTAGATGATGTTTTCAGGCTCAATAACCACAATAGGCCCACGCTCGCAGAACCCATGACAGCCCACACACTTTGCTTCCGCCTGTACATCTACCTCTTTCTCCGCCGCCGCCTTACGGAACATCTCGAAAATTTTATTGGATCCCCTTGCGGCACAGCCGGTCCCGATGCAGACCCGGACAGATTTAGCAATACCCTCCGCTTCCTTTACCCGCTTTTCCCTTGCCGCTTTCAGGTCTTCAGGTGAGGCGATCCGTTTTTTCGTTTCTGTTACCGCCATTACGTTCCTTCCTTCCCCGCTTTCTTCACTTCAGCATCGACGGAGCTTAAGTCCCGGACCAGTGCAATTGCTGAATCCGGTGTCATATGGTCATGGTACTTTCCGTCCACCAGCATTACCGGCGCTAAGGCGCAGGCCCCCACGCAGTTTACCGGCTGGTAGGTAAAGAGTCTGTCCTCCGTGGTCCCCCCAGGCTTTACATTGAACTCTTCGCAGAGGGCTTCGGATATCTTGTCCGCCCCTTTCAAAAAGCAGACCGTACCCATGCAGAGGGTAATATCATGATTTCCCTTGGGCGCAAGGCGGAAGGAGGAGTAAAATGTGGCTACCCCGTATACCCTGATAAGAGGGAGGTCCAACACCTGAGCGAGGACTTTCAGTTTCTCCGGGGGAAGATAGCTCATCTCCGCCTGAAGGTCCTGCAGCATGGGGATGAGCATGTCCCGGTCCTTCTCATATCGGTCGACAATTTTTTCTATTAATTCTTCTGCCATATTCTTTTCCCTATTCCTTATCTTTACCTGTCTTAACCTGTCTTTATCTAAATCGTTTCCAGGGCAACTTCTTTTCCCCTTTCCCGTAACTCATCGGCAACCTCCCGGACTACGGAGACCCTAATTCCCAGCTGGTGGGGGAGCTCCGGGTTCTGGTGCGCGGGATTCACCGCCTGACCTACAAGAAAGTGGATACTGTCCGTATCCAGGAAAAACCTCAAGAGGTTCGCCGCCCCGTTATTCTGATATTTCACCGTCTCCCGGTCCGCGCCTGCTTTAAGCAGATTGTTTACCCGGGTAAGGGTAAGGATCCCTTCGGTTACCACATCGACTCCCTCGATATTGCCCAAGGGCGGGACCTTCCCGGTCATGGTGGTCAGGTCAACCTCCAAGGGTCTGTTGAGGCAGCGGGCCACGATCTTAGCGGTAGTCCCCCCGCAGACCCCGTGTTTTCCCCCACGGGAAAAGAGTCTCTGTACAGCCTCTTCGTCCAGTTCCGGGTCTTCCGGAGGGCCGGTAAATACCGTAGCCACTAACTTCTTTCTTACCTTAATAGCAACGATACTGACATCGTCCCCCACGTTTCCCGCGTAGAGGTCATCTACGATCTCCGCTATTCTCTCGGCAAACTCATCGGCGCTCTGGTCGTGATTGGCCTTCTCTCCGATAAAGTTCGCCGCCTGGTCCCAGCCCCATCCCAGGGGATAGAGCCCGCCGATACCGGCATTCAACACACCGTCGGAAACAAAGACCACCCAGTCTCCTTCATTCAGCTCGAAGGTGGCGTTCTGAATCTTCTTTTCTTTTATCTCCTTATTTTCATATGTCAACGGCAAGGGTCGGTTGTCTCGGATAATGATGGTATGGGGCGTATCGAATTCTACGATATCTACAGATCCCAAATCGAAGAACTGGGCAATGGCAAAGGTACTGTAAGCCATTTTGCGTTCAGTATCTACCGGAAGGGTTTCGGTAAGGGTCTGAACAACCTCCTCTAAGGGGAGGTCGTTCTCCAGCATGTGCATGGCAATTTGAGTTGTTAATGTAGCAAGAATATTCGCCTTCACTCCGCTCCCTAGACCATCGGAAAGAGCGAGGATGACCGAGTGGGGCTGACGGGAAAAAACAACGGAATCTCCACAGAGTTCTTCCCCGTGTTTATTAATTTGTTTGGCTCCCCATTCGTAGAACAGTTTCATAATTCCCTAGATACGCCCCATCTACTTATTTTTCTCCTCTTCAAAGAGAGACATAAGCTTCACCAGAAGCACCTTTGTCTCAGCCGTGGTCTCCCCTAAGAGCCGGGCTATTTCCTGAGCAGTTTTCATCTGCCGAGAAATTACCTCCTGCGCCCGCCCTAAGGTTTGGGCCTTCAGCTCGTTGTAGTGCTGTTTCGCCTTCTCCTCATCGGAAATATCAATAAATATTCCACAGTAGAGGTTCTCTCCCACAATGGGGAAAAGCCCGACCCGGTAGCTTACACTGTGGACGGGGATGCTCTCCTTTACCATAAGCTTGTCCCCCGCCTCGATTACCCGCTCGAAACAGTCGGAATGGACGAAGTATCTGGCGGGTTTGCCTAACAGGTCCTCATCCTCGCAGTGGAACATGGTCCTGAAAGAAGGATTTACATACTGGATCCTGGTATCCTTGTCCACCAGAACAATTCCGTTAGGGGTCTGCTGGAGGATAATGCTATCCAGCTCCTCTACTTCGCGGCTGACGTTGATGTTCTTTCTCTTCTTTTCCGGCTCCATCAATGTTGTTCCATATTCGGTTCTACTACAATCTCTTTAAAGAGCTCCACCGCTTCTTCAACGGTCGAGCTGGTGTAAACTTCATCGTCTACCTGCCAGTTCACTCCCTGCCCGCAGCGCTCCATGCAGAAACACCCCTTCAGCTCCACCGCCTCATGTAAATCATTGCTGATAATGAGCTCGTTGAACCTCTCTATCATGTCTCTTGAACCTTTCACGTGGCATGAACTTCCCACGCAGACAGTGACTGTTGTCATATTCTCCTATCCTTAAAGCCTATCCTCTCAACTCTTTCTCCCCCTCCGCGGAGGCCTCCGCCATCATTTCCGCTACTTTCTGCCGCTTCCCCTTGTTCGCCGTATTTATAGCTCCAAAGGAAAGTGATTTAGTGGGACAAGCGGCGACACAGGCCGGCTCTAAACCCTTGGCCTGCCGCTCCACGCAGACATCGCATTTATACGCGGTCTTGCCGGTATTGTTCATGGCAATAACTCCGAAGGGGCAGGCCTGAACACACATGGAGCAGCCGATGCACTTCTCGGCATCCACAAATACCGGCCCGCCTTCGGTCTTTCTGTGGGCGGCGCCGGTGGGACAGGCGGCAATACAGGCAGCCTCTTCGCAGTGGTTGCACGGCACCGGGACCGCCGCTTTCCGGAAGGACTCTATGTAAATCCGGTGTCCCGGCCGTTCTCCGTCTAAAAATGCCCTAAGCAGATCCTTTGCCTTGGAATGTTCGATTGCGCAGGCTAACTCACAGGTATGGCAGCCTACACAGGTATCAATTCTGACCGATATTTTCTCACCCTTTACCATACCCTACTCCTCCGGCTTTAATGGCTGTTCGTAGATCATGGGTTTAAGCTTTAGGGCCTTTCGTTTCTTATCGATGTGGCGGATCATCTTGTGGGCCGCTTCGATATGGTCCTCCTCGAAGACCCATTTCCCTCCTACCTCTTTTTCTACCTCGTCGGTGAGGTAGTTATAGAGGTTCTGAGATCCCATCATGGGAAGGGGCTTTGCTATGACCGTGTACACCCCGGAGGCAACGAAGTAAAACCCGATACTTACCGCCTTCTCCGACATCCACTCCGGAGCGGCGCCGGCGGCTGGGAGGTCGGAAATATCCTCGCCCAGGCCCCCTTCGGCAACCACATTGCTCAAGACCCTGAGGATCCGGCTATTATCCACACAGGAACCCAGATGGAGGACCGGTGGAATTCCTACCGCCTCGCAGACTTCGGTAAGGCCCTTTCCGGCATACTTAAATGCCGCCTCCGGTCGAAGCAGTCCGTGTTTCGCGCAGGTAATGGCGTTACAGCCGGTGGACGCCACAAGCACATCATTCTTAAGGAGCTCCTTTACAACTGTCAGATGTCCCTCTTCAAATTCTACATTAGGATTGGAACATCCGATGACCCCCGCCAATCCCCGGATCCTTCCGGCAATGACGGCATCGTTTAAAGGCCGATAGGTGGAGCGGTATTTTCCGCCGAGGAACGTAAAGACCGACTCCGTGGTAAACCCAGCGACCATGTCTTCCTTAACCTCAGGAATGTACTGTTCTCCGTTTCGGTTCGGGAAGTTGTCTATAGCTGCTTCCATGATCTCCTTCGCTATTTCCACTGCCCTTTCTTCTTGGAATTCGATATGGTCGAAACCGGGCATCTTTGCCTTAGGAGAGGTGGTAACGAGTTTTGTGTGGAAGCAGTCCGCCGATTCCGTTAAGCCGGGCCAAATACACTGAACGTCCACTACCATCATGTCCACCACACCAGTCTGTAAGGCCAGCTCCTGCTGCATGTAGCTTCCCGCTACGGGTATACCGTGGCGCATCATGATCTCGTTGGCCGTACAGCAGATACCACCGAGCTGGATCCCCTTGGCACCCTTCGCCTTTGCCTTGTCCACAATCTCCTTGGTCTGTGAGATGGTTGCAATAATATCGGAGAGGGTAGGTTCGTGTCCGTGGACAATGATATTTACATGGTCTTTCTTTAAGATCCCCAGGTTCACCTCTGAATTAAGAGGGTCCGGGGTCTTAAAAATAACATCGGAAAGTTCCGTACCTATCATAGACCCCCCCCAGCCGTCGGCCAAGGCGGTCCGCATTCCGTGACGGATGAGGTTCTTATAGTCCGCGTCCACACCGATGTGGGTACGGTGCATGGTCTCCACCACTTCCCGGTCTACCGACCGCGGCATAATCCCCGCTTCCTTCCAGAGCTTTACCCTGGCGGGAGGGGCGGCCTCTGCCATCCGTACTGTACCAAGCTGCTGTCCAAACTCTTCAAGTACCTCATGGCCGACCTCTTTAGCCAAGGTAACAGGGTCCTTCCCTTCGGTACTTACCTTATAGAGCTTGGCAATGGCCTTTAGCTTCTCCATGTCCTTTACCGTATAATCGCACTCCTTTCCCTCGCCTATGAAATGGAGCGTGTGGGCGATGTCCCGTCCATGGTCCGAGTGGGCCGCGGCCCCTCCGGCGATCATACGTATGATATGTCTGGCCGCTATAGTGTCCGCGGTGGCCCCGCAGACACCGGTTTTCGGCCCCTCTCCGAAAGGGTCTATCCGGCAGGGGCCCATACTGCAGTGGCGGCAGCACAGTCCTAAAGTCCCGAACCCGCACTGGGGCTGTTGGGCTTCAAAGCGGTCCCAAATGGTGGGCATATGTTGCTCTACCGCTCTCTTTAGTAAATCCTGCGTCGCTTTATCAGCGAACTTTAATTCTTTTGGCATATTGTCCTCCACAAAAATCTGACAAAATTACGATACTATTTATACATCCCTAACCCGGAAATTCCACTCTTAGAACATTACCTTCCAGCGGCTCCTTTGTGAGACTTGGTATCTGTGTTGGGTATAACATAAGAATGGGATCGCTATGGTTACATGATCTAGCTTCTATTACCACCCCGGATTCCTTTAAATAGATACATACACTGGGGCTGCTTTCACAAGATGCCTTACTTACCTCGCATTATAATATGTGATGCTTCTCACATCAAGAATAATATCTAAAAAATGCACCAAAAAAGAATAGTAATTACCATGAAGGGTCTTGCAATTGCTTCATTGTCTAGTCTTTCCATGTCTTTCCATGGTCTATTCTTTCTTAGAATTTAATCTGTCTATAATTCCTTTAACCTCCTCTAAAACTCCTCCTTCCAGGGAAAAAGCGTCAATTTCTCCTGTGTTTATCCTGCGTATTTCATCTGAGTAGCCTATATACCCGGCTATCTCGATATCTTGAGCATGTTCTTGAATAAATTTCCGGTTTTTTTCATTCTCTACCTTGTTCCCTATAATGACCAAACGCTTTATTCCGATGTCCGCCGAAAGCTTCTTAATTCTTCCCGCCGTCTCCATACTGGTGAGGCTCGGTTCCACCACAACGCACATTACCTCTACACCAATGGCAGTCCCTCTCCCCAGATGTTCTATCCCCGCTTCCATATCGAGAATGACCGACTCGTCCCGGCTAACCACAAGATGGCTGAGAAGGCTCTTCAAAAAGGCGTTCTCGGGGCAGGCACAGCCCCCGCCGCCTAATCGGGTCGTCCCCATGGTCATAAGTTTTATACCATTATGTTCCACGCAGTAGGTGTCGGGGATGTCGTCCACCCGAGGATTCATCTTGAAGAAAGGGGCCGGCTTACCGACCTCTGTCTCGGTCCGTTCCGCAATGAGTTCCTTGTATTCGATAATGGGAACAATGTCTTTTGTGGAGGGAAATCCAAGGATGGTGGCCAAATTCATGTCCGGGTCGGCGTCTATGGCAAGAACTTTTCTTCCCCGGTCCCTTAAGTCCCTGGCAATGAGTCCTGAAATAGTACTCTTTCCCACTCCGCCTTTTCCGGTAATCGCAATTTTCATGCTTACCATTATAGACTGTTTTTGTTGTTTCGTCAAATTCTTGCAAAAAATTCCTAAAGTTTCTTGAGTTGCACATTCACCTGGCTAACAGCGGAGGTGGGAGGCGATTTCCCCGGCTAAAACGGCCACATCTTCTAATGGTAGATGATGAAGGACATCCTTGCCAAAGAGGATGTTTCCTTCCGGGGGAAACTCATCGTCCCCCCGATAGAGGACCACCAAAACCGGTATGCGGGGAAAGGTCTTTACCCCAATAGACAGATCCCCGTACTTTTCCGCACCGGAAAGTTCATCCCCGGGAACAAACCAGGGTTCCCCGGAAAACTCCAAGAGGGCTTCCGGGTTAGCTCCGTATCTTCCGATGATCCGGAGGGGACCGCGTTTTCTGTAGGTGGGTTTATAGGTATGTGCCCCTGGGAGATCAGCGAAGGCGGTCCATCTGCCGGGAGGACCCGCTTGAATGCCCACAGTACTGCTCTTCTCCGCGTTTGGGTCCTCCAGGGTTTCCCATCCTGTGGCCACGTAATGGAGAAGGAGGATCTTCCTGCTCATCTTTAGTTCCGGCGAGCGGAATTCGCCCTTCTCTCCTATTGATACATCGAAGAGGTACTCATTTCCCATGTAAGGAATGGAGAGGGTCCCGTCCTTAAGGACCGTCCCTTTTTTCTCAGCTATCTTTTCTGAGAGGGAAGGGTCTTTCATTAATACTCTTACTCTGTCTCGCGCCTTATTAAAAGAAGATTGATAATTCATTTTTTACTTCTTATACTTTTTAATTTTCCCAAGGAGTGTATCAATATCCACATATTCCAAGATCATCTCCTTTACCCTGTGTATCTTTTCCGTATCACCGGGGCGGATCTTAATAATAAGATTGGTGAGTCTCCGGGCGGCACTGAAAGTATCTTCCTCCATTTCAATAACCGGTACATTGAATCGTCGAATGAGATCGAGAATAGTGGCCTGGGGTTTTATACCCCCGGTTAGAATGATCCCTCGGATGCTGTAGTCAGTCTGCTGCTCGAAAACACTGCTGGCTATAGCAGCAAGGATGAGGTCTTCTCTATTGCCCGGTGTAATCAGCAGAACATCCCCTTTGAAATAGTCCAAAGCGGTATGGGGAGGCATGGCCCCGACAATGACATTGGTTACCTTGTTGTCCAGACAGTGCTCCCCACAGACAAGGTTCCCGTCAATCTCCTCCATAAGCTGAAACATGGTAGGGCTGGAAAGGTCCGGGAAGAAGGGGATTACCCCTAGGACATCCAATCCATGGTTCTTCAAGCCCTTGCGGATGAGGGAATTAATCTTATCGTACTTTTCCGGTTTTACCTTGTTAACAATAACACCTAAGATATCCACTCCTCGGTTGTCAAAAAGCGCCTTGTTGAGCATGATCTCGTCTATAGGCCTCCCAATTCCCCCGCCGCTTACGATTATCACAGGTGATTTTAAGAGGGAGGCCACATCGGCATTGGACAGATCGATGACCGAACCCACCCCGGCATGGCCCGTTCCCTCTATAACCATAAAATCCTTATCCGCGCAGGCACCCTGGTACGATTCGGATATCTTAGCATGAAGATTAGCAGTGTCACCGTGTTCTATGTAGTTTTCAGTAAATCCTTTAGGGATAGCCACTGGACTCATGTCGGATAGTTTGTCCCCAATCTGAAAAATTTCAGCCATGAGGGTCACGTCTTTATCAATTTGATGATCGTCGATTTGAATTACCTGCTGCCCCACAGGCTTTATATAACCAATCTTAGGGTAAAACTCGTGGAGAGCGTTGTACAGCCCAAGGGCGGAGGTGGTTTTGCCGTCGTTCTGCCCGGTAGCTGATACGTAGACACTAAGTGGATTGTTCATACTGTAAAAGTAAGGCATGAGGATGGTAAATGCAAGCTGCTTTGTTGTTTGTATTGTTACCCGGTTGTGCCGGCAAGGACCTCGACTATGTGGTTTACCATGTAGAGGACCACATCCAGAGGGAACTGACCATCTATGGATTTGTCGAAGAGCACATTCACCCGTGGAGGAAACTCATCGTCTCCAACCCAGAGGACCACCGCGACGAGGACACGGGGGAAGAGCTGAAACTCTAACCCAGCGTCTCCGAAGGAAGGCTTTAAGGTATCCCCCTCTGCTGCTTTGCATGCTCGGGAGAAATCGTCAACACTATACCCGAATTTCTCCTCCAACACCCTCGTCGGCAGAGCGTGGGGCCCCTGGAAAAAGAGGCTCCCTCCCTGAACGTCCCGCTCGGTAATCCACTCGCCGGCAAAAGGGACATCATCCGCGTGAATCAGGTACTGAACGAAGAGGAAAGCAAAATCCAAGTCTGACACCTCCTCCCCACCGGAGGCATAAACTTTTTCTGCTTCGGGATCCACCCGGTACTCACTGCCGAGACAGGGGACCACGTAAGCCCCTCCCTCATAGGAAACGAGCGCCCGCGGGGCAACATCCTTTACGTCCATCTCCCTTAGCTGTTTCCAGTAGGTCCTTCTGCTTTCCTCTAGGTACTCGTTCATGCTTTTTCCTTTATGCAATATTCTTAAAAAATTTGCTTTTCCCAAATCTGATATATATACTATAGAACACCATGCAGAAGTACGCCAGCGTAGATTTCACCATCTGCCGTCCCGTGGAGTGCCGGGACAAAAACGGCTCCTGCTCCGCCGTTTTGGCCTGTAAAAAAAAGGTCCTGGAGCAGGAAGAGCCGGATGAATCCCCCATTCTCCTCTCCATGAACCTCTGCGTAGGCTGTGGGAAATGCGCCGCCGCCTGTGTACACAAGGCAATCAGGATTGAAAGTTCGAGCTGACCCCGCAAGGTACCTCGGAATAGACGGCTGCAGAGGCGGATGGCTTGCTGCAGGCATTGATGATAACGATGAGCTCAACTTTCAGGTCCTCTCCCGGCTGGATGAGTTAACAGCTCCATCCGCACCCTTTCCCGGGGTCAAGGCGGTCCTCATTGACATTCCCCTGGGGTTTCCGGAAAAAGAATATCGATGCTGCGACCGGGAGGCAAGGAAACTCCTTGGGCCCAACCGGGGAGCCTCCGTTTTTTACACCCCGGTAAAATCCGCCGTATACGAAGGGTCCTACCAAGAAGCCTGCGCGAAAAACGAAAACGCTCTGGGAAAGAAGTTTTCCAAACAAACCTGGAACATCTGCGTCAAGATCCGAGAAGCTAACGATTTCTTACACCGCATCAGCTCCCATCCATTCCCGAACTCTCAGGATGAAAGGCTACCCTTTCCCGCCCTGAGAGAAGCCCACCCGGAGCTCTGCTTCCTCGGCTGGAGCGGCACCCCCTGCACACACAACAAGAAGAGCCTGGAAGGCATCATTGAACGACGGGAGATCATTGCCCGACAATACCCCGACTTCCCTTCCATCATCAACCATGCAATTTCGAAAACCCCCAGGAGCATCGCCTCCGTCGACGATTTCCTCGACGCAGCCATCCTTGCAATAACCGCCACAAAACACGAAACCCTTACCTCCGTCCCCCACCGGCCGGACTACGACTTACAAGGCCAACGGCGGGAGATTGTGTATTATTCATTAAACACCAGGACCCCAAACCCTAAAAGGAACAGACCCGTAAAATAGACCGGGATGGTTACCATGGGTGAGGGCTGACCGTTAAGAACGAATTTCGCGAGAGCCAAAAGAGCGTCGGAAACCATAAAGATAAAGGCCCCCAGAGCAGCGATACCGTGGGTGCGGGAGAGGACCGCCAAAACAGTCATGACGGTAATTATTAGAAGGTAGGCCACCACCGGTACGAGAAGGGACCCAAGTCTCGGTACAAGGATGATACCCATTACCACCGCGAGGAGGAGGACCGGAATTATCCAGTATTTCCGGGATACCTTCCTGTCAAACCGAAAGGCGAAAAACACCAGAAATCCCACATGTCCCAGCAGGAAAGCCGCCAACCCGGGAACAAAGAGCCTTACCCGATCTATGTCGAGAATCACATCCCCCGCGCCGCAGAGAAGCGCTCCTAAAAGTAAGGCTATCCGCTCCCGTGTTTCGAGACCACGAGCGATCAAAACAGCAAGACTCAAAGAAAGAGCGGGAATCACTTTAACAACAAAACTGAAAGCAAACCCGGGGAGCAGCCCCGTCACCAGAAGAAACGCCGCCGCCGCAACAACATAGACACACATAAAGGGCAAAAATACCTTAATACGAGCACTGTATTGGTTCGTCATATGACCATCATAGGGAATACACCCTCAGAAAGCAATACTCCCCCTC
>CAYXSD010000059.1:0-17758 GCA_964466335.1 uncultured Spirochaetales bacterium
AACCGGTCGGCTTAATAGCAAAGATTGCCTAGTAGGGATGGTCCGCCGCCGCCTGATAGAGTCGGCGGATATTCTCCGGCGGTGCCTGGGGCGCTACCGAACAGGCGCTGGAGAGGATGTATCCGCCGCCGACTCCGGCGCTTTTTATAAGCTCTACCGCCTTGTTGTAGACCATCTCCGGTGTGCCGTTACGGATAATGTTCACCGGGTCTACATTTCCCTTTAAAAAGAGCTTCTCCCCCAGCTCCTGTTTTACCTTGGCAATGTCCGTATTCCCCAGAGGAGGGGGGTCCATGGTGTCCACCCCGTCGTACCCCGCCTCGGCCATAAGGTCTACCCTGTCGCCAATGGCTCCGCAGGTATGAACGTAAATGGGAAGGTCCGTATTTTCGTGTACCTGATCAATTACGTACTTCTCGAAGGGAAAGACGAACTGTTGGTAGTGCTCCCGGGAAATAAATCCTCCCCCGGCAAAGGGAGAGGAGACAAGGACCGCGTCGGGACCGGCACCGGCTTGGCGTAAAGCGAGGTCGGCTGTCCCCTCTGCTAAATTCTGAAGAATGGCTTCGCATTTTTCCGGTTCCGTTACAAGCGCCATGAGTCCGTCGGTGTAACCGAGGAGTTCCATTATTTGGGTAAAGGGGGAGAAGACTTCCGAAGAGACATGGTATTCTCTGCCTGCTTTTTTTACAACGTATTCTATGGTTCGTGTTAGGTAGGAAGGGAAAAAATGTTCCCGATCGACTTTGCCGGCATCTTCCGTTTTTTTTGCGGTGGTATCGTCAAAATCATAGTAGAAGGGATATTTAATCCCCGTAATATTGTGGGGTTCGATGTAGTAAAGCTTTTCCGGGGCTACCTCTTCAAAAGAAGGAAGCTCCTTGCCGGAAATGTGATGGGCGTTGTCGTTGTCCGGACAACGGGTAGTGGTCCCGTCGTCCCAATGAAGGATCGTTTCCGCCTCTTTCCGTTCCTTTTTTACAATGTGCTCTTCCCAATCTAAAGGTCTTCCAGGCAAATTGACAAGGATGCCGTCCATGCCGTATCTCTCCGCTAAGGTGAAGAGGGCATCTTTGAAGATCTCTGGGGAGTGCCATATCTTATAAGGCTCGTACTCGGTGTTGAGCATATAGTGCCCTAAGGAGAGCTGGCAAAAAAAGGGGACCCGGTCCGCCTTTTTGTGGTCCATCGCTTTAGCTATACGTTCTTTCCCGGTCATTTTATCACCTTCATATTACTGGATTACTGGACAAATTCGTTTCCTACCTTTCGCGCCCGTTCGGCTTTATCCAAATCGATCCCTAAGGCTATGCCGATTTCCACAAGGATGTTCCATCCCGCGGTCATCTGAATGTAGGGATCGTACTTTGCCATTCCCGGAATTTGTATTGTAGGAAAACGGGTCTCCCGATCCGCGACCGCTATTACTGTCATCCCAACACCTTTTACCAGGACCTCTTCGAACTTTTCCTCTTCCGATTCAAAGGGATCTATAATAATGACCACTTCCTTCGGGTCCATTACCTCTTCTATTCCATGCACCGCGTAGGTCCCCTCTAAGTAAGCCGCTTTCTTGCGGGTTATTTCGTTTGTCTTCAGGGTGAGTTCTTCCGCCACCCCATTGTTTCTTCCGGCGAAGTAGATAACCGGCGCAGCTGTACATTTTTCCGTAATTGAGGGATCTATGGGGAGGGTAAGGGCGGTGTCCATTTTCTTTGCCAGTTCATCCATTCCCTCCATGGCGATACCTGCTGCCGCGTGAAGGAGGGAGTCGTAGAAGAGCCCCTGTTCCACCACCGACTTGGTAGCTGCCACGGCATCTTCCTTCCCGCAGCTTAAGATGTGGGTATTTTCACAAATCGCTTCCAGTTTTGTGTTCGGGTTGGCAACGAGTCCGAAGAGCTCTTTGTGGTTGAGGGAGAAGAGGTGTTCCGCTAATCGTATTACCTCTTTTGTTCTTCCCATATTAGAGGCACAGAATACGGCGTGGGAACTCAAGTCGTACTCCAAAGCCTGGGTGCCCCCTTCGGTGTCGATGGAAAGATCGTTCCCCCTTTTAAGATTCTCGTAAATGGTGTGTTTTGCCGGAAAAATCCTGCTGGAGCCCTCACCGGTAAGAAAGAGATTTCCTTTTTTCTTCACAGCTTCGACAAAAGGCTTACCCGCGTCAACAGCGAAATTTTTTACAATCTCGGTAATTTCCAACATCTCCCTTACCAGGGCGTATTGAGTGTATGTCTTATTTTCTCTTTTCATGCTTTATCTCCCATTATTATAAAATCTTTTAATTCTTCCTGAAGGAGGGGGTCCTTTTGATATCCCCCGCCTAAGTGCTGCCAGTAGGCTTCGGCGTACTCCGTCCCCGCCAGTTCTCCGATAAACATGTCGTTTTTCTTCATCTCTTCGAAGAAGTTGTCCATTTTATGCATTACCCGCATCAGGTCTATTTGAGATTCATGGTGGGTGAGCATCTCCATTTTAGTATCTATGGTGCTGCTTATATCAATAAAGAACTGCGGCGAGGTCGGATTACCCCCGAGAGGATCGGAATATCCTAAGGGTTCCGTGTGATAGAGGAGGGGGGTCACCTCCAGAGGCGGCACCGCGGTAGGTACATTGGGAAGGGTAGCGAGCATTGCCGCCGCTTCCACGATGCCCGCCGCGGTCCGGTGGTCGCTGTGGTAGTCGAAGGGGAGATGGGTAAAAATGATTCCCGCCTCTTCCCGGCGGATAAGCTCTGTAGTCTTTACCCGGATCTCTTCATCATCGAAGAGGTAGCCGTCCTTCCTGTCCAAACAGACATAGGGGGCCCCTAAGACCTCCGCGGCCTTTCGGGCTTCCTCTTTGCGGACTCGGATGGTCTCTTCAGGGCTCATGTTTATTCCGCCCATCCCTCCGGCTGTCATGGTGGCTATGGTAATGCTGTATCCCCTCTCTTTCAGGAGTCTCAGCGTACCGGCACAGAATGCCTCGGCATCGTCAGGATGGGCGTGTATAACCAGTATCTTCTTATTAAACTTCATTGTTCTTATTCTCCTTTCCACGCTATCCGGGAATGCATCGATTTCTACCCGGGTTTTAGAGGCGCGTGTACTTCGGCACCTCACCGATGAGGGGTCTAAGATATTCGAGAAAACCCTCTGTTACAAAATTCCCCGCTTCGTTTATGTAGGCGGGGGGCATAGGTTTTGCCCGTACAGCTACGTCCTTTAAGGGAGCAGTCCCTAGGCGCGATTTGTATGGTTTGTCCGAAACTCGTTCGATGGTAACCATTACCCCGGAGCTGCCTTCCAAGGCCAACCGCACCGCCTCCCTGCCGCAGCCGCGGGCCTCCGCTATGTCCAGTTCCACCGCTCTGTCCATTGCGCACATAATAAGGGACTCAGTCACCTGAAACTCCCCGCGGAGGCCCAGGTTTTCGTGAAGAAGACCGTGCAGGGTCAGGGCGGCACTTCCCCCGCCCATGGCGCCGAATTCGATATTGCCGAACTTGTCCCTGTCCTTTCCCCGGCTTACCGGTGTTCCGTCTTCGTAGGTTATGCCTTCGCCGCAGACTACGGAGACCCAGCCGTACTCTTTGAGACAAGCTTCCGCGTCGGAGAGGAATTTCTCTCCATTAAAATGCTTCTCCGGCATGTAGATCAGGTGTGGGGCGTCATCATCTTGGTGCTTTGCAGCTGCCGTGGCCGCGGCAAGCCAGCCCGCGTCCCTGCCGATGGTCTGGTAAATAACGAATTTGTCCACCCGAAGCATGTCCCTGGCAAGGACCCCCGATTGAAGGACATTGAGCATATTAGACCTGGCGGCGGAGGGAAACCCGGGGGTGTGGTCTGTTCCGTAGAGATCGTTGTCCACCGTTTTAGGGACCCCTACACCGTAGAGGTCGTACCCCTCCTCTCTGCAGTAGGCTTCCACCCTCTCTATGGTATCCATGGTATCGTTCCCGCCGATGAGAAAGAAATAACGAATCGCGTGCTCCTTAAGTAGTTCCAGGACCCTGGGCAGGTCTTCGTCTTTTAGTTTGTACCTCGATGAGCCGAGGGCGGAGGAGGGGGTAACCCCTAAACCGTCCAAGCTTGTTTTGGAGAGTGCCCCAAGATCGATAAGGTTGTTCTCCATGAACCCTTCAATCCCGTAGCGCATTCCGTAGATGGTATTAATCTCCTCCGCTTGAAGGGCCGCTTCTACGGCTCCGGCTAAACTGGAATTTATGACCGAGGTAGGTCCGCCGGACTGTCCAATTAATGCGTTTTTTTCTGTTTTCATTGAAAAAAGCTCCCCCAGCACCAGAAGGTGCTAACGTACTGTTAATAACCAGCTAGGGTATTGTAATACAGCAGTACGCTTCCGTCAATCTCCAGGCATCTCCCACCATTATTGATACAATTGTGGCAATTTCCTTGACAATACCTCGTTTCTCGATACAATCTAGATAACGTACTGTAAGTTACCACCTGCGGCTGGAGGCCCGGTATGATGGACAGAGCCACTCTTTTAAAGACCGTTCGGTTTGAAAGACCCGATTACATTCCCATGACCTTCCACATCAATCCCTCCTGCTGGCACCACTATCCAAAGGAACAACTCCTAGAACTTATGGCGGATCATGCTCTCCTCTTTCCTGATTTTTCAGAGGAGAATTGGCAGGAGCCGGAGATTCCACCCTTTGCCGATGCAACGAGGCAATTCACCGATCCCTGGGGCTGTGTATGGGAGACCGCGGACAGCGGTATCATCGGCGCGGTGGTCCATCATGCCCTGGGCTCCTGGGATGATTTTGAGGAGTACCAGCCCCCTGATCCGAACAAGACGACCCACTGGGCCCCTATTGACTGGGAGAAGGAGGAGGAGTCCCCCAATCCGGTTGGGTTTTTTACCTCTTTACACTCCGGGGAAATCGGCCATGGGCATACGTTTTTACGTTTAATAGATCTTCGGGGATATCAGAACCTGCTTTACGACATGATTGATGAAGAGCCAAGACTCCGGCAGCTTATAGAAATGGTAGAGGAGTTTAACCTCGGGCTAGTCAGAAACTACCTGGACCGCCTTGGAGTAGAGTGGCTGGGGTATGCCGAGGATTTGGGAATGCAGCGGGGGCCGATGCTCTCGCCGGACCAGTTTCGCACGTATATTAAGCCTAGTTATAAACGTATTATAAAGCCGGCCAAGGAAAGGGGAGCAGTCATCCACATGCATGCCGACGGAGATTTAAAGCTCCTTATGGAGGACATTCTTGAGACCGGCGTGGACGTAATCAATCTACAAGACCTGGTAAACGGGATCGACTGGATAGAAGAGCATCTAAAGGGAAAAGTCTGCATCGATTTGGATATTGACCGACAGGAAATTACCCACCATGGAACAACGAACGCGATTGATTCTCTTATACGGGAGGAGATAGAACGTTTGGGCACTAAGAAGGGAGGATTGATGATGATCTATGGACTCTATCCCGGTGTGCCCCTGGAGAATGTTAAAGCCCTCATGGACGCCATGGAGCGCTACACTGATTATTACAGCTAGTACAATACGCTAAAGATAAATCAAGGAATGTTACTATGATAAAAGCGCCCCTCCATTTTACGGGCACCGCCAATGCAAATCTGCAAAATGAGATTAATATTTCTATCATCTTCAATTACCTTAGGGAATTCGGCCCCACATACAGGGCAAAAATTTCCAAAGATCTGAATATTAGCGCTCCCGCGGTTAGCAGAGCGGTGGAGAAGCTTGCCGAAAAGGGGTATGTC
This sequence comes from uncultured Spirochaetales bacterium, assembly GCA_964466335.1. Classification (GTDB taxonomy): domain Bacteria; phylum Spirochaetota; class Spirochaetia; order SPDA01; family CAYXSD01; genus CAYXSD01. The sequence continues at coordinate 5,754 of CAYXSD010000059.1, forward strand.
ATTGAAGAGGGGGAGATAAAAACCCCCAGCGGTAAGAAAGCGGCAAAGATCTCCATCAATTTAGGGAAGGGATGTGTTGTGGGGATTGATCTCTTAAAAGAGCAGGCCCGCTTCGGCATTCTTAATTTTCAGGGAAGGCTTATAAAGCAGTACAGGGGGAAGCGATACGCTGAAAGCACTGATGTCGAGAGGGACATTATCGAGGAGTTGGAGTATTTCCTCGAGGATGCCCGAAAGGAGGGATTTGAGGATGCTCCTGTTCCGGACCTAAAGGGGATCTGCATAGGAGTGCCCGCGGTAGCGGATATCAAAAGGAGTGCCCTCATTAATGCCTACCTCTATAAAAACTTGGAGAAAATCGATTTTATAAAATCAGTGGGGAACCACTTCGATGTACCCGTGTATGTGGAAAACGATGTTAATCTTTCAGCCATAGCGGAAAGTGAATTTGGAAGAGGAAAGGACCATGCAAGTCTTGTCTTTGTAGAGGTTGGAGAAGGTATAGGGGCCGGGATTATAATGGAGGGAGAACTTCTCCGCGGTGCTTTCGGCGCCGCGGGTGAGATGGGCTTTTTCTGTTTCGATAAGATGACCCTCGGAACAAGAAGAAGAAAAGGATTTTTGGAGAGAAAGGCATCTACCGAAAGTATACGGCTCCGGGCTGTTTTGGGAATAAAGCGGGGAAGAAAAACAAGAATAACGGAGTTGGTGGAGGGAGATCTTAAAAAGATCAGCGCCGCCCAGGTCTGTCAGGCCGCCTTGGAGGGAGATCCTCTATCTGTTGAGATTATCGAAGATGTGGCGAGGTTCCTCTCCTTAGGGGTTGTAAACATTATCCTCGTTCTTAATCCGGAGGTCTTGGTCCTTGGAGGCGACCTTATTTCCCTCCCCGGTATAGAGGAGCTATTTCTGGGACCCATAATCGAGTACGTAGAGCGGACCCTGCCCTTTCCTCCGCCTGAAATAACCATCTCCGCTCTCGGAGACAACGCCGGAGTAATCGGCGCCGCCCACATGGCGGTAGAGACCCTTCTTACGGGGAAGTACCCCTATCGTCTTAGGAAATTCTAAATTTGGAAGTCTAAGGGGCTTCACCTTTTAGACAGAATTGCTCGGTGAATCGCTCGGTGTTGTTTCCTTTGGTTGACAGATACGTTGGATGGATTATAATATGGTAATAACTAACTGTACGTTAGTAACCAAAGAAGAAGAGGTACGGATATGAGAAAGCTTAGTCCAGCTGCTCCCGGATGGTGGGACTATACCACCCTGGATGAGGAGCTCTTAAGAGATGCCGCGAAACTGACCCCCCAGGATATAAAAGGCTTGGAGCGTCCCGGATTTAAGGTGGAGTTTTTTGACACCAGGGACAGTTTTTTTCTAGCCGAGGCGCTGGAGTACGTCCGGGCCTGGCAGCAGTCTACACCGGATAAACCAACGGGGATCTGCGGTCCTATCGGCCCGACGGAACAATTACCATTGGTTGCCCAGATTGTTAATGATCTTCAAATTGATATAAGAAGCGGCCATTTTTGGGGAATGGACGAGTGGTACATAAACGGAAAAGAAGTAAGTCCTGACCACCCATTAAGTTTTGCCAAGGCGGATATGGACCTCTGTTTCAATCGGATCGATAAGAAACTCCGCATGCCGGACAGCAATATTCACTTTCCCAAGACGGATTCCCTTAAAGAGTACACCGCATCATACGATGAGATCGATTGTCTCGTTATGCAGGGCGGACAGGGAGAGGTCAAGCACTGGGCTTTTAACGATCCGGTAAAACGGGAAGGGGAGTTTAAAGACGCCCCTCCCTCCCCGGAAGAGTACAGAAAGAAGAGCGCCCGAATAGTGGATCTGCACCCCATGACGGTGCTGCAGAATGCACGGACCTCCGCTGCCGGGGCGGTCCACACCGTACCCACCCAGGCCCTCACCGTTGGACCGGTTGAGACATGGAAGGCGAAGAGGGTCTCCATTTGGCATCCGGGATGGCACGACAACGCCTTTGGTATTCGTCTCACCGCCCTTATGATTTCCAAGAAGGTCCCTGACAGTTCTTGTCCTATGTCCCTCTTGGCGGACCATCCGGATGTGGTGTTCCACTATCTCCTCCCCGGAATCGGCAGCTGCGATTCAGAGATGCACTAACCCTGACTAGGGAGAAGGAGTAAGTATGGTAAAACGAATATTCGCTATGGGCTGTCATCCCGACGATATCGAGTTTATGATGGGGGGGACCCTCTTTCTCTTAAGAGAGGCCGGCTGTGAGGTCCACTACATGAACCTCGCTACCGGAAGCTGCGGTACCACGGAGTACAGTCGCGAGGAAATTACAAAAATCCGCAGGCAAGAGGGAATGGATGCCGCGGAGTTCTTAGGCGCTAAGTACCACGGAAGCTTGGCGGAGGACTTGGAGGTGTACTACACTGAGGAATTGGTGAAGAAAGTCCTCGCCGTGGTGCGCGAGATTAAACCGGATATTATGCTCATACCCTCCCTGGAGGATTACATGGAGGACCACATGAACACCGCCAGATTGGCGGTAACAGCGGGTTTCTGCCGGGGTATGCCCAACTATCCGAGTATCCCCGAGGAAGAGATAACCACCCAGGATGTAATGCTCTACCACGCTTTGCCTTACGGCCTTCACGACGGAATGAGGAAGAGAATAATCCCGGAATATTATGTTGATGTGACTTCAGTTATTGACAAGAAAGAGCAAATGCTCGCCTGTCACAAGAGCCAAAAGGACTGGCTGGACAAGAGCCAGGGCCTCAACGCCTATCTTATAACCATGCGCGAAATGACTGAAGAAGTGGGAAAGATGTCAAAATCCTACACTTATGCCGAAGGATGGAGGAGGCACAGTCATCTGGGTTATTCAGCCGAAGACGGCGATCCATTAGGTGAAATCCTTAAGGGGCACACCACGCCTGAGCTGAGATACAAACGGGAATAAGAGAAAAGAAGGACCAGCCGGGGTTTGCCGGCTCACTTAGGGGTTTTCTGGTTTAGAATATCTGTTAGGGAGGCCGATGGGTGGTGGTAACGCCGGATATTCATATCGTATCCTCCAAGAGAGATGCTGTTTTTAGGACACCAATGATAGCAGGCGAAACAGTTCATGCAGTGGCCGCCCCAGAGTGGTCGGTCTTTATCCATGGTTATATTTCCCACCGGACAGACCTTCTCGCAGATACCGCAGCCGTTGCACTCTTCTCCGGCGGTGTAGTCCAGTGCATGGAACCCCTTGAAGAGGGCAATCTTTAAGAATGTAAAGAGGGTGGGAAAGGCCTTTACCATTTCCGGTTTAAAGAGGTTCAATGCGGGAGCTGACGTTTCTACCGTTCCCTCCATATGTTCCATTACGTAATTAATTATATTAATCTTACGTAACTCCCACTTTTCGAAGAGGAGCCGGTCTTTCTCTACGCTGCCGATGGACGCGGAGGCAATACCGCTGTGCGGCATCTTTACCGCGAATCCCCCGGCAAGTTTGCCGCCTTGGGACTCTATAATCTGTTGAAGTTGTATTAAAGAGTGTGCCGGGGCAATGGCGTAGGTGCAGACGGCAAAGATGTACTTCGATGAGAGGTCTTCCATCTTTTGAACGCATTCCTCGACAATCCGGGGATATTTAAAATCGTAGAGAGGAAAAACAAGGCCTATACAATCAGCCTCTGTATTGATATTTTCCTGATTTTTCACCGAGACAAAGGAAATACAATTCCCGTCGATTCCCTTTGCCATGTCTCCGGCAACGGCTAAGGAGTTTCCCGTACTGGAGAAATAGTAGACTTCTGGTTTTGCCATCTTATCTCCTTAGAGTTGGGGGCATTCCGATCGGTCCACCTTACTCTCCCGCAGCGCGGCGGCGAAGGCCATGCAGGTGGGGTAGCCGCACTCTTTACAGTTTGTTCGGGGGAGTTCCCGGTACATCTCCATGACTGTGGGGAGGGTCTGCTGCTCATAGTCGGGGGTCAGGGAGTCCTTTTTCTGCCATGTACTGTTTACTATGCCGCACACTTCTGCCAGGGCTTTCTTAGCCTCTTCTCTGTCCTCTACCGGCGCGGTCGAAATCTCAAAGGGACGCAAAGCGATTTTTTTCCCCTTCTCTTTCATAAGGAGGACGGGGACTTTCTTATCGTACTGGGCTTTCGGAAACTCCGCGTTTATATAGGGGAGCACTTCACTTATATCCGCTGAGAGGTGCCCCTTGGCGCTCCAACGGTCCGCACCCGGATGACAGGCGGGGCTTATCAGTTCGAGGGTGAATCCTTCTATCAGCTCTTCTTCGCCGCTTCCTACAGACACATATGTCTCTGATTCATCGCATGCATCTATGAGGGTGGATCGCGAAGGGTCATGCTCTTTCATAGTTCTATCCTTTTTTCTATCCTTCTTCCTATAGTTGGTTCTATGGTCAGTATAACCCCTGCATTCTAAAAAAGTAAAGGCAATCTCATTCTTCAGCTATTATACATTCAATCCCCAGTTTTTCTATTACCCTTGCGTATTCCGCGGGAATCTTGGCATCCGTAATAATTGTATTGAAGTCTCTAAGATCGGCGTAGTGGCCTGAGGAAACTGCACCGAATTTAGTGGAATCTATAAGAAGGACCTTTTCAAGGCCCGATTTCATAACTGCCTTTTTTACTTCCGTTTCGTAGGAGTTTGCCGCGGTAACTCCCAATTCGCTGTGGACACCGGTTGCTGAAAGAAAGGCCTTTCTCGCACGAAACCGATTGATTAAATCAATACCTTCGGGGCTTTCAAAAATTAATGTGTTTTTGTGGAGGTCTCCCCCGGCAAAGGTTATATGGCAGTGTTCTTTCCTTTGAAGTTCAATCAGGATGTTTAGGGAGTAGCAGAGGACCTTTACCGGTCTGTCCGGGAGGAACTTGGCCAGCCATTCGGTGGTAGTCCCGGCATCGATAATAACGATGTCTTCTATGCCGACCAGCTCTGAAGCCGCTCTGCCGATGCGTTCCTTCTCCTCTCGCTGTTTGATTTCCTCCCGCGAGAGGAGATACTTCTTTTCGTAGGCCTCAAAGTAGGATTCCCGGTTTAAAAACGCTCCGCCGTGGAGAACGGTGACCACTCCCTCCGACTCAAGGGAGGCAAGATACCGCCGGACCGTCATTTCCGAGACTCCCAGATCATCCGCGAACTTACCCACGGAGACGACGTTTTCCGACTTCAATATACCTAAAACCTGCTCCATCCGCCGTTCTTTGCCGGCCATAGGCTCTCCTTATTGATATAGATATACCATTTTTTTTCGGAATAATCAATAATATCACTATAATACTTGACAAAATAGTTATTAATACATCAAAATATGTTTGTATAGTAACAAAATAAATAGAAATGGAGAACACAATGGCTGTTGAACTGAGGACCTATGCCTATCTCGATTCCATACAACCCCAATTTACCGCCTTTACCGCTACTATAGCCAAGGGGTATTTACCCCTTTCGGGTCAGGCAAGTCTCTGGATAGAGATCGCTCCGGGTATGGACATAAACCGGGTAACGGACACTGCTCTAAAGGCAACGGATGTACAGCCGGGGCTTCTTATTGTTGAGCGGGCCTTCGGTCTCTTGGAGTTCCACAGCTTCGACCAAGGCGCGGTCCGTGAGGCGGGAGAGGCGGTCCTTAGGGGGCTTAACCTTACTGTCTTGGAGCGGTTGAAGCCGGTAATCGTCGGTTCAGAGACTATTAAGAACATTAGCGACTATCAATGCCAGCTTATAAACCGGGTCCGCCACGGAAACATGATTATCCCCGGAGAGACCCTCCTTACCATCGAGACCCTGCCCGCCGGATATGCCTCCCTGGCCGCTAACGAGGCGGAGAAGGCGGCGAATATAAATATTCTGGAGGTGAGGGCAGTCGGTGCTTTCGGACGGGTCTATATAGGCGGTGATGAAGCGGAGGTCTTAGAGGCCCAGAAGGCGGCGGAGGCTTCCCTCCTGAGCATAGAGGGACGGGATCAGGAAAAATTGTAAAAGAAACGAGAGAAAGAAGATAGAAAATAGATAGAAAAATGAGAGAAAAAAGAAAGAGAGACAAGGAGAGAAGAATGAGTACTACAGACGCGTTAGGAATGATTGAGGCCCAGGGGTTTGTAGCCATGGTGGAAGCTGCGGATGCCATGGTGAAGGCCGCCCGGGTGGAGCTGGTAGCCTACGAGAAGACCGGCGGAGGCTATGTGACTGCCATTGTCCGCGGTGATGTAGCAGCGGTAAAGGCCGCCACCGATGCAGGAGCAAAAGCTGCCGAACGGGTGGGAAAACTGGTCAGCGTACATGTTATCCCCAGGCCCCACGAAAATGTGGACGAGACCCTGCCTTTAGGGCGACAGGGAAATGAGTAAGCGGCTCCACATCTTAGTACACATCATAGTACAGGTCTTAGTACAGGAGGTCCCATGCTTTTAGCAAAGGTCGCGGGAACGGTGGTGGCAAGCCAGAAGGACCCCGGACTTTCGGGGACGAAGATGCTTCTCCTTCAGCGCCTGGACGAAAAGTGCCGGGTAAAGGATGATTTTGTGGTAGCCGTGGATGCCGTCGGTGCCGGCGAGGGGGAGGTGGTCCTCTATGCCTCCGGGTCCTCCGCAAGGCAGACCACCCTCACCAAAGAGCGCCCCATAGACACGGTGGTCATGGCAATCGTGGACAGTTTTTCTATTGGAAAAAAACAGGTGTATAAGAAATAAACGGAGTTAATGGATGCTTCTCTATGAGCGACAGATACAAGAGATTATTGAAGGGGTAGTTTCCAAAATTACCTCTGAGATTACTTCGGAGATAGCCGGGGATCCCGGGACCGGGGACCTGAAATCCGGGAGTGAAGCGGCTGGTGAAATAAAGGAATGCGGTATCTTCGATACGGTGGAAAGCGCTATGGCCGCGTCGAAGGTGGCGGCAAAGGATTGCGCGTCCCTCTCGCTGTCGGACCGGAAGCGGATCGTTGAAGCCCTTAGGACCGTTGCCCTGGATCATCTTGAGGAGATCTCGGCATTGGCAGTGGAGGAGACGGGAATGGGCAGGGTCAAAGACAAGATAGATAAGAACCGCCTCGCGGCCCTTAAAACCTTAGGCACAGAGGACCTTTCCACGGACGCGGTATCCGGTGACGATGGTCTTACCTTGACCGAGTATGCTCCCTACGGAGTCATCTGCTCCATTATTCCCTCCACCAACCCGACGGAAACGGTAATACACAACGGGATTAGCATGTTTGCCTCGGGAAACTCCGTTATCTTCAATCCCCATCCGGGGGCGAAGCGGACATCACTTAGAATGATACACCTCTTCGCGAAGACTGTGGAGGAGAAGGGGGGACCGCCGAACGCCTTTGTCTCAGTCCGGGAGCCCACGGTGGAGACCGCCACCGCCCTGATGCAGCACCCCGATGCGGACCTCCTGGTGGTGACCGGCGCCGAAGGGGTGGTGAAGGCCGCCATGAAGACGGGAAAGAAGGTGATCGGCGCCGGGCCGGGGAACCCGCCGGCGGTGGTGGACGAGACGGCTGACCCTTCGAAAGCGGCGGCGGACATCGTTCTTGGGGCCTCCTTTGACAACAACATCATCTGTACCGACGAGAAGGTGACGGTGGTTACGGAAAAGGCCGCCGATGCCCTTCTTCGGGAGATGGAAAAGGCCGGAGGGTATCGTGCCTCATCAAACCAGGTGCGGGTCTTGGAAAATACACTCTACGAAGAGGTGCCGCCTCGGGGTGTCCACTCCCAGCCGATCCGGAGGTTCATCGGAAAAGACGCGGCGGTCATCCTCCGGGAGATCGGCGTGAGAGACCTGGCTGATGACGCTCCCAGGCTCATCCTCTGCGAAGTGGAACCGGACCATCCCTTTGCGTGGTCGGAGATGCTCATGCCGGTGATGCCGGTGGTCCGGGTCAGAGACGCGGACGCGGCCATCAGGTACGCTAAGGAGGTTGAAGCGGGGAGAAGACATACCGCCTCCATGCACTCCAAGAACATCGATAAGCTCTCCAAGATGGCCTATGAGATGAACTGCTCCATCTTCGTGAAGAACGGTCCCAACTATGCCGGTATCGGATTCGGAGGGGAGGGGTACACCTCTTTCACTATTGCCTCTCCCACGGGAGAGGGGCCGACCAGGGCGAGAGATTTTTCGAGAAAACGGCGCTGTACCTTAGTCGGCGCGTTCAGGATCGTATAGATGATTGGACTTGAAGGCGCGTGGAGCGGCGGGTCCGGGGTGCTTCCGGTGACTCTGGGGTCTCTTGAGTCTACCGGGATCGCCCGTGGATTTGCCGCGGCGGATGCCATGGTAAAGAAAGCCGCGGTGGAACTACTTAAAGCCGGGGCGGTCTGTCCGGGAAAGTTCTTCATTCTTATTGCCGGGGATGTTGCTGAAGTTGAAGAATCCGTCGCCGAGGGACGCGAATCGATGAATGATGAACTGACCGGCAGTTTTATTATTCCCAACCTTCATCCCGATATTCTTCCCGCGGTAAGGAAATCTCTTCGAGGTGTGTGGTTAAGCGAAACGGGGGATAAAGAACTGTCCGGGCCCTTCGATACCTTCCCGGAGGCTTTCGGTGTGGTGGAAACCTTCAGCGCCGCTTCGGCGATATACGGAGCGGACGCTTCCAGAAAGAGTGCTGATGCAGGGCTTAACGGGATCTTTTTACTCAACGGATTAGGAGGAAAGGCCTACTACTGCCTTTCCGGGACGGTAACAGACGTAGAGACCGCGGTAGAGGCAGGCTGCGCGGCAGTGGAGGAGCGGGACATTGCGGGTAGGGTAGTCATTCCCCGGATCCACTCTGAGTTCGTCTCCTTTTTTCGAAGAGGAGAAAGATAGAAGATGGATTTAGCCAGGGTAATCGGAAGTGTGGAATCTACGGTGAAGTACTTAGGACTTGAAGGGGTGAAACTCCTATGGGTACAACCCCTAAACGAGCACGGTCAAGATTCGGGGAGTCCTTTGGTTGCCTGCGATGCCACCCAGGCCGGAGTGGGGGAAACCGTTTTTTTCTGCGGCGGCCGGGAGGCGGCACTGGCCTTAGAGGAGACCTTCGTTCCCGTCGACGCCTCAGTCGTAGGGATTGTCGATGATGTACACCTTCCCAAGCCGGGAGGACGGCGATGAATATCGGCCGGGTTATCGGAACGGTTACCTCCACGGTAAAGCATCCTGCCTATGAAGGAAGAACACTCCTCCTGGTCTCCTCCCTCAGTCCGGACCTGAAAGAGCGCGGAAAGACTGTTATTGCCGTGGACACCGTTCAAGCCGGTGCGGGAGATCTGGTACTGGTGAACCGGGAGGGAAACTCCACCCGCCAGGTATTAGGCAAGGACACAGGGCCCATTTTGGAGATTGTTATTGGAATTGTGGACAACATCAGTGCGGTTGAGTATGGTTATAGCAACGGGTCTACGACCTAGTGAAGAAGGGGGAAATGATGATGGAATCGATATGGAAAGCGAGAGAAGAGATCGCCTACTGGAGTAAGAAGGTGCAGGAGTACGGGTTTGTCTCCGTTACCGACGGGAACCTCTCCATCCGCTTGGACGAGGAGCGGGTTCTCATTACTCCGTCGGGTGTTCCCAAGGGAGAGGTGGAGCTTGAGTCCCCCATCATTATCGATATGGAAGGAAACAAAATCGAAGGGGAGGGAAGACCCTCATCAGAGGGAAAGCTCCATCTCGAGGTCTACAAGGTGAGGCCCGACGTCACCGCCGTTATCCATGCACATCCCCCTAAGTGCATCGCCTTTACTGTTGCCGGGGTCCCCATCGACACCTGTCTCCTTCCGGAAGTGGTTATCACCATGGGCGCCATTCCCACAAGCCCCTACGCGACCCCCACCACCGACGAGGTTCCGGTCTCTATACGGCCCCACATTGTAAAGAGCAATGCCGTTATGATGGCGCGTCACGGTTCCCTGACCGTTGGGAAAACCCTGAGGGAGGCCTTTCGGCTCCTGGAGAAGATGGAGCACTGCGCCACCATTGCCCTCTACGCGAAAATGCTGGGCGGCCCGGTCCCCTTCTCCGAAGGGGAGCTGGAAAAGCTCTACGCCCTGCGAGACCGGGGAGGTAACGGCATCGAACCGCCCCTCTGCACCGACGGAGGAAGCTGTTCAGCCCAGCCGAGGGAAAAACTCTCCGAGTATGCGGAACCTGCGGGGACATGCAGTTTATACAGGAATCCCGAAGAAGCCGGATATTCCGGAATGAACGGCGGGAATAACACTTTTCAGGTTAACACCGAGCAGATGGTGGACATTATTACCCGGCAGGTGAAGGAAAAACTGGGGATGCATTAAAGCTGGAAACCGCAGGGTAAACGATCTTTACACAAATGGTCCTTCTTGCTACCATGCCCTTGGTTCGGTTAACGCAGGAGAGGCGCATCTACTGTCCTCTGCGTTAAAGAGGGAAGCCGGTGAGAGTCCGGCGCATGCCAGCCGTTGCTGTAAGCGGGGACGAAGATCGCAGAGTGCCACTGTGTTTTATGGGAAGGCGCGAATAGTAGGGTGATCCGCAAGCCAGAAGACCTGCCGAACTACAGAGTTTCTGTTTTAACCTGCCGCTGGAAGCAGCCCCCATTGTTCGCGACGCGACTTTGAAGGGCTGGGTGTTTCCATACAATTCCTTCCTGGTCGTGTCCCAGTTATCTTTTATCAAAAAGGGTAACAGGAGGCATTATGACTGATCTTTCATCTTTTCATTCAGTGGACAAGCAATTCGGCGAGGTGGTAAGCCGTCTACTGCAGGGAGAGTCCCTCTCCCGGGATGAGGCCTGGTGGGCCTTCTCCCTTCTTCTCGAAAACAAACCGACAGAGCTGCAGCAGGGCGCTTTTCTGGCGGCCCTGCGCGGCAAGGGCGAAAGTACTGAAGAGCTCGGGGCGGCTTGGAAGGCTATTGTTGAACTGGACACCGTCAAGGTTGAAGGTTTTGACTCCGATGGCGTGGTAGAAAACTGCGGTACCGGTATGGATGGATTCAAAACCTTCAATATCAGCACTGCAGCCTCTCTGGTAGCGGCAAGCTCGGGTGTCAAGATGGCCCGACACGGGGCCCGGGCCTTGTCATCCCGCTGTGGGACCGTCGATATTGCCGAGGCCCTGGGGGTAGATGTTGAGTGCGGCCCCGAGGTGGTGTGTGAAAGCATCAGAAAGTGTAATATAGGCCTTTTCAACGGCATGAGTGCAGCCATCCATCCCAGGGCTCTGGGGAGGATACTATCGCAGATACATTTCGGGACCACCCTGAATATCTCCGCATCCCTGGCAAACCCGGTGCAGCCGAAGATAGCGCTCCGGGGGGTTTACCACCAGTCGATGCTGAAGCCGGTGGCTCTACTTATGCGGGATATCGGTTATAAGCGCGCCCTCGTGATCCACGGGAAGATAGATGGGAGCGATCTTGGTATGGATGAGGCTTCGGTCTGCGGAGAGACCGAGTGCCTGGAGCTTGACTCCTCCGGCGCCCTGATGCCATTTCGTATCCGACCCGGGGATTTTGGTCTTAATCTGCACAGTCCCGAGAGCCTGGCAGCCCGAAGGACACTGCCAGAGGCGAAGGAACATTTTTTACAGCTCCTAAGCTTCACTGCCGATCGGGGGGCTATTGATGCGGTTTGCCTGAATGCAGGAATGGTTCTCTACGTGTCGGGAGATTGCGCATCCATCGAAGAGGGGCTGAAAAAGGCTGATGCAGCCCTGGCCCGGGGGGATGCATACCGCAGCTTACAGAGCTGGATTGTACATCAGCAACGTGATCCCGGCCGGGGAGTCCAGGAAGTGATAGACAAGGAGCGCTTGCCAGTTTCAGCGGAGGCGGCCCTATGATTGAGATGCTGGTCTTTAAGTGCGGAGATTCCTACCTCCGTATATGCGAAGGCGAGGTGAACCTTACATCCCTCTTTAAAGCCACGGTATATCCTAAAGAACCTGGGGGCGAGCTGGAGGAGCACCGAACAGTTGTAGAGGATAGCTATCC
>CAYXSD010000060.1:0-10037 GCA_964466335.1 uncultured Spirochaetales bacterium
AGAAGGAACAGCAGCCCCACATGGCCATGCGGGTGGTCCGGGACGAACGATGGAAATACGCGGAGGTTGAGAAGGGAGAGGTCCTCCTATTCGACATGGTGAACGACCCGGAGGAGAGGAAAAATCTCGCAAAAGATCCCGCGCATGCCGAGCGGATAAAAGCAATGCGGGAGAAACTCTACCGCAATTTCTCCTGGGAGGAGGTACATGAGAGGCTTGCGGTGGACAGAAAACGGCGGCTTGAAGTTACTTCAGGTATGAAACCCACCACACCGAACCAGTACATGCTTTCCGACGGAAGACTGGTGGACGCGGAGGGAGACCTCTACAACGCCCGTTGGATCATCATCCCCGAGGAACCCGATTCAGGGGGGCACATTCCGCAATACTTCGGATAACAGTAGGAATAACCATATAAGAAGAAGACTAAGAAGAAGACACAGGAAAAAACAGAGGAGAAAGCGCCATGACGAAGAAACCCAACGTACTACTCATAATGACGGACCAGCACACCCCGAAGGTCTCGGGATACAACGGTGACCCGCTGGCAAAAACAGAGCACATCGACAAGATCGCCGCAGGGTCGGTAAACTTCACCAATGCTATTACTCCATCTCCGGTCTGTACACCGGCGCGGATGTGTATGCTTACCGGGAAGGAGCCCTACAACTGTTCCGCCTGGCAGAACCACTGGATCCTCTTTCCCGAGCACACCACCTGGCCCGCCCATTTTGCCGATAACGGTTACTCCACCGCCCTCATTGGCAAGATGCACTTCGGCGGAAAGGACCAGATGAACGGCTACCAGCGCCGGCCCTACGGCGATCTCCGCCACGGCTTAGGGCACCAGGCGGAGCCTCTGCGTTTCTTTCCTGCCTACGGAGGCGCGCAGAGTGCGGCGGTAACGGAGATTCCTGAGAGCCTCAACTCCGATATTGTTACCACCCGGGAGGCGATCTCCTATCTTTTGGAACACCGGGAGAACCATCCCGATACCCCCTGGTTCACCACGGTGAGCTATGCCCGGCCCCATCCCCCTTTCACCGCGCCGAGCCGCTATATGAACCGGTACAAGGACAAGTGTTCCGTGCCCGAGGGGTACTACGACGCTAAAGAGGGCATGGAACCCTACGCCCGGGAGCTTATAGAGCTCGGAAAGTTTGATGAACTTCCCGAAGAGACGGTAAAGAAGGGTCAGGAGGGGTACTATGCCTGTGTGGACTTCGTAGACGACTGTATCGGCGAACTGATGGATGCCCTCCGCCGGGAAGGAATGCTGGAGGATACCTATGTAATCTATGTGGCCGACCACGGGGAGATGCTCGGAGAGCACGGTCTGTGGGCGAAGGCGGTCTACTTTGAAAACGCAATACGGATTCCCATGCTCGTAGGCGGTCCGGGAATAAAGATGGCCGGCGGTCAGCTGGACGATCCCATTTCCCTGATTGATCTTTTCCCCACGGTATGCGGTTTGACCGGACTGCCCCAGCCTGAGGGAATCGACGGAATCGATTTCAGTCCCCGGCTTCTTAAGCCGGAAACATCAGAGCCTCCCCGGGAATACACAGAGAGCATGTTTTTTAAGTATGGGACGAGGATTATCGGCGGTAATTTCCGGGATTACGTGGGTAAGGACGGAGATGTGAAGCCCGGGGCGGCCATGCGTCTCCTTCGTGACCGGGAGTGGAAGTACGTGGAGATCGAGGGAGCGAAACCGCTTCTCTTCCACCTCCCCGAAGACCCAGGGGAGGAGCGTAACCTCGCAGGCGATCCCAACCAGGCGGAGCGCCTAAAGGAGATGCGGGCGGCTTTGGAGCAGAAGATCACCTGGAGCGACATCCACGCCCGGCTGAAACGGGACAAGGAACGGGCACCCCGGTTTTACTCCGGAGAGAAACCCACAACCCCGAACCAGTACATGCTCCCCGATGGCAGGGTCTTCGACGCGGAAAAGGAGCTCTACGATGCTCGATGGCTCTCCTTCGATCCGGATGTATCAAAGGGTGGCGGTATTATCCCCCAGATGTTCGGGTAAAGTTGACAGCCGGGAAAAAGGCTGAGGAAAGCTGAACTCATGAATTTTACTTGACCAAGATGGTCAACTTGACTATACTTGGGACATGAAACAACTGCCCCTTTCGGAAGCGAAGACCCATTTTTCATCAGTTTTAAAAGAAGTAGCCGCCGGTGCTGAGATCGCCATATCCTACGGTAAGAAGAAGCAGACAATAGCCGTTATTGTTCCTTTTGAGCAGTACAAGAAAACCAAAACCCGTGAATTAGGCACATTGAAAAACCGGGGGGACGTAGAGTTTGCCGAAGATTTCTCCATGACCGATGAAGAGCTTTTGAATTCATGAATTATCTTGTGGATACCCATATAGCAAAATGGAAGACTACGAGAAAGAGGGTATAACAATCGTAGTGTAGTGAGGTTTTTATAAAAACCTTCGTATCAGCCAGTTATCTCTTCTCATTTTCAGTTTATACTAGTCCACCCTGGGGGGCCTAAAAGAAAATCCCAGTTCTTTGAAGGTCTCCTTGGTTTCCTCGAACCCTTTTTTCACGAATCTGAAATCCGAAGGACCGCTGAAAAACCGGAACCCTTTTTCCATGAGGGTTTTGGTGTCCTCAGGTCCTAGGGCGGGGGTGCCGGCGCACTTACCGTGCTTGGCGCAGGCCGCCGCTACTGCGTCGATCACCTTTATGATCTCCGGATCTCTGAATTGTCCGGGTATTCCCAGTGAGACCGTTAAATCCAAAGGACCAACGAAGAGGATGTCCACCCCTTCCACAGCTGCGATCTGGTCAATAAGCGGAATAGCCTCTTTGTCTTCTATTTGGGCCATAATAAAGGTCTCTTCATTTGACCTTTTTAAATAGTCCTTCAAAGGAAGAAAGCCGTAGTCGGCATCCACGTTTACCGCGTCCACTCCCCTGTGTCCCAAGGGGGGAAACTTAACGTAGTCCACCACTCGTTTAATGTAATCCACGCTCCGGACCCGGGGAATCATAAAACCCTGTACCCCCATTTCCAAGGGCCGTAAGAGATCTTCGTATGACCCCATATTGCGGCGGAGGGCGACGTCCATTCCCATGGAACGGGCCGCGAGAACTAAGGAATCCAGAGTACTCTCGTCCATGGCCAGATGTTCGTTACAGAGCCAGAGGCAGTCGTACCCTAAGTACCCGAGCATCTCCACGACGCGGGGACTTAAGAAATTGCTCTTCAACATAAGGGCGGGCTCGCCCTTTTTAAGCTTTGCTTTTACGACAGATGAATTCATAGGGAGAGTGTATCCCGGATGAGCCGGGGTGACAAGGGTGGTTCCTCAATTTTACTTTCTCTCCCATTCTCCCATTTGACTTTTTTATCCATTAGATTACAATATGTACTATGGCAAAGGACAACTCATCTAAGGAATCTACGGGACCTAAGGAAAAGCCAAAAAAACCGCTTATTTTGAAACAGAAACCCATGGTCCAGGTGGTCTACGCGTTGGTCCCCCTGGCTTTGGCATCGGTTTACTTCTTCGGATGGCGGAGTTTGGTAATTCTCGCTGTGGTGAATCTGGCGGGATTTCTCACCGAATATATTGTTACCAAGATATACGGTCAGCAGGTAAGTTCCGCCGTATTCGTAACCAATTTTCTCTTTGCTCTCTCCCTGCCGGTAACCATTCCCCTTTGGATTGCCGTGGTGGGGATTGTCTTCGGTGTACTATTCGGAAAGATGGTTTTCGGTGGATTCGGGAAGAACGTTTTCAACCCGGCAATTTCTGGGAGGGCCTTCATCTATGTGAGTTTCGGCGTGCCCATGACCTCCCGGTGGGTTAAGCCCGCCTTCGGGGGCGCCGGGGGTTTTAGTATGTGGCAGGCCGATGCAGTCGCTTCCGCCACTCCCCTTGCCTCAATGGCCACAGGGGAGCAAACGGAGATCTTGCCGCTCCTCTTTGGAAACATCTCCGGTTCTCTTGGAGAGACCTCAGCGATTCTTATCCTTATCTGCGGGGGGTACCTTTTACTAAAAAAAGTGGCCAACCGTAATATCGTCATTTCCGGATTCGCGGGATACCTCCTCTTCCAGCTCCTCTTCTGGTCCATCGGCGCCGCCGGTACATTAGATCCGGTTAGGGGAGTGTTAAGCGGAAGCTTCCTCTACGTAATTATGTTTATGGCCACCGATCCCATTTCCGCCGGACAGACCACCAACGGCGGCAGGATAATCTACGGTTTCAGCATTGGTGCTCTTACAGCCTTAATCCGTACCTTCTCTTCATGGCCGGAAGGGGCGACCTTCGCCATCCTCTTGGCAAATATGTTCGCTCCTCTCTTAGATGACCGGATGAAGCTGCTTAAGAAAAAGCTTAAAGAGAAAAAGGAGAAAGGCAAAAAGGAAGCAGCAGCGGAGGGGCAGCCGGCATGAAGGAACCGAATTTTTTTAAGGAAAGAATCTATCCCATTCTCTTTATGGTGGTGATAACGGTAGTGTTTATTAGTGTGGTATCCGGTATCTATTTAGCCACCGAGGAACGGGTAAAACTCAATGAGGCCCTCTTTCTGCGAAGTGCTGTCCTCTACGCGGCGGATATATCCGTGCCGGAGGACGCGGAGAAAGTCCAAGAGGTGTATCAAAAGCGAGTGGAAGAGGTAATAAATGAAGAAACCGGCGATCCTACGTACTTTAGAATTCTGGATGAGAGTGGAAACCTCAGCGGCTACGCCGTGTACGCTCAGGGTCCGGGGCTCTGGGGGCAGATTGTGGCAATTGTCGGTTTTGAAGCGGACCTTACCACCCTTACCGGAGTGGAGTTTATAAAACAGAACGAAACCCCCGGGTTGGGCGCGAGGATTACGGAGAACTGGTTTAAGGAGCAGTTCCGCGGAAAGGAGGGGCCGTTTACCCTGGTCCCCGAGGAGAGCGAAACGGAACAGAATGAGATAAACGCCATTACCGGGGCGACCCGGACTTCCACGTCGGTACGATCCATCATGAACGAGGTAGTGGAAGCAGTGGATAAAAAGGTAGAAGGGTAAGGAGCAAGAATGGCTGCAGGAAAAGCAAAAAAGGTATTTTTTGACGCTATCGGGTCCAAAAACCCGGTGTTTGTACAGATATTGGGTATTTGTTCCACGCTGGCGGTGACAAATGTATTTAAGAATACGGTGGTTATGTGCTTAGGGGTACTCTTTACCACCTCCCTCTCGGGAATAACCATCTCTCTCTTAAGGAAGTACATCCCCGGGAGGATCAGGATGATGGTGGAGACCCTTGTCATAGCATCCTATGTAATAATCGTCGACATCGTACTCAGGGCTTATGTTCCCGGAATCTGGCGGGCCTTGGGACCCTATGTGGGGCTTATTATTACAAACTGTATTATTATGGGGCGGGCGGAGGCCTTTTCCATGTCCAATCCTCCGGGATTGTCCCTTGTCGACGGGATTGCCTCGGGGATCGGCTACTCCTACGTCCTCTTGGTTATAGCCTTTTTCAGGGAGCTTCTAGGCTCCGGGACCATCTGGGGATTCACCGTATTTGGTGACTGGTGGACCAACTGGGCTATTATGGTTATGCCCCCGGGCGCTTTCTTCATGCTGGCCATCTTCATATGGGTGGTGAAAGGGGCGATTCTGAAAGAAGAGGAGGCCTCATAATGGACACTACCATGCTTCCCATTGCGATATTTTTCGCGTCCATATTCACCAGCAACATCCTCCTTACCAACTACCTGGGGATGTGCTCCTTCCTCTCCGTCTCCAGACAGATAAAGACCTCGTGGGGTTTAGGCATCGCCGTGACCTTTGTTATGGCAACCACCTCCCTCCTAAACTGGATCGTGTATCATCTCATCTTGGTGCCGCTGGGATTGGAATACCTAAGGTTTATTGTTTTTATCATCGTAATTGCGGCCTTCGTACAGCTGGTGGAGATGGTGATAGAGCGGGTTTCCGAAACCCTTTACGCCGCCCTCGGCATTTTTCTCCCCCTGATTACGGTGAACTGCGCGATTTTAGGGGTGAGTCTCTTCATGGTAATTCGAGACTACGATCTTCTCGCCTCCTTCGTCTTCGGCCTGGGAAGCGGCATCGGCTGGATGCTGGCAATTCTGGCAATGGCGGGGATACGGCAGAAGCTCGCCCGGGCCCGTCTGCCTAAGGGCCTGGAAGGAGCGGGAATAACCCTTATTATAACAGGAATGATGGCCTTGGCCTTTATGGGCTTCACCGGAATGATAAACATCAGTTAGGATAGGTGTATGATAACGACTCTAATAATTAGCGTTTCCTCCATCGCGGCCTTGGCCGCTTTTTTGGCACTCCTCATGGTAATAGCCGATGCAACAATAGCCAACTACGGGGAGTGTAAAATCACCATCAACGACGACAAGGAGCTCGATATCCGGGGGGGGAGTTCCCTTCTCTCCACCCTTATGGGGGAGGAGATTTTCATTCCCTCCGCCTGCGGGGGACGGGGATCCTGCGGTCTCTGTAAGGTGAAGGTGAAAGAGGGAGGGGGACAGTATCTTCCCACGGAACTTCCCTGGATAGGCGAGGAGGAGCAGGCAGAGCAGATAAGGCTCTCCTGTCAGATAAAGGTAAAAAATGATCTAAAAATAGAAATCCCTGAGGAACTCTTCAACGTTAAACAGTTTCAGACTCGCGTAGCGAAGCTTAGGGACCTTACCCACGACATTAAAGAGGTGACCCTGGAACTTAAGGACCCCCCGGAGATTTCCTTTACAGCGGGTCAGTTCATCCAGTTTCAGGTCCCCGCCTACGAACTCACCGACGAACCGGTCTACCGGGCTTACTCTATAAGTTCCGCGCCCCAGGATAACAAGAGAATAGAACTGGAGATTCGCTTGGTTCCCAACGGAATTTGTACAACCTATGTGCACAAATACTTGAAAGAGGGGGATGAAATCATTATTAACGGGCCCTACGGTGATTTCTTCCTCCGGGAAACGGAGCGGAATATCGTCTGTATTGCCGGGGGTTCCGGGATGGCGCCGCTAAAAGCGATCCTCCTGGACATGGTGGAGAAGCAGATCGATCGTAACACCACCTACTTCTTCGGCGCCCGGGCAAAGCGGGATCTCTTCTTAGTAGAGGAGATGAAAGAGTTGGAGGGGAAGCTCCCCAATTTCACCTTTGTTCCGGTCCTCTCGGAACCCATGGAGGACGACAAGTGGGAGGGAAAAACCGGGTTGGTTACCGATGCCGTGGCGGACCATCTAAAGAGCGGTGAGAACGTGGAGGCCTACCTCTGCGGGAGTCCGGGTATGATCGACGCCTGCGTAAAGGTCCTTACCGAAAAGGGCGTACCGGAAGAGCTCATCTACTACGATAAGTTCGCCTAGGCCTAAGCAGATTTGTCTGGAGGAGGAAAGAATGAAACAAGGTCCGGACTTGAATAAAGTCCAAGAAAATATGAAACCCGGCGCTATTACCCTGGAAGGGTTTCTCGGTACCGACGATCGGAACCTGGTGGATATCCTCATAGACGATGCCGCCGAAGTGAGACGCCTGGGACTTACCCATAAAAAGATCGCCCGGAAGATGAAGGAGCTTAGAGACAGCGGTACCGAGGGACTGGGGGAGTTTGTTCGGGTGGAGCCGAACTTCGAGGTAAAGGTGGATGATGTGCGGGGAAAACTTCCCTCCCCCTTCGGAGGGCCCGGATTGTACCGCAAACGAAACACCACCGTGGTAAACACCCGTCTGGACAAGGAGATTACCTTCACGGACCTCCACATACATATGATCGAAGAGAACGGTTTTTACGAAGGTAAGGGCTCCCGGTTCCGATTAGACCCTAAGGACCTGGCGGAAATCCTGGAGCTTATATAAGTCCTTCAGGCTAAAGCATGGACGTAAAAACCCTCATCGAAGTCCTGGGTACCGCGGCCTCGGTTATTACCGCTGTCAGCCTCACCCAAAAAAACATCAAACGCCTTAGGATCTTAAACCTCATTGGTGCTGCCGCCTTTGCACTATACGGGTTTCTTATTAAAGCCTGGCCGGTATTCGGCTTGAACGCCTTTGTTGCCGTGTTCGATCTCTACTACCTTAGGGAGATGTTCGCGAAAACCGACGATTTTAAGGTAATGGACTTTCACCAGGTTGGCCGTACCTATACGGAAGAGTTTCTCTCCTTTTTTAAGGACGATATTCAACGCTTTCTCTGGGATGTTCAACCCGAGGAGTGGGATACTGCCGAAGGGTTTTATATTCTCCGGGATATGCTTCCGGCGGCGCTCTTTGTGTTCCGAAGGGTGCCGGAACAGGACGCCAAGACCACCGACCTTGGAAAAACGGGGAGAGAAGAAATTGAAATCCTCTTCGATTACGCCATTCCCGCGTATCGAGATTACAAGAACGCCGATTTCTTCTTCACCAGGGGGGTAAGGGAGCTCGGGCTAACCGGAAAGACCGCCCGGACAGCCTATGGAATGTCCCCTCTCCACGAGAAATACCTTAAAAAGATGGGATTTCAGAAGAAAGAGGAGCCTATGACAGGGGATAAGAATTCTGTTTTGGAAAGGACCCTCTAGTCCTGATTACAAATCTCCCTTCAGAATATTCCTTCAGGAAAATTTGTTTCTTTGCCTCTACCCTAGTATACTTACTAGTGGAAGGGGGGAACCATGTTAAAAAGAACAAAGAATCTCTGCGGTTTTAGGATCCATACTACCGATGGCGAAATCGGTCATGTAGAAGAAATGTACTTCGACGATGAAAAGTGGACGGTCCGGTATATCGTTGTCGAGACCGGCCCGTGGATGCTTGGGAAAGAGGTGCTCATTTCTCCGGTTTCGGTAGATACTATCAATTGGGAGCAAAAGTATATTAGTGTGAGACTGAGTAAGGGGCAAGTGAAAGACAGCCCCGACATCGACACGGACCGGCCTATCTCGCGGCAGAAGGAGATGGAGTATCACCGCTACTACAATATTCCTGTCTACTGGAGGGGTGTGGGACTCTGGGGAAGCGGGATGTATCCCGTGGTGAATCCGGAGGTGATAGAGGATGTGGAACAGCAGCAGAGGGAGCATCCGCTGCCGGAGAATGAATCCGGAGACTCCCACTTAAGAAGCACTTCCGAGGTTATCGGTTACTATGTACACGCCGTGGATGGAGAGATTGGTCATGTAGAAGATTTTATATTCGATGATGAGAAATTTGCCATTCGGTACATGCTTATCGATACGGGGAAGATCTTCTCCGGCAAGAAGGTCCTTCTTACGCCAAAACTGATCGACAAGGTGGTCTGGGAGAAGTCCATGGTCAACGTTAATACCTCAAAAGACAAGATTACCAGTGCTCCGGAGTTCCAGTCCGATCAGGATATTACCCGGGAGTACGAGGAACGCACCTTCAACCATTACAACGTGCACGAATATTGGAAAGAAGACGGGGAAATGTAAAGACCCGATGTAAAGACCCGATGTAAAGACCCTGATGAAATAAAAAAAAAAGACCGCCTCCCTAAGGGGACGGTCCTTTTTTATCTATAATTATTCCGCCCCAGGCTGTTAGCCCGGGACGGTATGTCACAAGTGAAGCTATTTCTTTGCTTCCTTTTTATTCTCACCCTTTATGCTTATCGACCGGGGTTTCGCTTCCGGTTTCTTTGCGATTTCTAAGGTGAGTACGCCATTCTTGTAGGCAGCTTCTATGCCTTCCCGATCTACCTGGTCGGGAAGAACGAAACTTCGCTTAAAGGAGGAAGCCCTGCGTTCGCGGAGAACATATCCTTCCTTCTCTTCTTCGTTCTTATCTTCCTTTTCCGCGGAGATAGTTAAGAGATTGTTGTCTAAGTTGACGTCAATA
This sequence comes from uncultured Spirochaetales bacterium, assembly GCA_964466335.1. Taxonomy (GTDB): domain Bacteria; phylum Spirochaetota; class Spirochaetia; order SPDA01; family CAYXSD01; genus CAYXSD01. Next base: position 9,838 of record CAYXSD010000060.1, read on the forward strand.
TCTTTTTCGGACAAGCCTGCCATATCCGCTTCAAGAATGAACTTGTCTTCCTCTTCCCTGATATCCACCGAAGGAGACTGGGTCTTCCAGTAGGGTGTATCCTTAAAGAATGTATCCAACATATTGTCGAAGCTCCGGTACGTTCCTATAGATTTTGGTGTATACTGTCTAAGGTAATTCATTGGTAACCTCCTGTAATC
>CAYXSD010000060.1:10137-17529 GCA_964466335.1 uncultured Spirochaetales bacterium
TATTAATGCAAGAAACGTGCCAACAAGAGAATTCCGCATTACCTATTTTCTTTTTGAAGATGTAATTCTCTGTATTGTAAGGAATTATGTTTATGTATTCAAAAGTGCAATGAAGGAGAGGCATTTCCAAAGGCGGTACCACTAGAACCCACGCATGCCATTATTGGGTCAATAGTATACAAGGGCGCGATAATGCCTATGTGCTGAGTATTTTTGACACATATAATGAATTCACCTGTTTTCATAGCGGACAATATGGGGTACTCTTTAACCAGGAGGCGGGAAATGGACGGAATTATAAGAGAAATTGAAGAGAGAACATCAAAACGGGCCCTTTCAACGGAGCCGGTATCGGAGGAGGTGATAAAACGATTACTCACCGCCGGTATGTACGCTCCCTCCTGCTTCAACAATCAACCCTGGCGTTTTGTAGTGGTAGAGGGGGAGGAGGTCACGGCGAGAATAGGAGAACACCTTCCAGGGGCGAACTACTGGGTAAAGAAGAGTCCCCTGGTTATTCTGGTCTGTACTCGCAGGGACCTGGATTGCGACTTGAGTGAGGGCCGGGAGTATGCTCTCTTCGATGTGGGACTGGCCGCTGAGAACATCATTCTCCAGGCCCAGAAAGAGGGCATGATTGCCCATCCTATCGCGGGTTTTAAGCCTGTCCCCATAAAAGAAGCGGTGGGTATTCCCGAAGATGTTACTCTCCTTACCCTTATTGTCTTAGGATATCCCGGGGATATGGAAGAGTTGAGTGAAAAACACCGGGAATCCGAGGAAGCCCCGCGGGAGAGGAAGCCTTTAGAAGAGGTAGTTTTTCGGAACAGCTGGGGAAAGAGCATCTGATATGCCCCGGGTACGGATAGAACCCGATGGTGTTGAGTTTGAAGCGAGTGGCGCCGTCTCCCTCCTCAATAATCTTCAGCGCCAGGGGCTGCGGATATCCCATGTTTGCGGAGGAAAGGCGGTCTGCGGGACCTGCCGGGTGAGGATTTTAGAGGGGGAGGACCGCTTAAGCCGAATTGGGGAGCCGGAACGGACCCGGCTTAAGGCCTTAGGCAGCCCGGAACATACCCGCTTGGCCTGTCAAACCTATATTTTTGGCGATGTAACCCTCTCCATCGTGGTAAAACAAAAGAAAAGATAGAAGATTGAAGACTGCCGGACCGCGCAAAGCACGCTTTTGCCCTTGACCCTTTTTTTATCCTCCGCCTACTATAATTAAAAGAGAACAAAGAGAATGGCAGAAAACTCAACAGATTTTCCGGAAAGACTAACTCCCGAACAGCGCCGCAACGGGCAAAAAATGCTGCGCCACTTTATGCGGTTCAACGGGGTCTCCATAGCCCTTCTCATGGAGAACATCCTTATCCTCTATGCAATCCGTAACGGACTAACTGATCCGCAGGTAGCAATCCTTGCCTCTTTTATACATCTTACCATGCCCTTTATGGTTCTCGGAAAACGACTTGTAAGCGAGATAGGTTCGGCCAAGTCTTGGTCGATCAATTGGGCTTTTCGTTACGCCAGCGCCCTTATAATGGTATTCGCGCCTTTTGTGGATTCAAGCCATCAATGGGGGCGGGTAGTGTTAATTATGGCAGGTGCTTTTGGTTTTGCCCTTTTTAGAAGTATGGGTATTGTAAACAACTCTCCCCTCCAGGGGGATATTACTACTCCTCAGGAGAGGGGCCGTTTCCTTTCCGGGAACGTGTTCAATGCCCACACTGCATATTTTATTTCCATGGCCATCATTATTATGGTCCTTAGGCTGTGGGATAAGATATCTGTATATCAGATTTTTATTGGTATTGGATGCGCCACTGGATTTGTCGCCAGTTATTTTCTCTCTAAAGTACCGGAGTCTACAATGCCCTCGGAATCCGCATCGAAACCCCTCATTATCTCCCTTACATTTATCTGGAACAACCCGGGAATGAGGCGGATGCTCTTCGGCTGGTGTGCCGGGTTCGTGCTCTTTGTTATGACCCTTCCCTTTTCGGTAATTACCATAAAAAATGGATACGGCATCCCTGACCATATCGCTATGATCTTTACACTGATGATTATCGGCGGCGGGATCGTGTCCGCCCTTTTTAATGGATTTCTTGCCGATCTTGTCGGGCCCCGGCCTCTTATAATTCTCTACGGTTTAGGGTTCTTTGTTATCGATGCTTTTTGGGCCTTTGCTCCGCCGGTATTCATGCCCGGATTGACGCTGCTTGTCTTTTTTTTGGGCGGGTTCTGCAAGATAGGAATGCTTGTAGGCCTTGGCCATTATCTTCTCGTGCTGGTGGATGAAATGGAGAGGGTGGGGATAAGCCTTGTAGTCCGAGCCGCTTCGGGAGCAACGGCGGGGCTTGCCGGTTCCGTAGTGGGAGCGACAATCCTTAAAATCCTTCAGGACATGGAGCTGCCGGGGATGGAGGTCTACAGGATGTACTTCCGTCTTATTGCTGTAATCCTGGTAGCCATGTTCATTCTTCTCTATCGCTTAAAGCGTTTGAAGGAGTGGAGGCTAAAGCATGTTTTCGGGCTTCTCTTTTCTTTTAGGGACCTTCAGGCGATTTTTGTTCTGAACAAGCTTGAGAAAGCCCGGTCTTTCGATGAGGACGCTGAAAACATCGAAAAACTCGAGATTTTGGGATCAAGTGTTTCCGAGGAGGTGGTAAGGGACTACATTCGTTCTCCGGAAATCTCTGTTAGAAGCAGGGCATTGAGGGCGTTAAGACAGATTGATTTTGGAAACGCCACGGAGAAGGCCTTAAAGGAGGAGCTGAAGCGGGGAGAACACACCACCGCTTGGCACGCCGCGGAGATCCTCGGCGAACACGGCGCAAAAGACGCAACTTCCGATTTGAGGGCTTGCCTGTCATCGGAGGATATCCTCCTTAGGGGTAAGAGCATGGTGGCTCTGGTACGTCTCGACGACAGAGATTCGGTACCGGAAATCGTGCGGCAGTTTCAAGAGTCCAGCAATCCAAGGATAGTGGTATACGGGAGCCAGGCCCTTATCGAACTGAAGGACCCCGCGTACATCCCCGTGCTCTTAGAAAAGGTCCTGGAGGAGGGGCTTCCCGAGGCGGTAAAGGACCAGGTGTACATGTCCCTGGCCGTCCTCTGCGGAGTACCTAAGACCTTTTACTCTTTCCTTCGGGAGTACAAGCATGACCGTCACGAAGGGATCCACTACCTTTTCTCTCTCATAGAAGATTCCGTAGCACCGCCTTTAAGGGAAGAGGCGAGAAATGAGGTGGAAAACGGGAAGAATGCCTCATGCAGGGGTAGATACCACCAATTACTGGTGGATTTAGCGGAGAACTCGAGTAAACCTCAAGCCGACTTAATCCGCGAATTTCTCTGTAACCATAAAGATGGCGGTATCCCACGGAAAATGGAGTTTTTCCTCACCTTGGCCCTCTTCGACCCTAAGCACCACAAAGATGACGGTTACCTGGCTTACGGGGTGGATTAAAAAATCCCCCCGCGGATACAGAAAAAAAGAAAAAATGGGGAAAATGGGGAAAAAAGCATTTGCTTCTCTCGCATTATTTATCTATTTGCGATATACTAAGAGAAGGGGTGAGAATTTTCTATCTAGTTTAGAAATCACCTACTGTCATGTAACCAAAGTTTCAAAATAATCTATAGGAGAGGAACATGAAAAAGTGGCCCCTGTTGGTACTCTTTCTTTTATTTCTATCCTTTACAGGATTCGCTCAGTCAAACACCTTTTTAGATGAGGTCCTGGAGCGGGAGGAGGTCTTGTTCGGCGGAGCTCTTAAGCTCGTGTTCTCCGGCGCCGGTCTCCTCCCCGAAGATGTGACCGAGGAAAGGGCTATTGCCTACCTGGAGTCACAGGACTGGGGAATCGCTGTGAAGGGGACGGCCCAGACTATCACCTTAGGGGAGTATTCCCTGGTGGTAATGAAAGCCTTGGACCTGCCCGGGGGCATTATGTACAGTATTGCTTCCGTTCCCCGATACGCTGTCCGGGAGCTCGACTACCTTGGATTTATCGACGGAAGCACGGCCCCGGGAAGGACCCTCTCCGGTGAGGAGGCCGTTCGTGTCCTCGGTCGAGCATTAGAGTGGAGGAGGGAAGAGTCATGATAAAAAATAAGAACAGAAAATCGCGCACTCCGTTACGCGGCGTTTTCTCTCCCCCTGTCTTGCTGGGCTTGGTGCTTTTCCTGCTTCTTCCGTCTTTTGTGACCGCCCAATCCGGCGATGCCGTAGACTGGGGCGGTTTTCTTGACAATTCAACGGAACTAACCTACGGCAACGATCTGGATTTCAGCCAGATAGATAAAGTGGGGTTTTGGCTTAGGGCCCCGGTGGATCAGGGATTTGTGTTCAATATTCAAGCCTACTATCTTTTTACCTTAGACCGGGTTGCCTTTGTGGATTTCGACAAGCTCAATATTGAGGGATTGATTGCCTCCGAGGGAGACCTCCCCTTTTCTTTTCAGTATAAAGCGGGAAGGTTCCTTGTTTCGGATTTCACCCGGCATGTTCTTCAGCACAAACTCGATGGACTTCAGGTCGGTGTTAACTATCCCTTTATGTCCATAGTCGCGGGTATTGGATTTACGACACTCATCTCAGTTCCCTCGTCATCAATCATGCTGACCCAGAGCGACTTGGCGGTAAACGGGGACGCTCCGGACCACGGTTTCGCCCTTTCATCTCCAAAATTGATCGAGCACCTCTACGTGACCTTTCCCGGGCTGTTTCTCAGACAGGACTTGCTTTTCTCTTTTCTCTTCCAGCAGGACCTGCAGGCGGAGGAAGACCTCGCCGCGGGGGGAGGAAGGCTTCACACAGAGTATCTCGGGATCGGGATAAGGGGGCCCTTGGCATCTATCCTCTACTGGGACGCCTACTTCTATCTGAACCTGGGCCAGCACGATTCCTACTCCGTTTTGGCCTTCCTTGCCGGCGGGGGGTTCAGTTTTTACATTCGAGAGGCCCTCTACTCTAAAATCCAGTTGCGGACCGTTTTTTCCAGCGGGGACGAGAACCAGGCTTCCTACTACGAAGGGTATTCTGATAGCAGCGCGTCGAACCACTATGTGCCCCTAACCAGTTCGCCCTTCGGTATCATCTTCTCCCCAAAGCTGGGAAATATGATGGTAAACCAGTTAAGTTACTCCATTAAGCCTTTCTCCAATTCCGGGTCCCGGGCCATGAAAAACTTCCAAACGACTTTAAAAACGTTTGTCTATGTGAGACCCACCGAGGGGGCCATTTCGGAAGCGGGCATAAACTCGGATTCCTCCCAACTTTATTTGGGAACGGAGATCGATTTGATATTGGGGTTTCGCCCCCTGTCTGACCTGGGGTTTTCCATAGGCGGCGGATTGTTTATTCCCAACAACGGCAGCGGCGGAGCATTTTCCGAAAACGGGCAGCCTATAGAGGGGGGCGGCCGTATCCAGCTGTCCTTCAGTTTTTAAGGGGAGGAAGGATGAAAATGAAAAGGACGAGAAGAATGAAAAGAATAATAATGGGGTTATGGTTGGTCCTCATGGTTGCGGGGGCCGGTTACGGACAGGCCTTTGTGGTAAAAGAGGTAAAGGGAAAAGTAGAGGTACAATCGGGAGCGGCAGCCTGGAGAGCGGCAACAACGGGAATGCGGCTTAACAAGGGTACTACGATTTCCACCGGGTTCAACGCTTCGGTTGTTCTGGATGTGGAAGGGGCGGTCCTTCAGGTAAAGCCTCTAACCCGGATGAGGATCGATGAACTGGTAAAAAGAGAGGGTACTGTTTCCACCGGGCTCTATCTTAAGGTGGGGAAGGTAAAGGCGGATATAAAATCCTCGGAGGGGTTGAAGCACGATTTTTCTCTTAGAAGTTCCGTTTCTACGGCGGCGGTAAGGGGGACGAGCTTCGAGTTCGACGGGGTAAACCTCTGGGTGGAAAACGGGACGGTGGTGCTTACCAACATCCTTAACCAGTCCCGAGCTTTTACCGGAGGGCAGGAGGGAAAGATCGAATCCTTCACTCCGCCGCCGTCCGCGGAGGATGCGTTGAATCTTCTCTACGAGGTAGCCACCAGCACTTCGGGGGAGGATGGGCTGGTAGTTCTTCCGGAAATACAGAAGATTTCTCTGGTTATTATCAATGTCGAGTGGAATTAGGAGATGGATGATATGAAGGTGAATAATACTGAATCTAGAGAGTGTAAAAAGATCTATGTAAAACGGACGGGTCTTTCTTTGGCCATCGTGGTGTTTTTACTTGGGTTGATAACTATCCTTTCAACGGGTTTTCTCTCCTGCGCCGGAGCGGGCACGGAGTACTCCGAGGTAATTATTAACGTGGGAGGCGGGTCCAAGGCCATCACCTGGCCGCCGGACGACATTGTTGCTTACACCCTTACCGTGTCGGGAAGCGATTTCGGCACCCTGGAGGTGGCTTTCCCCGGCACGGCCACATCGGTCGGCATGCTGGTACCGAAGGGAACGAACCGCACCGTAGAACTGGAAGCCTACAAAGACCCCGCCAGTGCGAGCGCTATCATCACCTGGCGAGGTAGAAGCACCGTCGACCTGGAAAGCGACTCGGTGCAGGTGGACCTCCCCATGCGCACCGGCGAGACAAAGTTGGTGGTGGCGGACACTAGTTTCGAGGGCGGTGCAGCAAACGCAAAAATTTTCCAAATTAATGATATTGATGGCTTGGATTGGGGAACACAACAAATTGCTGCCTCGGACTTAAGTCTTATTTGGAGTGGAACGTATTATTTCTGGCCCTACGATTTGGAATTGGATAACCGCGGAAGGATATACGTGGCGAACAATGGACAAGGCAATGGTGCTCTTGTTTGGCGGATAGATTCAATATTGGATACTACTGAGGAAATCCTGATTGATACAAGTGGTTCGCCGTACAACGACAGTGGTTATGAAGCTTTGGCAATTGATCAGATAAATGGATATATCTATGTTTCTGTGGATACATCAAATACAATTTATAGGTCTGACCTAGATGGAAATGGATTAACTACTCTCAATACGACTACCGGAGTTGAAGAGATATTGCTTATCTATGGAATGGTTGTGGACAGTGACGGAATGCTTTATATATCCGGACAGAACCCGTCCGACCAACCACGAATTTTTAAATACAATCCTGAGACAGAAAAAGTGGTAGATACATATTTTAATTCAAATTTCGATGATGTTCTTTTTGACATAAGAGTAGATGATGATTACGTCTATGTAACAAATATGGAAGGATCGGATGATTGGATGATAATACGAGTAAATAAGAATTTTAGCAATGCCATTGGGTACGGAAACAATGTAAGCTCAGAAAATCATTCACCTGGAGCATTTTACGATCCCCGTAAATTTGTTGCAATTACGAATAGGAAAATAAC